>NZ_SRTP01000067.1:0-477 GCF_004791945.1 Mesorhizobium sp. M3A.F.Ca.ET.175.01.1.1 | reverse complement strand
GCCATGCTCCCCGTTCAGATGGAGCGAGATTCCCATCAACGAGTGCGCCAATATCGTGGACACGGAGTCCTTGATGGTGCCGGCGATGACGGAGCAGCGCTCCGCATAGCTGAGCGCCGTCCTGAACCCTCCTGTGCGCAAGTGGAACATCTGCAATGGGCCCAAAACCTGGAGCTGATCGAGCGCATTGCCGCGTTCCTCGGCAATGGCCAGGCTTCTGTTCAATGCCACACGCGCCGCGTCCTGTCCTCCGCGCGTGAACATCAGGGACACACCCGAGGCCGCCTGAAGACGCATCTCGTCGGGCCCGCCATGCGTGCCGTCTTGGGCAAGAATTGCCTGGGCAGTCCAGCGGCGGCATTCGGTGAGCAGGGACATCGACAGGAGGACCGGAGCCGCGGCAGTGGCAAGCCGGATGCCGAGCCGGGTGTTCCCGCCGGGCCCGAAGCACCATTCCAGGGCCGCTCGCACATTCGC
>NZ_SRTP01000066.1:0-480 GCF_004791945.1 Mesorhizobium sp. M3A.F.Ca.ET.175.01.1.1 | reverse complement strand
GAGTGGCCACTCGACCGAGCGCTCGCCTTACCCGGAAAAAGGAGAAATCCCATGAGCATGAAGGCAGTCAACGTTCTGCAGACCGTCCGCGTCGCCGACGGCGGCAATATCCACGGCCGCGAGATCGTCAAGGGCACCGAAGATGAGGTTCCGGAGGAGCTCTTCGAAGGCCTGGAGAAGGCCGGATACGTCGAGGCTGTCGGCCGGAAGAAGGGCAAGGCCGCGCTGCCGGATGACGGCCCGACCATCGCTGAATATATCGCTGCCGGGTATCCTGCAGCGAGCTATCCGCCCGTAGGCTACACTTCGCGCAGCACGGAAGAGGAAATCGCGACGGCCGTGAAGGCAGAAGAGGACGCGGCCGCCAAGGCAAAGGCCGACGAAAAGGCGGCGAAAGCTCTGGCGAAGAAGCGCGACGCCATGCTCGCCGACCTCGCCGTGCTGTCCGACGACGACCTCGCCAAGATCGTCGAGACCGAG
>NZ_SRTP01000065.1:0-490 GCF_004791945.1 Mesorhizobium sp. M3A.F.Ca.ET.175.01.1.1 | reverse complement strand
GGCTGCGGCGCTAATAGCCGTCCCCCTGCACAACGTCAGCCTCCATTTTGGCAGGCATTTTATCGCCAAAGAAGCGGATATATTGGAGTATACCTCAGTGCGAGCCATATCTGAACTCGCCGAATTCGTTAGCAGCTATCCAGCAAGTGCACTGCCTGCGGCGACACGGCGTACAATTTCGTTGCTCATTTTAGATCTTATCGGTGCCACGGCTGCGGGCCTGCGATCGCCGTTAGCTGATGCTGCCAGAAAATCAGCACTGGAAGCCTATGGCGAGGGCCTGATCAGCATTTGGTTGACCGAGGATCGTTCTAGTGTGGTCGGCGCCGCGATGGCGAACAGCGCTGCGGCAAGCGCGCTGGATATCGACGACGGTCATCGTGGCGCAGCAGGTCACGCGGGTGCCGGCGTTATTCCCGCCGCCTTGGCAGTGGCTCAGGCTGTTGACGCGTCGGTCTCCGAGACCATGGTTGCAATTGCGCTCGGATAT
>NZ_SRTP01000064.1:0-494 GCF_004791945.1 Mesorhizobium sp. M3A.F.Ca.ET.175.01.1.1 | reverse complement strand
GCCGCTACGCCCACGACCACGACATCACCGGCGAAGATTTCGACATCTTCCAGCAGATGCTGAGCGCCATCGACGCCGAATGGCTCGATCACGTCGTCAAGAGAAAGGAGGCTGAGAAATGACCGTTCAACTTTCCAGCCTCCGCGTCTCCGCCGAGATGGACGCCAGCAAGAATGTCGCCGGAGCGCAGCAGAAGGTAGCCGCCGATCAGGCGATGACCGCGTCGTCGCAAGGCGTCGGCAACGCCGTCACGGTCAGCCAGCAGAAGATCAGCCAGTCCGGTGACGTGCTCGCGCGCCTCTCCCGTCAGTACATCGACGGTTATGCCGCCGCACAGCGCATGGAGAGCGCGCTCAACCAGCTTTCGCGCGGTGTCGATGCCGGCAAGATCAAGATGGAGCAGGCCGCGGCCATCCTCGACGGCATCTACCGCAAGTACAACATGGCGGCCGATGCCTCGATGTTCCTCGCGCGCGGCCAGAACGAGCTCGCCG
>NZ_SRTP01000063.1:0-495 GCF_004791945.1 Mesorhizobium sp. M3A.F.Ca.ET.175.01.1.1 | reverse complement strand
GACGCGATTGGGCTTTGCCACGCAGGAAGCCAGAGGACTGCCGACCATGTCGCGGCTGCGGGAACACGATCGATTGCCCTGGTCCGCGGCGCAACGGGCTTCATAGGCGCCGCTTCGACCTTTCGCCGCGCCGAATGTCTGCCCGACGGCGGCCAGCGTTCTCCAAGTCATAAAATCTTTGAGAGAATATTTTCCACCTTCCGTTCGATAGGAAAAGCGCTTCTTTGCCCCGGCGGGCAGCATTGGTGATGCTGACATCAAGGCTTCGCGCTCCGCCAGGCCGAAATGAATTCAGGATCGCAAGGAACGCATCATGTCCGACCTCGGCAACGCTTCAAAACCTCTCGTTACGTCAATCACCAGGCGCGCCGGACTTGCCGCGCTCTTTGCCGCGACATTCGCCGTCATCGGCCTCACGGCGCCCTCGCCGTCCTTCGCCGAGAACAAGAAGGCGATCAAGGTCGGCATCATCAGCGGCGACGACGAGGATGTCTG
>NZ_SRTP01000062.1:0-505 GCF_004791945.1 Mesorhizobium sp. M3A.F.Ca.ET.175.01.1.1 | reverse complement strand
CGGCGACCGCCCAAAAAACGGTTCCGATGCAGATGATCACCTGGACCGAGAGAAACAGCGCGGCCGAGACACCGCGCGTCAGTGTCTTGAATGTCTTGATGCGTTGCATTGAATGATATCCGAACTGCGCGCACACGACCGACGGACGGCCAGCGGCCGTCGCCGGACCGCGACGCGATGAAAAGGTTTTTCGTTTGAGTGCCGCGCATTGCGGCCGAGCCTTATGCGGCAGGTGGCGCGCGCGGCTGGTTGGTGCTCGCCTGCCGGGCGGAGGTGGCGGCTGGAGCGGCCGCCGCCTGGATCGGCGAAACCTGGTCGACGAGGAGTGCAAGGGTCGCCGGCGCAAGCGCGCCATTGGCGCTGCCCAGGAACTTGACCGGCAGCGCCCGGCCGGCGCGGATTTCGAGCGCCTGCGTCTTGCCGGTGATGCGCAGCAGCGCGACCTGGTCGCCCTGCCGCGCCACGCTGATGCCGGCGCCGCACGAAGCGGCAGCGCTGATCGCCT
>NZ_SRTP01000061.1:0-507 GCF_004791945.1 Mesorhizobium sp. M3A.F.Ca.ET.175.01.1.1 | reverse complement strand
GAAGGTCGGCGACGGCTTCACCGAAGGGGTCACTACAGGCCCCCTCATCGACCGGAACGCGTTGAAGAAAGTACTGGAGCACGTCGCCGACGCCGTGGCAAAGGGGGCGACGGTGGAAGCCGGTGGCAAACCTGCGAGCCAAGGGGGCCTCTTTTTTGAGCCCACTATCTTGACCGGCGCAACCGGCGAAATGCGCCTTTCCAGCGAAGAGACATTCGGACCTGTTGCGCCGCTGTTCAAATTTTCGACCGAGCAACAGGTCATAGAAATGGCAAACAACACTGAATTTGGCCTTGCGTCTTACTTCTTTTCGAGGGATGTCTCGAAAATCTTCCGGGTGGCGGAGGCTCTCGAGTTCGGCATGGTGGGGGTCAACACCGGGCTGATCTCCACTGAGGTTGCGCCCTTTGGCGGCATCAAGCAGTCGGGAATAGGCCGTGAAGGTTCGAAATACGGAATCGATCATTATACTGAAATGAAGTATATTTGCCTGAGCGTGTAATTGTC
>NZ_SRTP01000060.1:0-515 GCF_004791945.1 Mesorhizobium sp. M3A.F.Ca.ET.175.01.1.1 | reverse complement strand
AGAAGTGGTTCGGCGTCGATCCGGAGGCCGGGACCAGCACGGTGACGCCCGGACCGATCCCGCAATAAGCCGGCTAATCAAACGCCCTTGGAGGAGCGCCGGCGACCGGCGCTCCTCATCTCCAACCCCTTAGGCTGCGCGAACGCCGCAAGGTCTGACGCTGCCTTGACGGTGAAGCGATGGAACTGATCGATACCTTCTTCAACTGGGGCATCCTGGTCCGATCGTTTCCGATCCTCATCCGCGGGCTCGGCAACACCATCCTGCTCGGCTGCGCCGCGATCGTCTTCGGCACCATTGCCGGGCTGGCGATCTGCCTGGTGCGGCTCTATGCGCCGAAGCCGGTGAGACGGCTGGCGACGCTCTATATCGACATGTTCCGCGCGCTGCCGATCCTGGTGGTGCTGATCCTGATCTACTACGCCCTGCCCTTCATCGGCATCCGGCTGTCGTCCTTCGTGTCGGCGGCACTTGCGCTGTCGCTGGTGCTTGCCGCCTTCACCGCGGAAGTCTGC
>NZ_SRTP01000059.1:0-520 GCF_004791945.1 Mesorhizobium sp. M3A.F.Ca.ET.175.01.1.1 | reverse complement strand
GGCGCCGCCCACTGGACACTGGAAGGCGATCCGGGGCCGATCACGGCCTGCAACTGCACGCTTTGCCGCCGCTACGGCACCCTCTGGGCCTACGATTACGTCGACGAGCGCATCCGCGTCGCGGGACCGATAAATTCCTACACGCGCGCCGAAGTGACCGAGCCCGCGTTCGAGATCCTGTTCTGTCCGACCTGTGCCTGCGTGCTCGCCTGGCGTGGCCCCCGTTCGAGCGCCGGCGACCGCACCCGCATTGCCGTCAATGTCAGGCTGGCGCCGCCGGAAGCCGTCGCCGACCTGCCGATCGACCATTTCGACGGCCTCGACACATTCGACGACCTGCCGCGTGACGGCCGCTGCGTGCGCGATATGTGGTTTTAGAGCGTTTCACCGTTTCACGGAAACGGCGAACCGCTCTATCTCTTTGTTTTGACGCAATTCCTGACGGAAAACCGCTTCACACTTTTCCTGGAATTGCTCAAAATACGGTTCGCGAAACCTGGCGCTCGACGGCCGGCATCAG
>NZ_SRTP01000005.1:325060-424267 GCF_004791945.1 Mesorhizobium sp. M3A.F.Ca.ET.175.01.1.1 | reverse complement strand
AACTGTTCGAGCAGGACGAGGACACCGACGCCGTGGTGATGATCGGCGAGATCGGCGGCCCGCAGGAGGCCGAAGCCGCGCTCTGGGCGCGCGACAACATGCGCAAGCCGCTGATCGCCTACATCGCCGGGCTTTCGGCGCCGAAGGGCCGCCGCATGGGCCACGCCGGCGCGATCATCTCGGCCTTCGGCGAATCGGCGCAGGAAAAGGTCGAGATCCTGAAGGAAGCCGGCGTCGTCATCGTGCCGACCCCTGCCTCCTTCGGCGAGGTCGTGGCCGAGACGCTGGCGCGGTCGAAGAGGGCGGCCTGAAAGACGGTCAGGCGGCGGGCGGGCAACTGCCAAAGTGCAAGGCGGTGGGGGTCGGCTCGTCTGGCCTTCCACCAACGCTTCCCGCTGTCCGGATCTTGCGGTGCCGAAGGATCAACTTGCGACAACGCGCGACTGCATGCGCAGCGTTCTCATCGGCACTTCCACAAGGCTATGGGTCAAGATCGCGAGTACTGCCGACACAATGACCGTTATGAGCAAAGTCGGCACCCACTCGTAGGATTGCCGCAACAGATACGCGATCGGAAAGTGCCAAAGATAAATCGAGTAGGATAGAAGCCCCACGCGGACGAGGACGGGCCGCGACAGGAAGCGATGGATTTCGGTTCGCCTGTCGGTCGCGGCAACCAGCAGCGCGGCCGCGCAAACCTCCACCAGTGGCTGCGCAATCACCAGTGAAGCTGGCGTATATATTTGCGTGCCTGCCATCACCAGCAGGATTGAGCATGCGGCGGCTTTGCCGATGCTGTCCAGCAGGGAGATGTCGTTGACGCTCGGCTTTGCCAAAGCCACGATCGTCCCCGCCAACAAACCCGTCAGACGAGCGTCAGGACGATAGTAAACCCATTCGCTAGGCAAGTTTTGCAGCAGCAAGAATCGCCAGATAGTTGCACCGCAGAAGATCGCGATCACTGCTGCGGTCGGCCGAGGCAGGCGCAGGATGACGACCAACGGCAATGGCCATATCAGGTAGAACTGCTCCTCGACGGCCAATGACCACGTGTGCCGAAGGGCTCCGTACTCAGGTTCATAGGGCGCGAAGAAGTCGGTCAGATAGACAGCCGCGATCAGCGTCTTTCCGGATGTCGCCTGACCAGCAAGCAGGACGGCAGCCAACATCAAATAGAGAGGCGGAGTGAGGCGCACCAGCCGGTTCCAATAGAAGCGGCCGAGATCGATGCTCTTGGTTTCGTCAAGCTCGTTGCGCAGTATGGATGTGATCAGAAAGCCGCTCAGCACAAAGAACAGATCGACCCCAAAAAAACCTCCGGCCAAGAACGGCACCTGACAATGGAACGCCACCACAGCCAGTACGCTGACTGCACGCAATCCGTCCAGCGGAGGATTGTGGATCACCAAAGCCTCCCCCGAGAAGTCGGGCGAAGGTATTACGACATTCTTTAACTTAGGGTTTCCTTGATCAGCGCGATGCACCGCGTGAAACGGACTCAGGCGACGCGTTTCAAGTCTTTGCTTGATCCATCATAGGGCCCCAGACGACGGCGCAGTTCTGGGCGGCAGGCACCACGCGGCAACGCTTCTTTGTGCCGCCGGCATGCTGTGGTTGTGGAACCGGCTCAACTCCATCGGCCCGGGCGCCGGACAGACACAACGCCGATCTGTGCGACCGCCGAGAATCGGCAGCAAGTCTGGATCTCAACGATTGAAATGGTGCGGTCGAGAAGACTCGAACTTCCACGGGTTGCCCCACAGCGACCTCAACGCTGCGCGTCTACCAATTCCGCCACGACCGCACGTGGTAGGAGCCGGAACCGACCGGCCCGGGGCCTGTAGCAAATCGTTTCCGGCGAAACAAGTGCGCCGTGCGGAATATTCGCCGCCGATATGCACAACCCTGCAAGGCCGGGTCGCCAGCCACCGGAACTGGACGTTTTAGCGGATTGCCGCCATATAAGCGCGAGTCGAGATCATGCCATGACAGAACGCAGCCAGATCGCCACGTCGTTCCTGCCCCTCCCCGGTTCGGCGCCGGTCGAATGGGTGATCGAGCCCGGCCTCACCTCCTATCCAGACGCGCTCGCCTTCATGGAGGCACGGGCCGACGCGATCCGCAATGGCGCTGCCGGCGAGATGGTCTGGCTGGTCGAGCATCCGCCGCTCTACACCGCGGGAACCAGCGCCCGCGTCGATGATCTGATCGACCCCGACCGGTTCCCGGTCTTCGCTGCCGGCCGAGGCGGCGAATACACCTATCACGGCCCCGGCCAACGCGTGGCCTATGTGATGCTTGACCTCAAGCGCCGGCGCGAGGACGTCCGCGCCTTCGTCGCCGCGCTCGAGCAATGGATCATCGGCACACTTGCCGCCTTCAACGTGCGCGGCGAGCGGCGTGAGGACCGCGTCGGCGTCTGGGTGGTGCGGCCGGACCGCCCCGCCCCGCCGGACGGTACGCCGGCCGAGGACAAGATCGCGGCCATAGGCATCCGGCTGCGGCGCTGGGTGAGCTTCCATGGCATTGCCATCAATGTCGAGCCGGAGCTCGGCCATTTCAGCGGCATCGTGCCTTGCGGCGTCTCGGATCACGGCGTCACCAGCCTGGTCGACCTTGGCCTGCCCGTCACCATTGCCGATGTCGACCTGGCGCTGAAAGCCGCGTTCGAGGATGTGTTCGGGCCTGCCGCTGCGCCTTTGGCGGAGCCGGAGCGCAAGGCCGGCTGATTTGCCTCAGGCCTACATCAGCCGCGCCAACGCCCACAGCACGCCGTAGCCATGGATGGCAAACACCGCCAGCAGCGCGCCGGCCATGGCAAGCCTGTCGAAGGCATGGATCGGCTTCAGCTCGTGACGCGGCTTCACGCCGCTTCCCATGGTGAGCAGGCTGAGAATCGAGAACACCGCTCCCGCGATCAGCAGGAAACTGGGCGAAAAGCCGACATGCCAGCCGAGAGCAAGCAAAGCCGATAGCAGCAGGAACGACGCCAGCGCCAGCGCGATCGGCCCTGGGCAGATCTGGCGCAGCACCTGGCCGCCGTCGAACTTCCACACCGGCACCAGGTTGGCGATGTTGAACAGCGACGCGCAGCCGGCAAGCGTCGCCAGCAACGCGGCGGCCAGCCGATGGCCCTCGCTACCGGCAAGACCGCTAGCGGCGATCAGCACCGGCACCAGGAAAGCGGAGAAGCCTGCGCCCATCAGCGCCACGAAGGCGACTTCGAAGCGACTGTCATAAGGTCTTCCGCCGATGGCGACGCCGCCGAGCAGCGGAATGAAGATCATGCGCGCACGGCGATGCCCAGTCAGCCGGAACGCCGCCATGTGGCCGAGCTCGTGCAGCGCCACCACCGAGGTCAGGATAGCGGCGAGCGCCAGGCCACCAAGGTTGAGACCGAAGAAAGGCCACAGGATGAAGGCCGAGAGTACGGCAAAGCCGATCTGGCTCAGCGGATGCTCGAACCAGCCGCCCTTGCGATACTCACCGGTTCTTGCCCACACCTGCAGCTTGCCGAGCTCGCGGCGGAGCGCGAAGTAGCGGAAGATTAGGAAGGCAACGCCGCGATAGTGGTCGGTTTGCCTCAGCGTCACCCGCGTCGCATCGCCTTCGGATACGAGTTCGGCGGTCTCTCGATAGTTGGCCCAGAATGAGGGATCGAGCGCCGTGTCCTCAATGATACGCATCGAGAAACGGCTGCCCTCAACGACATCCTCGAACCGAGCCCTGCGCTCGATCGGCTGACCATCGCGGCCTTCCCAGGACAGTCTCAATCGCACAGCCCCTTCGCTATCCATGGCCTCGGCCGAGAGGATCTCGCCGGACCAGCCGGCGTCACGGCCGAGCGGCCACAGCGCCTGCCAGAGACGATGGCGGTCGGCCTGGACCAGGCGGCTGACGCGAACGGTGCACAGTCCCAGCGGCAGGCTCATCAAGAGAAAGATCAGTCCGAGATTTCCGGCCACGAGGATGACCGTCACAATGACCGACACTGCCTTTGCTCCCATGTCTGAAGCAGCAGCCTAGCGGGGGCAGGGCCAAGAAAAACTTAACAATGGGCGGGCTTGCCCGTCCCAAGGGCGGGCCTTTGCCCGCCCGCACAGCGGCGGTAACCGCCCCATCCTCACATGGCGCCGATCCAGAGCGCCATGGAAATGAGGAAGGTGCTCATGCAGACCAGCGAGATGACATCCTGAACCAGATCGGCCATAACTCTCTCCTGTTTGTGTAATGTTCATAATTTGTTCTAATTTTGTTCGAATGTCAACGATCGCCAATGGCGCGCCGGAACGAATCCGGCGATCCGTTCGGGCAAGGTTAAGGAAAGGTTGACGAAGCGTTAGGGCTCTATGGGAACGAGCCGAAGCCAAGTGCAGTCAAGATTGGGATCAGGCCGAGCCGAGGATGAAAGGGTCCGAAGCGCAGGAAACAGCCATACGGAAGCCGGCCGGCCCGAATATCGAACAGCCCTAAAGCGGCACTACCTTGCCGTCGGCCAGCGTCACGCGGCGGTCCATGCGGCCGGCCAGTTCGTGGTTATGGGTTGCGATCAGCGCGGCCAGACCGGACTGCCTTACCAGCGCCTCGAGCGCATCGAAAACGTAGGAGGCGGTGGTCGGATCGAGATTGCCGGTCGGCTCGTCGGCGAGAAGCACCAGCGGCGCATTGGCCACGGCACGCGCGATGGCGACGCGCTGCTGCTCGCCGCCCGAAAGCTCGGACGGCCGATGCTGCGCGCGCTTGCCAATCTGCATGTAGTCGAGAAGCTGGGCCGCCCGCTCGGCGGCGTCCTTGCGGCCGAGCCCTTTGATCAGCTGCGGCATCATGATGTTTTCAAGCGCGGAGAATTCCGGCAGCAGATGATGGAACTGGTAAACGAAGCCGACATCGTTGCGGCGGATCGCCGTGCGCTCCTCGTCCGACAGCCGGCCGCAGGCACGCCCGCTGAGGATCACGTCGCCGGCGTCCGGTCGCTCGAGCAGTCCCGCCGTATGCAGCAGGGTCGACTTGCCGGTTCCGGACGGCGCCACCAGTGCTACCATCTCGCCACGGTTGAGCGAAAAGTCCGCACCGTTGAGGATGGTGAGCTTGCGCGGCCCCTGGACATAGTGGCGCTCGACACCCTTCAGCTCGATTACGGCTTCGGCCATCACTCGTACCTCAAGGCTTCGACCGGATCGAGCCTGGCCGCCCGCCAGGCTGGAAACACCGTTGCCAGGAAGGACAGGCTCAGCGCCATGATGACGACATAGGTCGTCTCGCGCGCGTCCATTTTCGCCGGCAGCTGGCTGAGGAAATAGAGTTCCGGGTTGAACAGGATCCTGCCGGTCATCCAGGAGAAGAACTGCCGGATAGATTCGATGTTGAGGCAGATGACGACGCCGAGCAGCACGCCGGCTATGGTGCCGGTGACGCCGATCGCCGCCCCTGTCATCAGGAAGATGCGCAGGATCGCGCCCCGTGTGGCGCCCATGGTGCGCAGTATGGCGATGTCGTGTCCCTTGTCCTTCACCAGCATGATGAGGCCGGAAATGATGTTGAGCGCCGCCACCAGAACGATCAGCGTCAGGATCATGAACATGACGTTGCGCTCGACCTGCAGTGCCGAGAAGAAGGTCTCGTTGCGCTGGCGCCAGTCGACGAGGTCGATCGGCCGCTGCGCCGCCTGTTCGACCAGCGGCTTCAGCGCATCGACATTGTCGGGGTTGTCGACATAGATCTCGATGGTCTGCGCCCGCCCGTCCATGTTGAAGAAGAGCTGCGCTTCGGAAAACGGCATGTAGACGATCGAGCTGTCATACTCCGACATGCCGACCTCGAAAATCGCAGTGATCTTGTAGCCCTTCATGCGCGGCGTGGTGCCCAGCGGGGTGACGTCGCCGTCTGGCGAGATCAGCGTGATTGTGTCGCCGAGCACGAGGCCCAGATTCTCGGCCATCCGCTTGCCGATCGCCACGCCCTCGCCGGCGTCGAAGCCGTCGAGCGTGCCCTGCTTGATGTTGCCGGCGACAATCTGGATCTTGCCGAGGTCTTCGCCGCGAATGCCGCGCACCAGCGCGCCCACGCCGCCCCCGACATTGCCCTGCGCCAGCACCTGCCCGTCGATCAGCGGGATAGCGTATTTGACGCCGGCAACGCCATTGATGCGGCTCGCCACCTGGGCGTAGTCCTCCAGCGGCGAATCCAGCGGCTGCACGATCAGATGGCCATTGACGCCAAGGATGCGGGTGAGCAGCTCGGCGCGGAACCCATTCATCACCGCCATGACGACGATCAGCGTCGCGACGCCCAGCATGATGCCGAGGAAGGAGATCGAGGCGATGACCGAGATCACCGTCTCCTTGCGCCGCGAACGCAGATAGCGCCACGCCACCATGCGCTCAAAGCCCGAGAAGGCGCCTGCCGGAGATCGGACTGCAGCCGCCTCGCTCATCAGGCGATACCCAGGCGCTTCCCGGCGTCCGCGATCGGCAGCGTCTCGCGCTCACCGGTCCGGCGGTTCTTGATCTCGACTTCGCCGGCGGCCACGCCGCGCGGCCCGACAACCACCTGCCACGGCAGGCCGATAAGATCCGCGGTGGCGAACTTGCCGCCCGGCCGCTGGTCGCTATCGTCGTAGAGCACGTCCTTACCGGCCGCGGTGAGCGCCGCATAGAGTTCTTCGCAGACGCGGTCGCACTCTCCATCGCCCACCTTCATGTTGATCAGGCCGACGTCGAACGGCGCCACCGACTCCGGCCAGATGATGCCGTTCTCGTCGTGACTCGCCTCGATGATCGCCGCGATCAGCCGCGTCGGACCGATGCCGTAGGAGCCGCTCGAAACGAAATGGTCCTTGCCGTCCGGACCGGTCACCTTGGCGCCCATCGGCTTGGAGTATTTCTCGCCGAAATGGAAGATATGGCCGACCTCGATGCCGCGCGCGGAGAGCCGGTCGGCTTCCGGCACCTTCGTCCAGGCCTCCTCGTCATGCATTTCGTCGGTGGCGGCGTACGGGGTCGTCCACTGTTTCACGATGTCGCCGATCTCGGCGTCGTTGGAGAAATCGGTGTTCTCGCCCGGCACCGCAAGCGACAGATACTCGCGATCGCAGAACACCTGGCTTTCGCCGGTCTCGGCCAGGATGATGAACTCATGGCTGAGGTCGCCGCCGATCGGGCCGGTGTCGGCGCGCATCGGAATAGCCTGCAAGCCCATGCGCGTGAACGTCCTGAGATAGGAAACGAACATGCGGTTGTAGGCGGCCTTGGCGCCTTCATAGTCCAGGTCGAAGGAATACGCGTCCTTCATCAGGAATTCGCGACTGCGCATGACGCCGAAACGCGGCCTGACCTCGTCGCGGTATTTCCACTGGATGTGATAGAGGTTGAGCGGCAGGTCCTTGTAGGACTTGACATAGGCGCGGAAGATCTCGGTGACGACTTCCTCGTTGGTCGGCCCGTAGAGCATGTCACGGTCCTGGCGATCCTTGATGCGCAGCATCTCCTTGCCGTAATCGTCATAGCGGCCGCTTTCGCGCCACAGATCCGCCGACTGCACGGTCGGCATCAGAATCTCCAGCGCGCCAGCCCGGTTCTGCTCCTCGCGAACGATCTGGCAGACCTTGTCCAGCACCCGCTTGCCGATCGGCAGCCAGCTGAAGCTGCCCTGCCCCTGCTGGCGGATCATGCCGGCGCGCAGCATCAGCCGATGCGAGACGATCTCGGCCTCACGGGGGTTCTCTTTGAGAATGGGCAGGAAATAGCGCGACAAACGCATGGACTGGTCCGTGAGTGAGAATAGCGGCGCCGGAATCGGCGCAGCCGAGGCTGCTTGCCCGGGCTTCATAGCCATTTCATGACCGAATGGAAACCCGAGCGCCGCAAAGTGTTGCGGCCTTCTGGTACTCGCCGAAAAAGGGCTTCCGGGCCGCAAAATGCCGATTAAGCCAATTTGATCGATTCACAAGCAAGCCATGCCATACTATTGTGCAGTGCAGCACGATATTGCCCATTTGGAGGCAAAATTCTTCGTGACATTTTCACCTGCCTTGGTCTAGTGTGCGCCGATAACCGAGAGGGCGGAGAAAAATCTGCTCTCCTACGCGGTCAAAGTCTTGGGAGGATGCGATCTAGGCGCGGTAACTCGCTGCCGCCGGACACCGGAAACGGATCGGACGCGTTTAAATTGCAAGGCCTCGTGCCTTGCATTTTTTTTGGGCAATCATCTGCTTAGCACGATAAGTCGCCAAACCGCATTGCGCTGCGTCTGTCGCTGAAATCGGAAGCCGGCTTCCGATTCAACCGTCGCGCACGCATGCCGACATATACTTGCGAGAGACTGGCCGAGGCCCTTAATTGGCGTCGCTATGACTGAAGTTCGGCACGATGTGCGGGATGTCGTCGAAGCCCAGGCCGAGCCCTCTCGTCAGACCGTAAAAACCGCCAATGACGATCGCCGTGACGATCGTCGTGCGGATGACTGCGCGCAGCATATGCGGTCCGCGCGGTGCGCTCGAAACCGTGCCCAGCGTCACGTCTTTGTCCTCGTCCTGCGTGCGCAGGCTGAATGGCAGCACCGCGAACAGCACCAGCCACCAGGTGACGAAGAAGAGCGCTGCAAACGAAATCCAGCTCATGCCTGCTCCAGTTCGACCAGCGTGCCGAAGAAGTCCTTCGGGTGCAGGAACAGCACCGGCTTGCCATGCGCGCCGGTCTTCGGATTGCCGTCGCCGAGCACGCGCGCCCCGCTCGCCTTGAGATGGTCCCGCGCGGCCAGAATATCGTCGACCTCGTAGCACACGTGATGCATGCCGCCTGAGGGATTCTTCTGCAGGAAGGCGGCAATCGGTGAAGCGTCCCCGAGCGGCTCCAGCAACTCGATCTTGGTGTTGCCGACATCGACGAACACCACCGTCACGCCATGCTCCGGCAGCGCCTGCGGCTCGCTCAGCCGCGCACCCAGCGCATCGCGATAGACCGCGACCGCCGCAGCCAAATCCGGCACGGCAAGCGCGACGTGGTTAAGGCGTCCGAGCATATAACGCTCCGCGTTAGGGGAGTAAGG
This sequence comes from Mesorhizobium sp. M3A.F.Ca.ET.175.01.1.1, assembly GCF_004791945.1. NCBI lineage: Bacteria > Pseudomonadati > Pseudomonadota > Alphaproteobacteria > Hyphomicrobiales > Phyllobacteriaceae > Mesorhizobium > Mesorhizobium sp. M3A.F.Ca.ET.175.01.1.1. Next base: position 415,222 of record NZ_SRTP01000005.1, on the reverse strand, counting down.
GAGTAGGGCAGTAGGGGAGTAGGAAAAAACAAGATTGAAGAACAGCAACTGCTCGCTCTTCCCTATTCCCCTACTGCCTTATTCCCCTATTCCCTTATTCGTCACCGCGTGACGAATACAGTCACCAGTGGCTTCTTGCCCCAGGCTTCATTGGCGGCGCCCCGCACGGCGCGGCGCACCGCCTCCTGCACCAGGTCGAGGTCTTTTCGGCGCTGGCGGGGGATGGAGTCCACCGCGCCGATTGCCGCATCGAGCATCAGGTCTTCCAGCGTCTCGCCGCTGGCATCGGCCTCGGCGACACCGATCGCCACCAGATCGGGATCGCCGGCAAGCTCGTATTTTTCGTCCAGCACGACATTGACTGCGACATGGCCGGCAAACGACAGCTTGCGCCGGTCACGGATGCCCATCGCCTGGTCGGTGCCGATCAGAATGCCGTCCTTGTAGAGGCGGCCGAACGGCACCTGGTCGATGATCGTCGCCGGGCCGGGCCAGAGCCTCAGCATGTCGCCGTCACGCACCTGCGCCACCTGGCCGATGCCCGACATCGACATCAGCGAACCCTGCGCCACCAGATGCGCCGCCTCGCCATGCACCGGCACGCCGATCTGCGGCCGCACCCATTCATACATCTTGCGCAATTCGCTGCGGCGCGGATGGCCGGAGACATGCACCAGCGCATCGCCGTCCTCAATGATCTTCATGCCAAGGTCGATGAGCCGATTCTTGATTTCGAGGATCGCCTTCTCGTTGCCGGGAATGGTGCGCGAGGAAAACACCACCGTGTCGCCGGCCGTAAGCGCCACCGATTTCATCTCGTCGCGCGACAGCTTCGCCAGTGCCGCCAGCGGCTCGCCTTGGCTGCCGGTGCAGATGATCACCAGGTTCTCGCGCGGGATGAAGCCGTAATCCTCCTCCGAGATGAATTCCGGCAATCCGTCCATATAGCCGAGCTCGGTCGCGACATCGATGACGCGCTTCAGCGAACGGCCGAGCACAAGGCACTGCCGGCCGGCATCGCGCGCCGCCCTGGCGATCGAGACGATGCGCCCGACATTGGAAGAGAATGTGGTGACCGCAACACGGCCCTTGGCCTTCTCGATCACCCCCTTCAGGCCTTCGCCTACCGCCACTTCCGAGGGCGACTCCCCTTCCCTCAGCGCATTCGTGGAATCGCAGATCAGCGCCAGCACACCCTTGTCGCCATAAGCGCGGAAGCGTGCCTCGTCCGTCTTCGGTCCGATCGTCGGCGCTGGGTCGATCTTCCAGTCGCCGGTATGGATCACCGTTCCGGCCGGCGTCGTTATCGCCAGCGACATCGGCTCGGGGATGGAGTGCGCCACCGGAATGGCCTCGATCTCGAAAGGACCGATCGTGAACTTCTCGCCGGCCCGATAAATCGTCGCGGGGATCTTCGGCGCGCCCTGCTCGCCTTGCCGCTTGGCTTCGAGCAGCCCGGCGGTGAACGGCGTCATCCAAACCGGGGCTTTGAGCTTCGGCCAGATGTCGAGCAGCGCGCCATAGTGGTCCTCATGCGCGTGGGTGATGACGATGCCGCGCAAGCCGTCCAGGTTCTCCTCGATGAAGCGCGTGTCGGGCAGGATCAGATCGACGCCCGGATGCGCGGTATCGGGGAATGTGACGCCGACGTCGACGACGATCCATTCGCGCGCATCGGCCGGCCCGTAGCCGTAGAGGGCGAAGTTCATGCCGATCTCGCCAACGCCGCCAAGCGGCGCGAAGACGAGTTCGGCGTTTCCGGTATTCGCCATGAATTCTTCCTTCCTGGCCGCTCAAGCCAAGCCGTTGGAGCAATTCCAGGAAAAGTGTGTCACGGTTTTCCGTCCGGAATTGCGCAAAAACAAACTATATCCGCGCCGATGCGACCGCGCCGAAATGCACGTCGCCGGCCGCGATCGTCAGAACAGATCCGTCCTCGTCGCGGATCACGAAACGGCAGTCCTCGTCAATGGTTTCAAAGACGCCGCGCACCACATTGCCGTCAATTCTGACAGCAACCTCACCGCCAAGGCCGGCCGCGCGCGCCAACCAGCGCTTCCTGATGGCCGTGAGTCCACGCCCGTCATCCCACAGCCTGGCATTCTCGCTCCACGCATCCGAAAGCGCCAGGAACAGCGTCTCGGCATCGCAATCGGCACCCAATGCCTGAAGCGATGTCGCCGGATAGGGCAGTCCCTCGGGATAGGCCACGACATTGACGCCGATGCCGACCGCGACCGCGAAACGGCCACCGTCCAGCATCGCCGATTCCAGCAGAATGCCGGCCAGCTTGGCGCCGGAGGCGAGCACGTCATTGGGCCATTTCAGCTCGAAGCGATTGCGTCCTTCGCTGCCGCCGTCGACAGCAACGGCGATCCGGCCTTGCGGGACGACGGCATCGAGCGCATCGGCAAGCGCAAGCCCGGCGACGAAACCGAGCGTCGCGGCGAGCGGCAATTCGCCGCCGGGGACCAGCAGCAATGTCGCCGCCAGATTGCCTTCCGGAGTGGCCCAGGCACGGCCGCGCCGGCCGCGGCCGCTTTCCTGCTTCTTCGATACGACCCAGAGCTTGCCGGGGTCGCCGGCGCGCGCATGTTCCAGCGCCAGCGCGTTGGTCGAGCCGACGCTGTCATGGGCCGCGAGCCGGAACCCCTCCGACGCCGCGGTTGGAGCCAGCCGAAATGCCATCCCGTCAGAAGAATGTCTTTGCGGCGGCTTCGGCCATCCCGCTGATCGAACCCCCGATCCAGGGCAGGATATAGAAAACCATGAAGGCGCCGCTGACGCCGAGCACGAGGCGCAACTCGCTTGCCATCGGCACAAAGCCGCCGACCGGCTCGTCGAACCACATGATCTTGATGATGCGCAGATAATAGTAGGCGCCAACCACCGAAGCCAACACGCCGATGATCGCCAGCGCATAGAGATGGGCGTTGATGGCGGCGAGGAACACGTACCATTTCCCCCAGAAGCCGGCGAGCGGCGGAATGCCGGCCAGCGAGAACATCATGATGGTGAGGATGGTGGCCATGACCGGGTTGGTCGAGATAAGGCCGGCCAGATCGCCGATCTGCTCGACATTGCCTTCCTTGCGCCGCATGGCGAGGATGAAGGCAAAGGTGCCGAGCGTCATCACCAGATAGATCAGCATGTAGATGGCGACGCCGCGCACGCCATCCTGGCTGTTGGCGGCAAGCCCGACCAGCGCATAGCCCATATGGCCGATCGAGGAATAAGCCATCAGCCGCTTGATGTTGGTCTGGCCGATGGCGGCAAAGGCGCCGAGCGCCATCGAAGCGATCGAAATGAAGACCACGATCTGCTGCCAGTCGGCGGCGATCGGCTTGAAGGCTCCCATGGTGACGCGCACGATCAGCGCCATCGCCGCCATCTTCGGCGCCGCCGCCAGGAAAGCAGTGATCGGCGTCGGCGCGCCTTCGTAGACGTCCGGCGTCCACATGTGGAAGGGCACGGCCGAAATCTTGAAGGCGAGGCCTGCGAGCACGAAGACCAGGCCGAAGACGAGGCCGAGCTGGCGCTCGCCGCCGCCCAGTGCTGTCGCGATCTCCTGGAAGCCGGTGTTACCGGTATAGCCGTAGACCAGCGATATGCCGTAGAGCAGCATGCCCGACGACAGCGCGCCGAGGACGAAATACTTCAGGCCCGCCTCGGTCGAGCGGATATTGTCGCGGTTGATCGCTGCCAGCACATAGATCGCCAGCGACTGCAGCTCGAGGCCGAGATAGAGCCCGATCATGCCGTTGGCCGAGATCATCAGCATCATGCCGAGCGTGCAGAGCACGATCAGCACCGGATATTCGAACTTGTCGAAATGCTCCTGCCTGGCGAAGCGCATCGACATGACCAGCGTCACCGCCGAGCCGATCAGCGCCAGCATCTTCATGAAGCGGCTGAAGGAATCCTGGACGAACGCGTTGCCATAGGCGGCCCCCTGGCCAGCGGAGAAGGCCAGCCACAAGCCGGCGACGACAAGCACGGCGACCGCGAGCCCGGTCACCGTCATGGTGTTGTTGGAGCGCGAATAGGCGCCCACCATCAGAAGGGCCAGCGCGCCGATGGCAAGGATCAGTTCCGGGGTCGAGAGCGAAAGGCTGGAGAGAAGGTCCGGCGTCATGGTATTTCCCCAGTCAGTTCGCCGCCGCGGTCTGCGCGGAATTGATGGATGCGGTGACGTTGGTGACGAGCGCTTTTACCGACTGCGTCGTGGCGTCGAACACCGGCGCCGGATAGACGCCGAAAAAGATGACCAGCGCCACCAGCGGGTAGATGATGACCTTCTCGCGCGCCGACAGGTCGAGCAGGTTCTTCAGGCTTTCCTTGGTCAGCGCGCCGAAGATGACGCGGCGGTAGAGCCAGAGCGCATAGGCGGCCGACAGGATGACGCCGGTTGCCGCGAAGAACGCCACCCAGGTGTTGACCCGGAACACGCCGAGCATGGTCAGGAACTCGCCGACGAAGCCGCTGGTGCCCGGCAGGCCGACATTGGCCATGGTGAAGATCATGAACACTGTGGCGTATTTCGGCATGTTGTTGACCAGCCCGCCATAAGCGTCGATTTCGCGCGTGTGCATCCGGTCGTAGATGACGCCGACGCACAGGAACAGCGCGCCGGAGACGAGGCCGTGGCTGAGCATCTGATAGATCGCGCCCTGCACGCCTTCCTGGTTCATCGCGAAGATGCCCATGGTGACGAAGCCCATATGGGCGACCGACGAATAGGCGATCAGCTTCTTCATGTCCTCCTGCATCAGCGCCACCAGCGAAGTGTAGATGATGGCCACCACCGAAAGCGTGAAGATCAGCGGCGCGAACATTTCCGAGGCGATCGGGAACATCGGCAGCGAGAAGCGCAGGAAGCCGTATCCGCCCATTTTCAGGAGGATGGCTGCCAGGATGACCGAGCCCGCCGTCGGCGCCTCCACGTGGGCGTCGGGCAGCCAGGTGTGCACCGGCCACATCGGCATCTTCACCGCGAAGGAGGCGAAGAAGGCGAGCCACAGCCAGGTCTGCATGTTGGCCGGGAAATTGTGCGTGAGCAGCGTGGTGATGTCGGTCGTGCCGGACTGGAAGAACATCGCCATGATGGCGAGCAGCATCAGCACCGAGCCGGCGAGCGTGTAGAGGAAGAACTTGAACGAGGCATAGACTCGCCGCTTGCCGCCCCAGACGCCGATGATGATGAACATCGGGATCAGGCCCGCCTCGAAGAAGACGTAGAACAGCACGATGTCGAGCGCGCAGAACACGCCGATCATCAGCGTCTCGAGGATCAGGAAGGCGATCATGTAAGCCTTCACGCGCTTCTCGATCGCCTCCCAGGAGGCGAGGATGCAGAGCGGCATCAGGAACGTCGTCAGGATCACGAACAGCATCGAGATGCCGTCGACGCCCATATGGTAGGAAATGCCCGAATCCAGCCAGGCGGATTTCTCGACGAACTGGAAGCCGGCCTGCGAATTGTCGAAGCCCTTCCAGATGAACAGCGAGACCACGAAGGTGAATGCCGTCGTGATGAAGGCGATGGCGCGGATGTTGCGGCGCGCGTTTTCACTGTCGTCGCTGATCGGCAGGATAAGCAGAACACCAACCAGCGGCAGGAAGGTGACCAGCGAGAGGATTGGCCAGTCGGTCATCAGAGCATCATCCAGGTGACGAGAGCGGCCACGCCGATCAGCATGGCGAAGGCGTAGTGATAGAGATAGCCGGTCTGCAGCTTGACGACCCGGTTGGTGACGTCGACGACGCGCGCCGAGATGCCGTCGGGGCCGAGCCCGTCGATGACGGCGCCGTCGCCGGTCTTCCACAGGAACCTGCCGAGGCGTTTCGCCGGCCGCACGAACAGGAAGTCGTAGAACTCGTCGAAGTACCACTTGTTGAGCAGGAAGCCGTAGAGCAGGCGGTGGTTGGCGGCGACGCTGCGGGGCAGTTCCGGCGAGCGGATATAGAACTTCCAGGCGATCGCGAAGCCGATGATCATGGCGACAAACGGTGCCAGTTCGACCCACAGCGGCAGTTCGTGCATCTCGTGCAGGATGTGGTTCTCCGGCAGCGTGAACAGCGATGCCTTCCAGAACTCGGCATAGGCCTCCCCGATGAAGGCGCCGTGGAAGATGATGCCGGCAAAGAGCGCGCCGGCCGCCAGTATGAACAGCGGCACCAGCATCACCGGCGGCGATTCATGGACATGGTGCATGACCTCGTGGCTGGCGCGCGGCTCGCCATGGAAGGTCATGAAGATCAGGCGCCACGAATAGAAGCTGGTGAAGCAGGCGGCGATCACCAGCAGCACGAAGGCAAGGCCGGCGACCGCGTTGTGGCTGGCAAAGGAAGCTTCGATGATCGCGTCCTTGGAGAAGAAGCCGGCAGTGCCGATCACCGTCGCCGGGATGCCGACGCCGGTCAGCGCCAGCGTGCCGATCACCATCATCCAGTAGGTTTTCGGGATAAGCGTCCTCAGCCCGCCCATCCTGCGCATGTCCTGCTCGTCGGAGACGGCGTGGATGACCGAACCCGAGCCGAGGAAGAGCAGCGCCTTGAAGAAGGCATGCGTGAACAGGTGGAAGATCGCCGCGCCATAGGCGCCGACGCCGAGCGCCACGAACATGTAGCCGAGCTGCGAGCAGGTCGAATAGGCGATGACGCGCTTGATGTCGTTCTGCACCAGGCCGACGGTCGCCGCGAAGAAGGCCGTGAAGGCGCCGATGAAGGTGACCACGGTCAGCGCCGAATGCGACAGCTCGAACAGCGGCGACAGCCTCGCCAGCATGAACACGCCGGCCGTCACCATGGTCGCGGCATGGATCAGCGCCGAGACCGGTGTCGGGCCCTCCATCGCGTCGGGGAGCCAGGTGTGCAGCGGCACCTGCGCCGACTTGCCCATGGCGCCCATGAACAGCAGCAGGCAGACGACCGTCAGCGCCGTGTGCTTGTCCAGCGCATGGCCGAGGAAGGTGAGCACGGCGGCTCCCTCCGGCGCGCCCTCTGCGGGAAGAAAGGATGCGGCATTGGCAAACACGGTGCCCAGATTGACCGAGCCGAACAGCACGAACACGCCGAAGATGCCGAGCGCGAAGCCGAAATCGCCGACGCGGTTGACGACGAAGGCCTTGATCGCGGCGGCGTTGGCGGAGGGCTTCTTGTACCAGAAGCCGATCAGCAGATAGGAGGCGAGGCCGACGCCTTCCCAGCCGAAGAACATCTGCACCAGATTGTCGGCCGTCACCAGCATCAGCATCGCGAAGGTGAACAGCGACAGATAGGCGAAGAAGCGCGGCCGGTTCGGGTCGTGGTGCATGTAACCGATCGAATAGATATGGACCAGCGCCGACACGGTGTTGACGACGACCAGCATCACCACGGTGAGCGTGTCGATCCTCAGCGCCCAGGCCACGTCGAGCCCGCCGGCCTGGATCCAGCGCAGCACCGGCACGGTGAACACCTCGCCATGGCCGTAGCCGACGGTGAAGAAGGCGATCCACGACAGTACCGCCGAGATCACCAGGAAACCGGAGGTGATGTATTCGGATGCCTTGGCGCCGAGCGAATTGCCGAACAGGCCGACAATCAGGAAGCCGAGCAGCGGAAGGAAGACGATGGCCTGGTACATGGTTGTTCCCGTCAACCCTTCATCTGGTTCACGTCTTCGACCGCGATCGAGCCGCGGTTGCGGAAGAAGACGACAAGAATGGCAAGCCCGATCGCGGCCTCAGCCGCGGCGACGGTCAGCACGAACAGCGCGAACACCTGTCCGACAAGGTCATGCAGCGCTGCCGAGAAAGCGACGAAGTTGATGTTCACCGCAAGCAGGATCAGCTCGACCGACATCAGAATGACGATGATGTTGCGGCGGTTCAAAAAGATGCCGAACACGCCGAGCGTGAATAGGATCGCCGATACGGTGAGATAATGCGCGATGCCGACGACCATCTCAGATGCCCTCGCCCGACTTGACCTTGCGGATTTCCATGCCCGTCGCCGGCGTGCGTCCGACCTGGGCGGCGATCGACTGCCGCTTGACCCCTTCCTTGTGGCGCAGCGTCAGCACGATGGCGCCGATCATGGCGACCAAAAGCACGAGGCCGGCAATCTGGAAGTAATAGAGGTAGTCCGTGTAGAGGATATCGCCGAGCGCCGCCGTGTTGGAGCGCGCCGCGAGATCCGGCGTCTGCTTGGCGACCGTCGAGGCCAGCTGCGGCGCAAAGCTGTAGCCGCCGAGCACGACGATCAGTTCCGCCGCCAGGATCAGTCCGACCATCGCGCCGATCGGTGCATATTGCAGCGCGCCCTGCTTCATCTCTGCGAAGTCGACGTCGAGCATCATGACGACGAACAGGAACAGCACCATCACCGCGCCGACATAGACGACGAGCAGGATCATCGCCAGGAACTCGGCGCCGGTCAGCATGAACAGCCCTGCGGCGTTGAAGAAGGTGAGGATCAGGAACAGCACCGAATGCACGGGGTTGCGCGACGAAATGACCATGAAGGCCGACGCCACGGCGACAAAGGCGAAGAGGTAGAAGAAGGCCGCCTCTAGTCCACTCAGCATGGGTTCCCCCGGGGTTCAAATTCCGATTCCGTTCCGCCTCGGATCCGAAATCGCGTGTTCCTTAGACGGGCGACGTTGCGCCGTCCACTTTTCTTGTTCCTTCTCCCTGTTGACGGGGAGAAGTGCGCCAATCACCGATAGGGCGCATCCAGCGCGATGTTGCGCGCCAGTTCCCGCTCCCAGCGATCGCCGTTCGCGAGCAGCTTTTCCTTGTCATAGTAAAGCTCCTCGCGCGTCTCGGTCGCGAACTCGAAATTCGGACCCTCGACGATGGCGTCGACCGGGCAGGCTTCCTGGCAGAAGCCGCAATAGATGCACTTCACCATGTCGATGTCGTAGCGCACGGTGCGGCGCGTGCCGTCGTTGCGGCGCGGACCGGCCTCGATAGTGATCGCCTGCGCCGGGCAGATCGCTTCGCATAGCTTGCAGGCGATGCAGCGCTCCTCGCCGTTGGGATAGCGGCGCAGCGCATGCTCGCCACGGAATCGCGGGCTGATCGGCCCCTTCTCGTGCGGATAGTTGATCGTCTCCTTCGGCGCGAAGAACTGGCGCATCGACAGGAAGAAGGCGCTGACGAAATCCTTCAGCAGCAGCGCCTTTGCGGCTTGGCCAAGAGCGGACATCAGGCAAACCCCGTGATCTTGAGGAAGGCCGCGGTGGCGACCACCATGAATAGCGACAGCGGCAGGAACACCTTCCAGCCCAGCCGCATCAGCTGGTCGTAGCGGTAGCGCGGCACGAACGCCTTCACCATCGAGAACATGAAGAACATCAGGCAGACCTTGAGCACGAACCAGATCAGCCCCGGCACCCAGGTGAATGGGGCGAAGTCGAACGGCGGCAGCCAGCCGCCCAGGAAGAGGATGGTGGCCAAGGCGCACATCAGCACGACGGCGACGTATTCGCCGAGAAAGAAGAGCAGGAACGGCGTCGACGAATACTCGACCATGTGGCCGGCGACGAGTTCCGATTCCGCCTCCACCAGATCGAACGGCGGCCGGTTCGTCTCGGCCAGCGCCGAAATGAAAAACACGATGAACATCGGGAACAGCGACAGCCAGTGCCAGTCGAGGAAGGTGTTGGGCAGGCCTATCCGCGTTCCCAGACCATCCTGCTGCGACAGCACGATGTCGGAGAGATTGAGCGAGCCGACGCAGAGCAGCACGGTGACGATGACGAAGCCGATCGAGACCTCGTAGGAGACCATCTGCGCCGCCGAGCGCAACGCGCCGAGGAACGGATATTTGGAGTTGGAGGCCCAGCCCCCCATGATCACGCCATAGACCTCGAGCGAGGAGATGGCGAAGACATAGAGGATCCCAACATTGATGTTGGCGATCGCCCAGCCCTGGTTGACCGGAATGACGGCCCAGGCCGAAATCGCCAGCACCGCCGAGACCAGCGGTGCCAAGAGGAACACGCCCTTGTTGGCACCGGACGGGATCACCGGTTCCTTGAACACGAATTTCAACAGGTCGGCGAAGGCCTGCAGCGTGCCCCAGGGCCCGACGACGTTCGGGCCGCGGCGCAACTGCACCGCCGCCCAGATCTTGCGGTCGGCATAAAGTATATAGGCGACGAAGATCAGAAGAACGACGATCAGCACGACTGACTTCAACAGGATCAGCAGCGCCGGCAGCACGTAGAAGGAGAAGAAGGTGTCCATGCTTATTCCGCCGCCTGCTTGAAGCCGCTCTTGGCCAGCGCCGAGCATTCGGCCATCACGGCCGATGCCCGCGCGATCGGGTTGGTCAGATAGAAGTCCTTCACCGACGAGGTGAAGCTGCCCTTGTTCAATCGGCCGCCGAGCTTCGCCACCCTGGCGACGTCCTCCCCGCTGCCGGCAAGCACCTGGTCGATGCGGGCGAGATGGGGGTATTCGCCATAGAGCTTGGCGCGTAGCTGCGCCAGCGAATCGAACGGCAGCTTCTTGCCGAGCACGTCCGACAGTGCTCGCAAGATCGCCCAATCCTCGCGCGCTTCGCCGGGCGCGAAGCCGGCGCGGTTGGTCTGCTGCACGCGGCCCTCGGTATTGACGTAGGTGCCGGACTTTTCGGTGTAGGCAGCCGCCGGCAGGATGACATTGGCGCGGTGCGCGCCGGCATCGCCGTGCGTGCCGATATAGACGACGAACGCCCCGCCGGTCTTGGCCATGTCGATCTCGTCGGCGCCAAGCAGGAACAAAAGGTCGGTCTCGCCGAGCATGCCCGCGACGCCTTTGCCGCCCTCGCCCGGCACGAAGCCGACATCGAGTGCGCCGACGCGAGCGGCTGCGTTGTGCAGCACCGCAAAGCCGTTCCAGTCGGCGGTGACGGCATTGACGGCTGCAGCGAGCTTTGCCGCCTGGCCGAGCACGGCCGCCCCGTCCGCACGCGCCAACGCGCCCTGACCGACGATGATCAGCGGATGCGCCGCCTGGTTCAGCACCTCGAAGAACTTACCGTTACCGGCGGCCAGATCCTTCAGCGACTCCGGACCGGCGCCGATAAGCTCATAGTCGTAGCGTGTGTCGCCGACCTCGCCGATGACGCCGACCGGCAGATTGCCGACGCGCCAGCGCTTGCGGATGCGGGCATTGAGCACCGAAGCCTCGAAGCGCGGATTGGCGCCGATGATCAGCACCGCGTCGGCCTGCTCGATGCCCTCGATCGTCGGATTGAAGATGTAGCTGGCGCGGCCGAGCGACGGATCGAGCGCGGCGCCGTCCTGGCGGCAATCGATGTTCCTCGAGCCGAGAGAGCCCATCAGAAGCTTGAGCGCGTAGATTTCCTCGACCGCCGCGAGATCGCCGGCAATGGCGCCGATCCGCTCCGGCGCCGTCTTCGACACCTCGTCCTTGACCGCCGCGAAGGCTTCCGCCCAGCTTGCCGGCACCAGCTTGCCGTTCTTGCGCACATAGGGACGGTCGAGGCGCTGCGTGCGCAGGCCGTCCCAGATGAAGCGGGTCTTGTCGGAAATCCACTCCTCATTCACCGCTTCGTTGACGCGCGGCAGGATGCGCATCACCTCGCGGCCCCTGGAATCGACGCGGATGGCGGAGCCGACGGCATCCATGACGTCGATCGATTCCGTCTTGGTCAGTTCCCACGGCCGCGCCTGGAAGGCGAACGGCTTGGAGGTCAGCGCGCCGACCGGGCAGAGGTCGATGACGTTGCCCTGCAGCTCCGACGTCATCGCCTGCTCGAGGTAGGTGGTGATCTCGGCGTCCTCGCCACGGCCGATCAGGCCGAGCTCGGAAATGCCGGCGACCTCGGTGGTGAAGCGGACGCAGCGCGTGCAGTGGATGCAGCGGTTCATCACCGTCTTCACCAGCGGGCCGATATACTTGTCTTCGACCGCGCGCTTGTTCTCGTGGTAGCGCGAGGAGTCGACGCCGAAGGCCATCGCCTGGTCCTGCAGGTCGCACTCGCCGCCCTGGTCGCAGATCGGGCAATCCAGCGGATGGTTGATCAGCAGGAATTCCATCACGCCTTCGCGGGCCTTCTTGACCATCGGCGTGTTGGTGAAGATTTCCGGCAGTTCGCCGTTGGGGCCGGGACGCAGGTCGCGCACGCCCATGGCGCAGGAGGCCTGCGGCTTGGGCGGACCGCCCTTCACCTCGATCAGGCACATGCGGCAGTTGCCGGCGATCGACAGCCGCTCGTGGAAGCAGAAGCGCGGCACTTCCGCGCCGGCGTCCTCGGCCGCCTGCAGCAGCGTGTAATGGTCGGGTACCGTTATCTCTTTCCCGTCGACCTTGAGCTTTGCCATTCGCCTCAAACCCTCGCGGATTTCCCGCAATCTCTCTTTCCGGACGCGACCGATGCCGCGCCCGGCATTTCATCTCACTGCTTCGCGGCCAGAGCCGCAGCTTGGCCAGTCCAGTCGTCGCGGCCAACGCGGCCGGCGAGCGACAGGTAGTCCTCGACCCAGGCGATCTCTGCCGCCGTCCAGGCGGCGATCTGGCCATAAGTCCAGATGCCGAGGCCGTTCAGCACCTTTTCCAGCTTTGGCCCGATGCCCGAGATCGCCTTCAGGTCAGAAGGCGTGGTGGGCTTCTCGATCGCGTTGGGCTGCTTGAAATCTTCCGGCATCAGGCCGGTCGCCGCCGCTTCCGCAACCGTGTCCGCGCCTGTCGCATCGAGCACCTTCTCGGTGGTGGTGCTTGCCACGATATCGGTCACGTCCCTGGCGAAAGTCTGCGCTTCTGCGATCAGCGTTTCGGTCGCCTTGCGTGCCTTGGACGAATGGGCGGCGGCTTCGCTCTGTGCCTTCAGATCGTCGAGGAACGGCTGCAGCATGCGCTGCGAGGCCTCGACCGCGCCGGAGACCGCGCCCATCCACATGCCGAAGGCGTGATTGGCCAGGCCGACGCCGAGTGCCGACACCGCTGCGGCGCCTGCAACGGGATGCGCGAAGAGATTGACGGCGCTCGCCATCTCCTTCGGCATCATTCTGGTCAGATCCTGGTTCATCTTCTCGAACTGGTTCAAATCGGGCATCAGTGAATAGGGTATCGAATAGGGCACCATAGACATCTCCTGGTCGTTTCCTCGTATGCCCCGTCCCTGCTTTCCGTCTCGGGCGATGCCCGTATTGCAAACTTCTACTCCGCCGCCACCATCACCGGCTCGACCCGGTGCGCGTTGCGTGAAAACTCGTCGATGCGGCGTTCCACTTCGCCGCGGAAATGCCGCATCAGGCCCTGGATCGGCCAGGCGGCCGCGTCGCCGAGAGCACAGATCGTGTGACCCTCGACCTGCTTGGTGACGTCGAGCAGCATGTCGATCTCGCGCTTCTGCGCTTCGCCGCGCACCAGCCGCTCCATCACCCGCCACATCCAGCCGGTGCCTTCGCGGCACGGCGTGCACTGCCCGCAGCTCTCATGCTTGTAGAAGTAGGAAAGCCTGGCGATCGCCTTCACGACGTCCGTCGATTTGTCCATGACGATGACGGCCGCGGTGCCGAGGCCGGACTTCAGGTCGCGCAGCGCGTCGAAATCCATCGGCGCGTCGATGATCTGCTCCGCCGGCACCAGCGGCACCGAAGCGCCGCCCGGAATGACCGCGAGCAGATTGTCCCAGCCGCCGCGGATACCGCCGCAATGCGTCTCGATCAGCTCGCGGAACGGGATCGACATCGCCTCTTCGAAAGTGCACGGATTGTTGACGTGGCCGGAGACGCAGAACAGCTTGGTACCGGAATTGTTCGGCCGGCCGAAGGACGAAAACCACGCCGCGCCGCGGCGCAGGATGGTCGGCGCGACGGCGATGGATTCGACATTGTTGACCGTTGTCGGGCAGCCATAGAGGCCGACATTGGCCGGGAACGGTGGCTTCAGCCGTGGCTGGCCCTTCTTGCCTTCGAGGCTTTCCAGCAGCGCCGTCTCCTCGCCGCAGATATAGGCGCCGGCGCCGTGATGCATGTAGACGTCGAAATCGTAGCCCGAGGTGTTGTTCTTGCCGATGAGCTTCGCCTCATAGGCCTCGTCGATGGCGCGTTGCAGCGCCTCACGCTCGCGGATGAACTCGCCGCGCACATAGATGTAGCAGGCGACCGCGCCCATGGCGAAACCGGCGACCAGCGCGCCCTCGACCAGCGTGTGGGGATCGTTGCGCAGAATGTCGCGGTCCTTGCAGGTGCCCGGCTCGGACTCGTCGGCATTGATGACGAGATAGCTCGGGCGCCCGTCGCTCTGCTTGGGCATGAACGACCATTTCAGGCCTGTCGGGAAGCCTGCACCGCCGCGGCCGCGCAAGCCGCTCGCCTTCATCTCGTTGATGATCCAGTCGCGCCCCTTGGCGATGAGTCCGGGCGTGTCGTCCCAGTGGCCGCGCGCCTGCGCTCCGGCCAACGACTTGTCGAACAGGCCGTAGATATTGGTGAAGATTCGGTCTTTGTCCTGGAGCATTGTTCGTCCCTCAGACCGGCTTTTTGCCGAAGACACGGATGTATTCGGCGACGCCGCCCTTGGCGAGCGCCTTGGCCTGCTTCACCCAATCGTCGCGCTCGATGCGGCCGCGGATATTGAGATAGCCGTCGACCCATTCGCGCTCGGCCTTTTTCCACGCAGCGACCTGAGCGAAAGTGTAGATGCCCACCGAATGCAGGACGCCCTCGATCTTCGGCCCGACGCCGGAGATCAGCTTGAGGTCGTCGACCGTTGCCGGCCGCGCGATGCCGGCGGGGCGATTCTTGTCGTCGAGCGACGGCTTTGCCGGCGCGGGCTGCTTGGCTTCCGGCGACTTGAACGCAGCAACCGGCTCTGCCTTGTTCTTCGGCCCGCTGCGCGGCTTCGAAACCGCCTCGACTTCCGGAGAAGCCTGGTTGGCATTGGCGGCGGAATGGCGCGGGGCCCTGACGCTCGCCGCCTTCTCCTCGGCCGGCGCGACCTTGACCGGCGACGGCGTGTTCAGCGCCGGGCTGGTTTCAGGCGCGTCTGTCTTCGGCTTGCCGGATTTCGATGGAGCGACCGGAGCCGCAGGGGCCTGTGAGATCACGGCCGCAGGCGCAATGGCAGGAGCTGCGGCTTTGGCTGCCTTTGCCGCAGCCTTCGATTCCTTCTCGCGGGTCGACTTCAGGATCGCCTTCTCGTTCTTCAGCGTCGTCAGGCCCGAGGCCGGTTCCGAGCCGGTGCGGCCGTTCTGCGGGCCAGGCGTGACCGAAGCGCCCTTGCCGCTTTCGTAGAGATCGATGATCTCGGCCAGCCGTTCCGGCGTCAGGTCCTCGAAGGTATCCTTGAAGATCATCACCATCGGCGCGTTGACGCAGGCGCCCAGGCATTCGACCTCCTCCCACGACAGCGTGCCCTTGTCGTTGGTGTGGAACTGGTCATGATGAATTTTCGACCGGCAGACATCCATCAGCGCTTCCGAGCCGCGCAGCATGCAGGGCGTGGTGCCGCAGACCTGGATATGGGCGCGGGTGCCGACCGGATTGAGCTGGTACTGCGTGTAAAAGGTCGCGACCTCGAGGCCGCGGATGCGCGGCATGCCGAGCATGTCGGAGATCGTCTCGATCGCCGCCTTCGTCACCCAGCCTTCCTGCTCCTGCGCGATCATCAGCAGCGGGATGATGGCCGACTGCTCGCGTCCCTTCGGATATTTGGCGATCCACTGCTGGGCCGCCGCCGCATTCGCCTCGTTGAAGGCAAAGGACGCTGGCTGGAGGCTGGCTTCTGCGAGACGGCGGACTGACATGATCTTCGCTTTATTGTTTCTGACTGATCCGAGTTAGTTGTAGGCGCGGTAGCATCGTTCAGACGGACTCAAAACGCACACGAACTCTTCCGGCCCGCGCTTCAAACGGACGTATTCATCATAGCGGTCGTATATCCAAGCGATCGGCTTGCAACGATAATAATCGGCATAAATCGAGGCGATGAGATTGTCATAGACGGCGCAGTTGTCTGCCGTAGGCGCCGTTCCGCCCACTAGAATACCCTCATCCATAAGCGGAACCTGCGTCTTCATGGCCCGCACTGTAAGCAAATCGCCTTCGGCAACTAGCTTGAAACCTTCATTGAGAAGATCAGCTGACGTGAGGCCACTTTCGGGCCCAGCAAGCGACGCGTCGGCCGAAACAGCAAAAAATGCTGCAGCCAGAAACGCCTTGGGTGCCCGAGTTGCCCCCACCATCACCGATCGACCTCACCAAACACGATGTCGAGGGATCCAAGCACGGCGGTGACGTCGGCCAGCATGTGGCCGCGGCACAGAAAATCCATGGCCTGCAAATGCGCGAAGCCGGGCGCGCGCAGCTTGCAGCGATAGGGTTTGTTGGTGCCGTCGGAGACGAGATAGACGCCGAACTCGCCCTTCGGCGCTTCGACCGCCGCATAGACCTCGCCGGCCGGCACGCGGTAACCCTCGGTGTAGAGCTTGAAGTGATGGATCAGCGCTTCCATGGAGCGCTTCATCGCCGCGCGCTTCGGCGGCACCACCTTGCCGTCGAGATTGGACACGGGGCCAGTGCTTTCCTTGCCGAGCAGCAGATCGATGCACTGGCGCATGATCTTCGCCGACTGGCGCATCTCTTCCATGCGCACGAGGTAGCGGTCGTAGCAATCGCCGTTCTTGCCGATCGGGATGTCGAAATCCATCTCGGAATAGCATTCATAGGGCTGTGACTTGCGCAGGTCCCAGGCCGCGCCCGAGCCGCGCACCATCACGCCCGAGAAACCCCAGGCCCAGGCATCCGCCAGCGAGACCGTGCCGATATCGACATTGCGCTGCTTGAAGATGCGGTTGGGCGTGAGCAGCGCGTCGAGGTCATCGATCGACTTCAGGAACGGGTCGATCCACTTGCCGATGTCCTCGATCAGCTGCGGCGGCAGATCCTGGTGAACGCCGCCCGGCCGGAAATAGGCCGCATGCATGCGCGAACCGGAGGCGCGCTCGTAGAAGACCATCAGCTTCTCGCGCTCGACGAAGCCCCACAGCGGCGGAGTCAGCGCGCCGACGTCCATCGCCTGCGTCGTCACATTGAGGATGTGCGACATGATGCGGCCGATTTCGGAATAGAGAACGCGGATCAACTGCCCGCGCTTCGGCACCTCGATACCGAGCAGTCGCTCGGCGGCGAGCGCGAAGGCGTGCTCCTGGTTCATCGGCGCGCAATAATCAAGCCGGTCGAGGTAAGGCACGGCCTGCAGATAGGTCTTGGCCTCGATCAGCTTCTCGGTGCCGCGATGCAATAGCCCGATATGCGGATCGACGCGATCGACCACCTCGCCGTCCAGTTCCAGCACTAGGCGCAAAACGCCATGTGCCGCAGGATGCTGCGGACCGAAGTTGATGTTGAAGTTGCGGACGGAGGTTTCAGCCATGGATCGCCCTTGGCGAATAGTGAATGGTGAATGGTGAATGGTGAACGGTCATTCGCGCTCTCCATCGAGCGACCGCACGAACGAGACCAAGCGTTTGCCGAGTCTGGTATATCCCGGCTCCATAGTTGCGACCTGCTCCTTGGACAACAGTCCAACGCGTCCGCAGAGCATGGTATGCGTTTCCAGTTCCTTCAACGAGCCTTGCGCTATGCGAAGGAATTGGATGAATGGCCGGCGCTGTGCGCGACCGAAACCTTCCGCAATGTTCGCCGGAATAGAAGCTGCACATCGCCGCATCTGGGCCGCTAATCCGAACATTTCCTCGCGCGGAAACCCACGCGTCAATGCGTAAACGGACTCGGCGATATCCATCGCCTCCTGCCAGACGATGAGATCGCGATAGTCGCGTATCTTTTCCGGCGTCTCGTCCATTCACCATTCACTATTCACCATTTACTCACTGTTTCGCCTTCTCATCGCCCGGAAGAACGTAATCCGTTCCCTCCCATGGGCTCAAAAAGTCGAAGTTTCTAAATTCCTGCTTCAATTCCACCGGCTCGTAGATGACCCGCTTGGCTTCGTCGTCGTAGCGCACCTCGACGAAGCCGGTCAGCGGGAAATCCTTGCGTAGCGGGTGACCCTCGAACCCGTAATCGGTGAGGATGCGGCGCAGGTCCGGATGGCCGGAGAAGAGTACGCCGTAGAGGTCGTAGGTCTCGCGCTCAAACCAGTCGGCGCCGGGATAGACGGCGGTCAGTGACGGCACCAACGTCTCCTCGTCGGCCTGCACCTTGAGACGAATGCGGACATTCTGCTTCGGCGACAACAGGTGATAGACGACGTCGAAGCGCCTGTCCCGCGACGGATAATCGGCGCCGCTGATGTCGATGAACGAGACGAACTGGCAGCGCGGATCGTCGCGCAGGAAGGTCGCAACCTCGATCAGATTGCCGGGCTCGACGGAAACGGTCAGCTCGCCATAGGCTAGCACCGCATCGCCGATGCGGCCGGTGAGCTTCTCGCCGAGATAGGTGGAGAGTTCGTTCAACGCCAGGGTCATCGGCTCACCGTTCGATCGTGCCGGTGCGGCGG
This sequence comes from Mesorhizobium sp. M3A.F.Ca.ET.175.01.1.1, assembly GCF_004791945.1. Lineage (NCBI taxonomy): Bacteria > Pseudomonadati > Pseudomonadota > Alphaproteobacteria > Hyphomicrobiales > Phyllobacteriaceae > Mesorhizobium > Mesorhizobium sp. M3A.F.Ca.ET.175.01.1.1. The sequence goes on along the minus strand of NZ_SRTP01000005.1, from coordinate 396,755 downwards.
ATCTTCTTCTGCAGCAGAAGAATGCCGTAAAGCAGCGCCTCCGCGCTCGGCGGGCAGCCGGGCACATAGATGTCGACCGGCACGATGCGGTCGCAGCCTCGCACCACCGAATAGGAATAATGGTAGTAGCCGCCGCCATTGGCGCAGGAGCCCATCGAGATGACGTAGCGCGGCTCCGGCATCTGGTCGTAGACCTTGCGCAGCGCCGGCGCCATCTTGTTAGTCAGCGTGCCGGCGACGATCATGATGTCGGACTGGCGCGGGGACGCGCGCGGCGCGACGCCGAACCTCTCCGAGTCATAGCGCGGCATCGAGGTGTGGATCATCTCGACCGCGCAGCAGGCGAGACCGAAGGTCATGAACATCAGCGAGCCGCTGCGCGCCCAGGTGATCAGCGCCTCGGTGGAGGTGACGAGAAAACCCTTGTCGGCCAGCTCATTGTTGATTTCGAGGAAGAAGGGATCGTCCTCCCCCACCGGCCTGCCGGTGTTGGGATCGATGATGCCCTTGGGCTTCGGCGCGACGAGGGTGCCTGAACTCTCGTTCAATCCCATTCCAGCGCTCCTTTTTTCCATTCATAGGCAAAGCCGATGGTGAGCACCACCAGGAACACCATCATCGACCAGAAGCCGAGCATGCCGAGCTTGGCGAAGGACACCGCCCAGGGGAACAGGAAGGCCACCTCGAGATCGAAGATGATGAACAGGATCGACACCAGGTAGAAGCGGATGTCGAATTTCATGCGGGCATCGTCGAACGAGTTGAACCCGCACTCATAGGCGGAAAGCTTTTCCGGATCGGGATTGCGGTAGGCCACCAGAAACGGCGCGATGATCAGCGCCAGCCCAACGACCAGCGCCACGCCGATGAACAGCACAATAGGAAGATATGAACTTAGAAGTGCGCTCATGAGCGGATTTCCGTTGGCGGGCAATTCACTTGATTACAGCAACACACCCTATTGCGGAAGCGTGACAGATTAACCGCTGAACCGTTTTAGGGGGCCCTTGCTGCAACGCGGCGAGGGTTAGCGCAGCGTATCCGGCGAAGCAAGTCAAACCTTGCTCAAAACGCGGCCCTTGGCGCCATATCGGAAGAAACTGAACCGATCGGCTCCTGTTTGATTTCCTTCGTTTTTTACTCCACTTTTCTCTCCTGACACATCTGCCGCCATTTGGCTGCTAGCATGGTAGGAATCACCGGCCGGAAATCCGGGTAGAAGGGATCAGGGGCAAGGCACCTGGATGAAGGAACAAGTCTCGCTCGCCACGGCCAGGCGCGTCGCGCTCAGCGCCCAGGGCTTCAACGATGCGCGACCGGCCGGCACGCCGGATCGCCGGCACCTCGCCCGCGTGCTTTCCCGGACCGGCCTGCTCCAGATCGATTCCGTCAGCGCCGTTGTCCGAGCCCACTATATGCCGCTCTATTCGCGCCTCGGTCCCTATCCGCTTTCGCTGCTCGACAACGCTGCGCTCAATCGCAGGCGCACCGTTTTCGAATATTGGGCGCATGAAGCGTCCTTCCTGCCGGTCGAGACTTATCCGCTGATGCGCTGGCGCATGCAGCGTGCCGAGCGCGGCGAGGAAATGTATCTCGGCCTTGCCAAATGGGGTCGTGAGCGCAAGCAGATGATCGACGAGATCTACAGGCAGGTCGCCGACCGAGGACCGATCGCCGCCTCCGACATCGAGGGCCACAAGGGCAATGGCGGCTGGTGGGGATGGAGCGAGGCCAAGCACGCCTTCGAATGGCTGTTCTGGGCCGGCCGCATCACCACCGCCTACCGGCGCGGCTTCGAACGCTATTACGACCTGCCGGAGCGTGTTCTGCCGCAGGCTGTCCTCGACCTGCCTGTGCCTTCGGTTGAGGACGCCCATCGCGAATTGCTGCGCATTTCCGCCCGCGCCCATGGCATCGCCACCTATGGCGATCTGCGCGATTATTTCCGCCTGGCGCCGGGCGACACGAAGGACCGCATCGAGGAACTGGTCGAGATGGGCGAACTGCTGCCGATGAAAGTGGAAGGATGGGACAAGACCGCCTATCTCCACAAAGACGCCCGCTTTCCGCGCCGCATCGACGCGCGCGCCCTGCTTGCGCCCTTCGACCCCGTCGTCTTCGAACGCACGCGCACCGAAAAGCTGTTCGGCTTTCGCTACCGCATCGAGATCTACACGCCGGCCGAAAAGCGCCAGTACGGCTACTACGTGCTGCCCTTCCTGCTCGGCGACCGCATCGTGGCGCGTGTCGATCTGAGAGCCGACCGTCCGGCCGGCGTCTTGCGCGTCCACGCTGCTTATGCCGAACCCGGCGCACCGCCCGAGACGGCCGCCCAGCTCTTCGACGAGTTGAAGCAGATGCAGGGCTGGCTTGGCCTCGACAGCATCGAAATAACGCCGGCCGGTGACCTCGGCCCGGCGCTGGCCGACATCGCGGTGTCGTAGCCGCGCGTTGACAGGCCGGTACCTCTAAGCCTAAATCCGCCGCAGACGGTCTTCTCCCGGCAAAGGGAGGAGCCAAGAGGGAATGCGGTGCGGGCTTACAAAATCCCAAATCCGCGGCTGTCCCCGCAACTGTAAGCGACGAGCCTCGGCCGAACACCACTGGGCATTCCCGGGAAGGCGGCATCGAGGCGATGACACGCGAGCCAGGAGACCTGCCGTCTGAGACTTTACGTATCCGAACGCCCGGCGGGTTTTCCGGGCAAGGAGCCTGGTTTTGGATCGCAACGGCAGTTTTCCGGCCAATATCGCGGACTTTGCGTCCGAACCTGACGACGCCTTGGCAGGCGTCACCGTCATCGTCTGCTCGTCCTGCCGCGACGAGACCGGATCGGATGCGCATCCGCGCGCCGGCGCCCAGTTGGCCGAAGACGCGCGCCGTGCCGCATCGGGCGAAAGAGTCCGCATTCGAACGGTCGAATGCCTCGGCAACTGCAAGCGCCGTCTGAGCGCAGCACTTTTGCGCGACGGTTGCTGGAGCTACGTCTTCGGCGACCTCGACACGACCAGCGGCACCGATCTCGTCACCGGAGCAAAACTTTTCGCCACCTCGACCGATGGCCTCATCCCGTGGCGCGGCAGGCCCGATTCCCTCAAGCGCGGTCTGGTTGCCCGCCTCCCTCCCCTCGACCTCCTGAAGGACTGACCTATGGACGCCCCTAATTCGCCCAATCTTTCCCGTGTTCCCTGCACCGTCGTCACCGGCTTTCTCGGCGCCGGCAAGACGACGCTGATCCGCAACCTGCTTGAAAATGCCAAGGGCAAGCGGCTGGCGATCATCGTCAACGAGTTCGGCGATGTCGGCATCGACGGCGAGATCCTGAAAGGCTGCGGCGTCGATACCTGCCCGGAGGAAAACATCGTCGAACTGGCCAATGGCTGCATTTGCTGCACCGTCGCCGACGACTTCGTGCCGGCGCTCGACCAGATCCTGTCGCGCACGCCGAAGGTCGACCACATCCTGATTGAGACCTCCGGCCTGGCCTTGCCGAAGCCGCTGGTCCAGGCTTTTCAGTGGCCGAGCGTGAAGAGCCGCGTCACCGTCGACGGCGTCGTAGCCGTGGTCGACGGTCCGGCGCTGGCCGACGGCCGCGTCGCTTCCGACATGGATGCCCTGCAGGCGCAACGTGCCGCCGACGATTCGCTCGACCATGATGATCCGGTCGAGGAGGTGTTCGAGGACCAGATCGCCTGCGCCGACCTGATCATCCTGTCGAAGAGCGATTTGATGGACGCGGCCGGCTCGGAGCGCGCCAACGCGGTCATCGGCGAGCACGTGGCGCGCGCGGTCAAGGTCGTTCCGACCGCACAGGGCAAGGTCGACCCGTCGGTGCTGCTCGGCCTTGGCCTCGCCGTCGAAGACGACATCGAGAACCGCAAGACGCATCACGATGACGAGCTCGATCACGAGCACGACGATTTCGATTCCTTCGTCATCGATATCCCGTCGATCGCCAATCCGGATGAGCTTGCAAAGCGCGTCGCCGTTGCCGCCGAGCAGGAAAACGTGCTGCGCGTCAAAGGTTTCGTCGAGGTCGGCGGCAAGCCGATGCGGCTGCTGCTGCAGGCCGTTGGCCCGCGCGTCAACCATTATTACGACCGCGCCTGGACGGCGGAAGACGACCGCCGTTCGCGGCTGGTCGTCATCGGCCTCAAGGGGCTGAACCGCCCGGCGATCGAGCGTATCCTCGCCGGCTGAGGCCGATACGAAAGCCCGACACGACAAGCAATGCATATCCTCATCACGACATCCGCTTCGCTCGACGACCTCGCCGAGCCGATCGACCTCAGGCAGACGCCTGCGGATGTCGTGGCGCTGTCCTTCACCGACAGCGACCTCGCCGGTCTGGCTGCCGCCTGGAAGGGGAATGCGGAACACCTTCCGTCGATGCGGCTCGCGGCTTTGCGCGACCTCCGCCATCCAATGTCAGTCGATTTGTGGATCGACAGCGTCGCGCGTCATGCCAAGGTCGTTCTCGTCCGCATCGTCGGCGGCTATGACTGGTGGCGTTACGGCTGTGACCAGCTTGCGGCGGTGGCGCGCGACCGCGGCATAAAACTGGCGCTGCTGCCCGGCGAAAGCCATGACGAGGACCTGCGGCTGATCGAAGGCTCGACCTTGCCGCGTGCCGAACTCGACGCCCTGCTCGGCTATTTCCGCGAAGGCGGCCCGGCCAATATGGCGACGCTGGTTCAGAGATTGGCGCGGCTTGCCGGATCGGATGCGGCGGTTGCTGAGCCGGTCAGCGTGCCGAAGGCTGGATTTTACGAGCCGGAACGCGGCGTGGTCCCCCTCCCCCTTGAGAGGGAGGGAAATGCTGCCCCGATCATCCCCATCCTCTTCTACCGCTCGATGCTGCTTGCGGCCGACGTCGCGCCGATCGACGCGTTGGCCGAAGCTTTGCGGGCGCAAGGCATGACGCCCGTACCGATCTTTGTATCCAGCCTCAAGGATCCGACGTCTTTGGGCTTCGTCGAAACCGCCCTCGCCTCGCTGAACCCCGCAGCCATGGTCACTGCCACCGCCTTCGCCTCCGGCGCCGAGCCCGGTGCCGAAACCCTGTTCGACCGCGCCGCCGTGCCGGTGTTCCAGGTCATCGTCGCCACGACCAAGCGCGAGGTGTGGGAGCAAAACCAGCGCGGCCTGGCGCCCGCCGATCTCGCCATGCATGTCGTGCTGCCCGAGTTGGACGGCCGCATCCTGGCCGGCGCGATCTCGTTCAAGGGCGAGATCGAAGCCGACCCGGCGCTCGCCTTTCGAGCTTTCGCCAACCGGCCGGAAACGGATCGCGTGGCGCAGGTCGCGGCTCGCATCGGCGCCTTTGTCCGACTGCAGCGGACCGCGCGGGCGAGGCGCAAACTGGCCATCCTGATTCCGGATTATCCAAGCGCGCCAGGACGCACGGGGTACGCCGTCGGCTTGGATGTTCCGTCGAGCGTGCTCGCCATGCTGCATGACCTGAAGGAACAGGGCTATACGGTTGACAGGATTCCGCAATCGCCGCGTGGGTTGGTGGATGCGCTGAGGGTTGGTGGGCAGGGTCTTGCCTTGGAGGATTACCTCGCTCTGTCGGCAGAGCTTCCCGAAGCTTCGCGCGATGCGGTTGAGGCAGCTTGGGGAGGAGCTAAGCACGAAGCTCACGTCAATGCGCCCCCCTCTGTCCTGCCGGACATCTCACCCTCAAGGGGGGAGATTGAGCTGTCATCACAGCTTTCGCCAATCATCAGCGCTGCTGGGATCGCGCAGACGACAGAACTGCCAATCTCCCCCCTTGAGGGGGAGATGTCCGGCAGGACAGAGGGGGGTGTTCAAGCGCCGACCTCGACACACTTCCCCTTCCGCGCCGCGATCTTCGGCAACATCACGGTGGCGCTCGCCCCCGACCGCGGCCGCTCGGCCGACCGCCGCGCCGACTACCACGACCCAACTCTCCCCCCGCGTCATGACCTGATCGCTTTCGGCCTTTGGCTGCAAAAATCGCTCGGCGTGCACGCCATCATCCATGTCGGCGCGCATGGCACGCTCGAATGGCTGCCGGGCAAGACGGTCGCCCTCTCCGGCACCTGCTTCCCCGAGATCGTCACCGGGTCGCTGCCGGTCATCTATCCCTTCATCGTCTCCAATCCCGGCGAGGCGGCGCAGGCCAAGCGCCGGATTTCGGCCATCACGCTCGGCCATCTGCCACCGCCGCTGACCGGCGCCGGTCTCGACGAGGCGCAGCAGCGGCTCGAGCGGCTGGTCGACGAATACGCCCAGGCCGACGGACTCGACCGCCGCCGCCGCGATCGGCTGGCCAGGCTTATCGTCGAGACCGCGCAAAAATCCGGTCTGGCCGCCGAAGCGGGCGTTGGCGGCACCGATGCGCCGGACGAAGCGCTGCGCCGCATCGACGCCTGGCTCTGCGACCTCAAGGATTTCGCCATCAAGGACGGGCTGCACATCTATGGCCGCGCGCCGGAGGATGAACCCGATACCCTGCGGAGGCAAAGCGCGGAGGCCGAAAAGGCAGCCCTGCTCGCCGCGCTCGACGGCCGCCACATCAAGGCAGGGCCGGCCGGCGCGCCGGCGCGCGGCCGCTCCGACGTGCTGCCCACCGGCCGCAACCTCTTCACCGCCGACCCGCGCACCATGCCGACGCCGACCGCCTATGACCTCGGACAGGCGGCGGCGGAGGAAGTCGTGCGCAGCTACATGCAGAGCCATGGCGACTGGCCGCGCGCGCTGGTCATCGACCTCTGGGGCTCGGCCTCGCTGCGCACCGGCGGCGAGGAGATCGCCCAAGGCCTGGCTTTGATGGGCTGCCGGCCGCAATGGGATGCCGCCACCGGCCGCGTCACCGGCATCGAAGTGCTGCCGCCGGCGGCACTTGGCCGCCCGCGCATCGACGTCACCTGGCGCATTTCGGGCCTCTTCCGCGACATGTTCCCGACCCAGATCGCGCTGATCGACGCCGCCGCCCATGCGGTTGCCGGCCGCGATGAAGACGATTCCGAAAATCCCCTCGCCGCCGCGGCGCGCGCCGAGGGGAAAGTCAGCCCGCGCATTTTCGGCACCTCGCCCGGCACCTATGGCGCCGGTATCGAGGATCTGCTGTCGCGCGGCGAATGGGGTGCGCGCGAGGAGATCGGCCGCGCCTATCTTGAGGCCACATCGCACGCCTATGGCGGCGCTGACGGGGAAGCGATTTCCGCGCCCGGCGCCTTCGAGGGCCGCATTGCCGAAGCCGACCTTCTCGTCCACACCGGCGACGACCCGGGCCGCGATATCCTCGAAGGCTCGGCCGATGTCGCGTTCATCGGCGGGTTTTCTGCAGCACTGGCCGCGCTCGGCCGCAATGCCGACGTCATCGTGCTCGACACCACCGATCCGAAGAAGCCGAAACCGCGTTCGGTTGGCGAAGCGGTATCCCGCGTGGTGCGGGCGCGTGCCGTCAATCCGCGCTTCATTGCCGGCCAGATGCGTCACGGCCCGCGCGGAGCCTCGGAATTCGCTGAGACCGTCGATCGTCTCGTCGGCTTTGCCGAGACCACACATGCCATTTCCGCTGCGTTGATCGAAGCGGTGCATGACGCTTATGTGGGTGACCCGGAGGTTCGCGCCTTCCTCCTGCGCGAGAACCCGGCCGCCGCGAAAGTCATCGCGGAGCGGTTCCTGGCCGCGCGGCGGCGCGGCCTCTGGCATCCGCTCCGCAACTCCATCGACGACGATCTCGCCGCCTTGATCGCAGAGGCCCAGGCAAGCGGGGTGGCGGCATGAACGCCTTCTCGCGCCGCGGCGCCTGCCCTGCCTTGAGCGCGCCCATGCGAACCGGCGACGGATTGCTGGTGCGGCTCAATCCGGTCGCTGGAGGACTTGCCCTCAAGGCACTGATCGGACTCTGCGAATCCGCCCTGCGCCATGGCAACGGCATCATGGAGGTGACCGCGCGCGGCAGCCTGCAGATCCGCGGTCTGACGGCGGACAGCGCGCAGCTGCTGGCGGCCGAAGTGGATGCGCTGGGGATCGAGGTGCGGAGCGGCGTGCCGGTGGAGATCGGGCCGTTGGCCGGCATCGACCCGCAGGAGATCGCGGACCCGCGTCCGCTGGCGGATCGGATCAGGATTGCCATCCAAGAGGCCGGGCTGACGGCACGGCTGGGGCCGAAGGTGTCGGTGGTTGTCGACGGCGGTGGGCAGTTGGCCATGGATGCGGTGACTGCCGACGTAAGGCTGACTGCGGTGCGGACTGCAAGCGGCACCCAATGGAGCATGTCGGTTGCCGGCGACGCGCGCAGCGCAAGGCCGCTCACGATGGTCGATACGGACGGTGCACGCGATATCACCGTTGCGGCACTTCGGATGGTCGCTGAAAGAGGCCGCGAGGCGCATACGCGGGATTTGACGGAGCGGCAGTTGGCCTCCCTCGCAGGCTGGCATTCCTTCGCGCCCCCCTCTGTCCTGCCGGACATCTCCCCCACATGGGGGGAGATTGAGCTGTCGCCGCCGGTTTCGCTAATCGCAAACGCTGCGTCAACTTCGGACAAAAGAGGAGTGCCGGCGGCAGAGCTGCCAATCTCCCCCCTTGCGGGGGAGATGTCCGGGAGGACAGAGGGGGGTGTGAAGGAGCGCCAGCCTATAAGACGCCCCATTGGCACCTTCGATCTTGCGGATAGCCACGCCCTCGGCTTCGGCCTGCCCTTCGGCAGCATGCCGGCGCAAAATCTCATGGATCTCGCCGTTCAGGCTTCGGATCTCGGCACCACCGAAATCCGCTTTGCCCCAGGCCGCGCTCTGCTTTTCCTCGGCCTCACCGCATCCGCCTGCCCTGCCCTGCAAGCCTCAGCCGCCGCCCTCGGCTTCGTCACCAAGGCCGCCGATCCGCGCACCCGCATCGCCGCCTGCCCCGGAGCGCCCGCCTGCACTTCCGGCCGCATCGCCACCCGCGCCATCGCTGAAACGATCGCAACGGAGAGCCCCGACCTCTTCGATGCCTCGCTCACCCTTCACATTTCCGGCTGCGCCAAGGGCTGCGCCCATCCCGGCCCGGCAGTGCTGGCCCTGGTCGGCGACGAAAACGGAGCCGGACTTGTCGTGGACGGGACGGCAAAGGCCCTTCCTGCCGGATACAGGCCGGGCTATGACGCCGCGCGCGGGATCGCCGGCATTGCGGCGGCAACCCGTGGCGAACGACATCAAGGCGAGACCACCGCTGCCTGCCTGAGAAGGCTTGGCGCGGCCGGGGTCGCCGAACTCTATCGACGGAACTGAAGAATGGCCGCTTACGACTATATCCATGACGGGATGGCGATCTATGAGCGCTCTTTCGCCATTATCCGCGCCGAGGCCGACCTGTCGCGCTTCTCCGAGGCCGAAGCCGATGTCGCGATCCGCATGATCCATGCCTGCGGCCAGGTCGAGGCCGCCAGCCATTTCGTCTTTTCCAGCGATTTCGTCGCTTCTGCCCGGGCCGCGCTAGCGGCCGGCGCGCCGATCTTCTGCGACGCCGAGATGGTCGCACATGGCGTCACCCGTGCCCGGCTGCCGGCCGGCAATGAGGTGATCTGCACGCTGCGCGACCCACGCACCAGCGAAATCGCCAAGGAAATCAGCAATACCCGATCGGCCGCTGCAATCGACCTCTGGGGCGATCGCATGGCCGGCTCGGTGGTCGCCATCGGCAACGCGCCGACCGCGCTGTTCTATCTACTCGAAAAACTTCGCGACGGCGCGCCGAAGCCGGCCGCGATCATCGGCATGCCGGTCGGCTTCGTCGGCGCTGCCGAATCCAAGGATGCGCTGGCTGAGAACTCCTATGGCGTGCCTTACGCCATCGTGCGCGGCAGGCTTGGTGGCAGCGCCATGACGGCGGCGGCGCTGAATTCGTTGGCGAGGCCGGGCCTGTGAACGCTATATCCAAAGGACGCCTGATTGGCGTCGGCACCGGTCCCGGCGATCCGGAATTGTTGACGCTGAAGGCAGCGCGCGCGCTGGCCGAGGCCGACGTCGTCGCCTATTTCGCCAAGGGCGGCAACAACAGCAATGCGCGTGCCATCGTCGAGGCGCGCTTCCGGCCGGACATGATCGAGCTCCCGCTGCTCTATCCGGTGACGACCGAGATCGACAAGGACCACGACGACTACCGCTCGCAGATCACCGACTTCTACGAGCAGTCGGCCGAACAGGTCGCCGAGCATCTTGGCGCCGGCAGGATGGTTGCGGTGCTGTCCGAAGGCGACCCGCTGTTTTACGGCTCCTATATGCACCTGCACGTCCGGCTGGCGCATCGCTTTCCGACCGAAGTCATCCCCGGCATCACCGCCATGTCCGGCTGCTGGTCGGCGACCGGCCTGCCGATCGTCCAGGGCAACGACGTGCTGACCGTTCTGCCGGGCACGATGAGCGAGTTCGAGCTGACGCGCCGGCTGGCCGACACCGATGCCGCTGTCATCATGAAGGTCGGCCGCAACCTGCCCAAAATCCGCCGCGCGCTGGAAGCGACCGGCAAGTTGGCGAAGGCTGTTTATGTCGAACGCGGCACCATGCCCGGCAGCGTCTCGATGCGGCTCGCCGACAAGCCGGATGACAAGGCCCCCTATTTCGCCATCGTGCTGGTTGCCGGCTGGTCCGCCCGCCCTGGCGCTGCCGGAGCCAAGCCATGAGCGGCCGCCTCACCGTCATCGGTCTCGGGCCGGGCAATGCCGACCAGGTCACGCCGGAGGCAAGCCGCGCCGTGTCGGAAGCCTCCTTCTTCTTCGGCTACAAGCCTTATGTCGAGCGGCTGGAGTTGCGCCCGGACCAGATCCGTGTCGCCTCGGACAATCGCGAGGAGCTCGCCCGCTCCAACGAAGCGCTGGCCAAGGCCGCCGAAGGCCATAACGTCGCCGTCGTGTCCGGGGGCGATCCGGGCGTCTTTGCCATGGCGGCAGCCGTCTGTGAGGCGATCGAAGCCGGGCCGGCCGAATGGCGAGCGATCGACCTCGCGGTCGTTCCCGGCGTCACCGCCATGCTCGCCGTCGCCGCCCGCATCGGCGCGCCGCTGGGCCACGATTTCTGCGCCATCTCGCTCTCCGACAATCTGAAACCGTGGGACCTGATCGAGCTGCGCCTGCTCGCGGCGGCCGGCGCCGGCTTCGTCATTGCGCTCTACAATCCGATCAGCAAGGCCCGGCCCTGGCAGCTTGGCCGGGCTTTCGAATGCCTGAAGGCGATCCTGCCCGGCACCACGCCGGTGATCTTCGGCCGCGCCGCCGGTCGGCCCGACGAGCGCATCGAGGTGTTCCTGCTTGCTGATGCCGATGCGGAAAAAGCCGACATGGCGACCTGCATCATCATCGGCTCGCCCGAGACCCGCATCATCAAGCGCGGCGAACGCCCCGCGCTGGTCTACACGCCGCGCTCGGCAACGGGTTCGAAAAGATGATCGACGATTGCGGCCAGTTGATCGACCGTCTCGGCCGAACGAACGTCCGGCAGCGGCGGGCGACGCACCATGATGACCTCGATGCCGAGCGCCTGCGCCGCGGCGATCTTGCCATAGGTGGCCTCGCCTCCGCTGTTCTTCGATATGATGGCGTCAATGCCGTGTTTTTCGAGCAGCGCCCGCTCGTCGGCCTCTGGAAACGGTCCGCGCGCCAGGAGGTAGAGCGCGTCGGGCACCGCCAGCTTCGGCTCGACCGGGTCGACGCTGCGGATCAGATAGCGGTGTTGCGGAGCGGCCTCGAAGGCGGCCGCCTCCTGCCGGCCGATCGCCAGGAACACCTGTCGAGGCTTCGTGCCAAGCGCCTGCGCCGCTTCAGCAACGCTGTCCACCAGGGTCCAGCGATCGCCGGCAACTGGCTCCCAGCCCGAGCGCCTCAAGGCCAATATGGGAACGCCGGTTCGCCTGGACGCCTCGGCGGCATTGGCCGAAATGCGCGCCGCATAAGGGTGCGTTGCGTCGATCAGCAGGTCGACATGGTCCTGGCCGAGATAGGCGGCCATTCCTTCCGCGCCACCGAATCCACCGACGCGCACCGGCACGCCTTGGGCGACGGGGCTTTCCGTGCGGCCGGCCAGAGACAGCGTGACCGAGAAATCCTCCCGACGCACCAGCTTTCCCGCCAACTGCCGGGCTTCGGTGGTTCCGCCGAGGATCAGGATACGGTGGGTCATCATGCCTGCTAAGGGTCCGCGCGGCGCCAAGCTCACCTCAAAATGGCTAACGGTGGTCGGCCTCGGCGAGGACGGTGTAGCGGGTCTTGGCGATCCGGCCAAGCAGCGTATCGCGCAGGCCGACGTCGTTTTTGGCGGCAAACGGCACCTGGCGCTCGTTGCATCCTTGGCCAAGGGTGAAGCTCGCCCGTGGCCAACCCCCTTCGATGCCGAGATGCGCGATGTGCTGGCATTGAAAGGCAAGAATGTCTGCGTGCTCGCCTCCGGCGACCCGTTCTTCCATGGCGTCGGTGTCACGCTGGCGCGCAAGGTAAAGCCGGATGAGATGCTGGTCCTGCCGTCGCCGTCCTCCTTGTCGTTGGCCGCGTCCCGCCTCGGCTGGGCGCTGCAGGATGTCGAGACCATCTCGCTGCATGGCCGTCCGATCGATCTGATCCGTCCCTTGCTCCATGCCGGGGCGCGCATCCTTGCGCTGACATCGGACGGCGATGCCCCGGCGGCCATCTCGCGGTTACTCGAGGAGAATGGCTTCGGGCCCTCGCGGCTGACGGTCCTGGAAGCGGTGGGCGGTCCCGATGAGACGCGCCGCACCGCGCGCGCTGACGCTTTCGATCTCAAGAAGATCAATCCACTCAACGTGCTGGCGCTGGAAATTGAATCGACGCCGGATGCGCGCATCCTGCCCTTGACCGTCGGTCTTGCCGATCATCTGTTCGAGCATGACGGCCAGATCACTAAGCGCGAGATCCGCGCAATCACACTCTCGGCATTGGCGCCCCGCCGCGGCGAACTGTTGTGGGACATTGGCGCAGGCTCCGGTTCGGTCGGCATCGAATGGATGCTGGCGCATCCTTCGATGCGGGCCATCGCCGTCGAGGCCGACAAGGAGCGCGCCGCTCGTATTCACCGCAATGCCTCTCATTGCGGTGTGCCGGGTCTGGTCGTGATTGAAGGCTCGGCGCCCAAGGCGTTCTTCAAGCTGGAGACGCCGGATGCGATCTTCATCGGCGGCGGCGGCAGCGACGCCGGGGTGCTGGAGAAGGCGATCAAGGCCCTTCGTCCCGGCGGCCGGCTGGTCGCCAATGCGGTGACGCTGGAGCTGGAAGCGCTGCTGCTCGGCCAGCACACCAGGCGCGGCGGCGATCTCACCCGCATCGCGCTCTCGCGCGCAGCTCCGGTCGGCTCCATGCAGGCCTGGCGCCCGGCGATGCCGGTCATGCAGTGGAGTTGGGTCAAGCCATGATGGTCGCGGGCATCGGCAGCCGGAAAGGTGTGACGGCAAGCGACGTGCGCGCGGCGGTCGAGACCGCGCTCGAAGCGCATGGGCTGGCAATGACCGCGCTCTCCGCGCTGGCTACAGGCGAAACCAAACGCCAGGAGGAAGCCATTTTCCTGGCCGGGCGCGACCTCGCTCTCCCGGTGATCGTCGTTACCGACGACGCCTTGCAGGCCGCCTCCGCCGGCACGATCAGCCGATCCGAAACATCGCAGGCCCACGCTGGCACGCCGTCGCTATCGGAAGCCTCGGCTCTGGCGGCGGCCGGAAAAGGTGCAAGACTGCTAGGGGCCCGCACGGTGCTTGGCCCGGTCACCTGCGCCATCGCTCTTGGCGGAGGTGCCGCATGACCGTCCACTTCATTGGCGCAGGTCCTGGTGCTCCGGATCTCATCACCTTGCGCGGCAGCCGTCTGCTGGCGTCCTGCCCGATCTGCCTCTATGCCGGCTCGATCGTCGCGCCGGAACTGCTCGAGCATTGCGCGCCCGGCACCAAGCTGATCGACACCGCGCCAATGTCGCTCGACGAGATCGAGGCCGAATATGTTGTCGCCCACAGAGCCGGCCAGGATGTCGCGCGTCTTCATTCCGGCGATCTTTCGGTGTGGAGCGCGGTCGCTGAGCAGATCCGGCGGCTGGATAAGAACAGCATCCCCTACACCTTGACGCCCGGCGTCCCCTCCTTTGCCGCCGCGGCGGCGGCGTTGCGGCGCGAGCTCACCATTCCCGAACTTGCGCAAAGCCTGGTGCTTACCCGTGTCTCAGGCCGCGCCTCGAAGATGCCGCCGGGCGAGACGCTTGCCGGCTTCGGCCGCACCGGCGCCACGCTCGCCATTCACCTTGCCATCCATGCCATCGACCGCGTCGTTGCAGAGCTGACGCCGCTCTATGGCGCCGAGTGCCCGGTTGCGGTCGTCTTCCGCGCCTCTTGGCCGGACGAGCGCATCCTTACCGGCACGTTGGGCACCATCGAGGCGCAGCTGGCGGAAAATCCAATGGAACGCACGGCGATCATCTTCGTCGGCAGCGCGCTCGCGGCGCAGGATTTCGGCGAGAGCTCACTTTATGACGCCCACTACCAGCGGCGTTTTCGTGGACGGGACGGATTGTGAACGACAGCGCCTCGAACAGGATCGGACGGACGGTGGAGCAGGCGCTGGCGCGGCTAAACTTCAAGCCGCGCGAGCTGGAGCCCGGTCATGTCTGGCTGGCCGGCGCCGGCCCAGGCGATCCTGGCTGCCTGACGCTGGAGGTGCTCGCGGCGCTCGGGCAATGCGATGCGCTGGTCTATGACGCGCTGGTCTCGACCGATGTCGTCGCAGTCGCTGAAGGGGCCGAGCTTTTCTACGCGGGAAAGCGCGGCGGCCAGCCCTCGATGAAGCAGGACGATATCAACGCCCTGCTCGTCCGGCTGGCGGGCCAGGGCCGCCGCGTCGTGCGCCTGAAAGGCGGAGACCCCTATATTTTCGGGCGAGGCGGCGAAGAAGCGCTGGCCCTGGCACGAAAAAACATCCCGTTCCGGGTGCTGTCCGGCCTGACCTCGGGTCTCAGCGCGCTGGCCGCCACCAGCATTCCCGCCACCATGCGCGGCATCAACAAGGCCGTCATCCTCGCCACCGGCCATGCCGCCGGCACCGATGACGACATCGACTGGGCCGCAATTGCCCGCACCGGCCAGCCTGTCGTCGTCTATATGGGCATGGCCAATCTCCCGATCATCGCCGCCGCCCTGCTCAAGGGCGGCCTCGATCCCTCGACGCCGGCTGCAGTGATCGTCGCCGCGACCACGCCGCAGGAGCGGATTGTCGTCGCCACGCTCGCCACGATCGCCGAGAAAGCCGCCGCCGCCGGGCTTGCCTCGCCCGCGCTGATCGTCATCGGCGACATCGTCGCCATGCGCGCGACACTGGCGGGTGAGCGGTGACCGCCCGCGCGATCATCATCGGCGCGCCGCGCTCCGGCTCGGGCAAGACCAGCGTCACCATCGGCCTTTTGCGCGCGCTCGCCCGGCGCGGGCTGAAGGTGCGCGGGGCGAAGTCCGGACCGGACTATATCGACCCCGGCTTCCACGCAGCCGCGACAGGCCTGTCGGGCGTCAATCTCGACAGCTGGGCGATGTCGCCTTCCCTGCTCAACGCGCTGGCCGCGCAGGCAGCGGAGGACACAGAATACGTCATCCTCGAAAGCGCCATGGGCCTGTTCGACGGCATTCCCGCGCCGGAAGGGCGGACGGGCTCGGCAGCCGATCTCGCCCGGCTCTACGGTCTGCCGGTGCTTCTGGTGCTCGATGTTTCCGGCCAATCGACCACGGCGGCGGCTGTCGCCAAGGGTTTTGCCACTTACGATCCGGACGTGCGCATGGCCGGCGTCGTGCTCAATCGCCTGGGCAGCGAGCGCCATCGCCGGCTGTCGGGCGACGCCATCGAGGCGATCGGCCTGCCGGTGGTCGGCGCCATCATGCGCGACCCTACGCTCAATCTGCCGGAACGGCATCTCGGCCTCGTCCAGGCCGGCGAGTACGAAAACCTGATGGCGCATCTCGACCGCCTGGCCGACATGGTCGAGAAGTCGCTCGACATCGAAGCCATCCTGGCGCTGGCGACGCCGCTTGAGCCGGCACCCGGCAATTTCGGCGATGCATTGCAGCCGCCTGGACAACGCATCGCGCTCGCCGAGGATGCCGCCTTCACCTTCCTCTACCCGCATGTTGCCAGGCACTGGCGCAAAGCCGGCGCCGAGCTCGTTCCCTTCTCCCCGCTGGCCGACGAGGGGCCGGCGCAAGACTGCGATGTCTGCTGGCTGCCCGGCGGCTATCCCGAATTGCACGCCGGCAAATTGGCGGCCGCCGCCAAATTCCGGGCGGACACGACGCGTTTTGCCGCGACGAAGCCCGTGCACGGCGAGTGCGGCGGCTTCATGGTCCTGGGCGAGACGCTGGAGGACGCCGAGGGACAAAGCCACACCATGCTCGGCCTGCTTGGACATTCGACCAGCTTCGCCAAACGCAAGATGAACCTCGGCTACCGCGAGGCCCGCCTGCGTGCCGCCTGCCCGCTCGGGAGCGAAGGCACGCTCATCCGCGGCCACGAGTTCCATTACGCGCAGATGACTGCCACCGGCAATGACGAGCCGTTGGCCGATCTCGCTGATGGGCAGGGCAATCCGCTGGGTCCGTCGGGCTACCGGCGCGGCCAGGTCAGCGGCACCTTCTTCCACGCCATCGCGAGGGCCGCATGAGCGGCCTCTCCGAGCCCCGGCAATTGCTTGACGACATCTGCCTCAACATTGTCTTCTTCACGCGGCTGAGGCTGCCGTCGAGCGATTTCGGCGGCCGGAGCCTCGCCGATGCCATCTGGGCCGCCCCCTTTGCCGGCCTTGCAGTCGCCGTCATCGGCGCGCTCGCCTATGCGATCGCTGCCCAGCTCGGTGTTGCCCCCGGTCCGGCTTCGGCGCTCGCACTTGCCGCCACGATGCTCGCCACCGGCTGCCTGCACGAGGACGGGCTTTCCGACATCGCCGACGGCTTCGGCGGCGGCAGGACGCGCGAGAAGAAGCTGGAGATCATGCGCGACAGCCGCATTGGCGCCTATGGCGCCACCGCACTTGGCATTTCCCTGCTCATCCGCTGGAGCGCATTGTCCGAGTTGACCAACTCTGGGGAAGTTTTTCTGGCACTGCTTGCCGCGCATGCCGCCTCGCGCGGACTCTTCGGCGCCTTCATGCACCTTCTGCCGCCCGCCCGCGCCGACGGCCTGTCCGCCAATGCCGGCTCCGTGTCCGCCGAAACCGCCGTCATCGGAGCAGCCCTTGGCGCCGCCGTGGCCCTGCTGGCGCTCGGCCCCGGCGGCGCCATCGCCGCGCTGATCCTGCTCGGCCTGCTGTTCGCCGCCTTGCGTGCGCTTTGCCTCAGCCAGATCGGCGGCCAGACCGGCGACACGATCGGTGCGCTGCAGCAGCTCGGCGAGATCGCGGTCCTGCTCGTCGCTTCCGTTTGCCTTTCCTGATTCTGTTTCGGAGACCTTGCCCTGATGTCCTTCAAATCACTCGAAGACCTTCGCGCTGCCTGCCTCGATTTGCCGGCCGGAAGCGACGCCGCCGCCTCTGCCGTCGCCGGCCGCCAGGACACCCTCACCAAGCCGCAGGGCAGCCTCGGCCGGCTCGAATCGATCGCCGCCTGGTTGGGGCGCTGGCAGGGCCGCGACATGCCCAAATTAGACGAAGTGAAGGTCTTCGTCTTTGCCGGCAACCATGGCGTCACCGCGCAGGGCGTCTCGGCCTATCCGTCGGAAGTCACCGTGCAGATGGTGGCGAATTTCGCCGGCGGCGGTGCTGCCATCAACCAGCTTGCCCGCATTGCGGGCGCCAAGCTCGACGTCATTCCGCTCGATCTCGATCATCCGACCGGCGATTTCACGCAGGTGCCGGCGATGGACGAACAGGCGTTTCTCGCCGCTGTGTCGGCCGGTTACGACGCAGTGAGCAAGGACCTCGATCTCGTCTGCTTCGGCGAGATGGGCATCGGCAACACCACGCCGGCGGCGGCGATCTCGGCCGCCCTGTTCGGCGGCGGCGCGGAGAAATGGACGGGACGTGGCACCGGCGTCGACGATGCCGGCCTGATCCGCAAGATCACTGCGATCGATGCCGGCCTCGCCCGCCACGCAGGTTCACTGTCCGACCCGCTGAAGATCGCAGCCGCCCTTGGCGGACGCGAGCTTGCCGCGATTTTCGGCGCCACGCTTGCCGCGCGCCACAACAACGTGCCGGTGCTGCTCGACGGCTTTGTCTGCACCGCCGCCGTTGCGCCGTTGGCACGGCTGCATCCGACCGGCCTGGCCCACACCATTGCCGCCCATGTCTCGGCCGAATCGGGCCACCGCCGCCTGCTCGAAGCGCTCGGCCTGCCGCCGCTGCTCGACCTCGGCATGCGGCTCGGCGAAGGCTCCGGCGCCTGTCTCGCCGTCAACCTCGTGCGCTCGGCGCTGGAATGCCACGCCAGGATGGCGAGTTTCGCCGAGGCGGGTGTTTCGGAGAAGTAGTTCGGCAAACAAAGTGGCGGGCTGCCTTTCTGGCAGCCCGCCAGGCAAGCCTCAGACAGTCACCAATCGCCCAAGTGCCAGCCGTCTTAGACAGCGGATTTTCCATCGGATCTGAGAGAAATTTGGTGGGTGTGCACAGGATCGAACTGTGGACCCGCTGATTAAGAGAACTCTGGGCACTAAGCAATATCAATCACTTGGCTTTTCGCCCTGTGAGCTTTGCCGGAAAAATCAGCGGGTTTGCTCACGCTGTCAAGCCCGGGATCTGGCCCTGTCATCAGAGAGCTTTTCCAACCGCTCGCCGAGCTCGTCGATCGCCTTGACCAGCCGGGCCTCCATGTCGCGCAGCGCGACGTGGCCTGCATAGTTCTTGGCCACTTCGAGCTTAAACTCGGCGAGCTCGTGCGCTCCCTTGGCGCGCACATCTTCGATGCGGTCCTGGATGATCTTCAGACTGCCGTTCATAGCCGCCGTCGACAGCGCAGACGCATTGCGCTCCGCCTCGAGCGCCTTCTCGATCCGGCCCACAGCCGTCTCGATCGCGGCGACGCGCCAACGCAACGTCACCCAGGCGGCAATGCCGCCGGCGAGCGCAAACGCGATCGTCAGCACGTGGCTGATGCTGATGGTCCAGTCGATCGTCATCAGGCCTTCCATCCGCATAGCTTCTGGCCCTTGCGATTGTGCGCAAGCAGTGCCCGGGCCTGGGCGTCGGTTAGTTGGTCGACCGCAGCTGCCGAAAGCCGCGCCGGCGTAGACACGTCACAGAAGCTCCCTCTTGCTGCGGTACAGCCGGCGAGAGCGAGAAGGAGCAGGATCCCGAGCGCGATCACTTTTCCCATGTCTTCAGCTCCTGACGCACCGCTTCGGCCGGCAGTGCGCCAACGTCGTTGTCGACCTGGTCGGCGACGTCGCGCGCCTTCGCTTCCTCGGCCGCCTGGCGAGCCTTCACGGCGGCCGCGCCCTTGGCCCGGGCGCGCCAAAGCGCCACGCCAAACGCCGCCAGGGCGGCGGCGCCGGCGACGAGATACGGCAGCACTTTTTCGATGATCGGGGCGAAAATCGGCACTAGCTCCATGGTTCAGTGCTCCCAGCCGAAGCGGCGCGCCAGGTAGTGCCAGCCCTCGACGGCCGCGCCGATCGCCGCGCCGGCGCCGGCCTCGATCGCGGCGGCGATGTCCGGATCCGACGAGAAGGCTGCAGCGTCGTCAGCGCCGAGCAGGCCGCGCGCGACCAGGAAGCCCGCGCCATAGCGCAGGCCAATGCGAATGATCAGACCCGTCATGCTTGCCTCCCGTGTAGCCAAACGCCGACGACAACGACCAGGACTAGGGCGAGCCCGCCGAACAGGATCCACTCGCCGGATTGCCAGCCGGCACCGCCCGCCCCGACGCCGATGCCGAGAGCGGCGAGGATCCCGGCGAACCACTTCTTTTTCGTCGGCGGCGGGAGAGGCGCAGGAACGCGCTCCGCTGGGCCGGCCGGTGCCGAGCTCGTCGGCGCCGGCGTTTGCGCTCTGGCGGGCGCCTGTGCCGGCGCGCCGGCCATGGCAAGCACCTGGGCGAGCATCGCCTCAACGCGCTCGGGCGCCACAAGCGCCTTGTTCAAGCCGTCGCCGGCGTAGTAGCTCTGCCCACGCTTCAGCGAGCGCGTCGCGCCCCTGGTGGCGGAGAGCACGGGAAAGGATGCCCATTCCTGCGCCAGCGCCTTGCCGAACGCTATCGGGCCGATCTTGCCGGCGACGAAGTCGGAATAGCCGCGCTCGATAAGCAGCTGGTAGCCGAGCCTGTCCTGCATGTCGGCGTCCAGCAGCTCGGCGCCGGAGAGCATGAGCTTCTTTTTCAGCCGCTGCAGCGTGGCGCGCATGAACTGCAGCTTGCCGGCGGCCGAGCTGCCAAACGTCTTCGACCAGCCGAGCCCGGCCGCGATCACCTCGTCGATCGTCATCGTGGTGAGCGGCTTTGGCAGCTTCGCCTGGTTGTTGCCGTAGACGGTGTCGTAGCCGCGCGGGGCCTCGATACTGCCGATGAAATCGAGCAGCGCCAGCGCCGCTTTGGGGATGCTCTTATCCATGCCACCGCCATCCTTCGAAGGTTTCCGCTAGGCTAAGGCGGCGGCGATGGCGTCAACTCGAGGTTGACAATCGAGGCTGTTCGCTGGCTATTCGGCGGGATGGCAACACTTCGAAACTACGACCTGGACGGCCTTCGCGGCCTGGCCGCCTTCAGCGTCGCGGTCGGGCACTGCGCTTCCGTCGCTGGCGGCATAGGGCCAGCGCTGCGAATGACGGTCGCAACCGTTCCGGACGCGACCCTGCAGGATGCGATTTTCCGGTTCCTGCATATCGTTTTTCACGCCGACGCTGCTGTCATCGTGTTCTTCGTGCTATCGGGCCTCGTGCTCTCGAGATCTCTCCGACGGAAAGACGATGGGTTCGTGCCCTATATCGTCCGCCGAGCTTTCCGCCTCATCCCCGTCGCTGCAGCGTCGGCGCTCATCATTGGGTTTCTGACTCCTTCAAGCACCTGGTCGCAGATTTTCGGCGCAGCGATCCTCTATGACACCTCGCTTAACGGGGTATTGTGGACCTTGCAGATCGAGGTTTGGGGAAGCCTATGGGTCTTTGCCGCGGTGACGGCCCGGCGCCTGCATCCGGCCCTATTTGTTGCGTTTCTGGCCACTACGTTCGCAGTGTCCTATTTCGACAATCGCCCGGTGCCGCTGTTCATGAGCGCCTTTGCCCTGGGCGCGATCGTCGACGATCTACCCGCCGCCGCGACCAATCGCATAATCGCTTTGCTAGGTCTGGCCGCCCTGATGACGGCGGACTTCCTGCTCGGCCCGGGCTTCGCCATGCGTTGCTGGCAAATGGCCGGAGCCTTCTGCGTCGTGGCATACGTCGCCCGGCATTCGATCTGGGTCACGACCAATCCAGTCGCACACTTCCTGGGGCGGATCAGCTATCCGTTCTACTTGCTGCACCTGGCCGGCGCGCTGATCATCGTCAAGCTCGGAGTGAGGTCCCTGGATCTCGACCCCTACGCGCTGTTTGCCGTCTACAGCCTCTCGTCGATCTCGATAGCGATCGGACTGGCGTGGCTCACTCACGCCATTGTCGAGGTTCCGGGCATGGTCATCGGCGAGAAGGCTCGGCGCATGATTGCAGCGCCGAGGCCGGAGCCGGTCGCGGCCTAGTCCAAGAGCTCGACCGTGAAGCCCTGACAGGTGATGTCGCCGGCGCTGGCGGTTCCGTTCTGGCCCGTGCATTTCACCGTGATCGCCACGCCATCATCGTTCGCCATGGTACCCTGCCGGACTGACGGAGTGTTGGCGGACGCAAACGCCACTCCGCTGTATTCCTGGGCATCGACGCCCGTGATGTAGATATCAGCCTGCAGCCGCCAGGGGACATTGTTCCAGGCGCCGTTGTGATCGACGATCGAGTTCGCGCCGAACCAGAGCCGGATTGTCTTGGTATTGGCGTTGGCAGCGGTAACGCCCCAGGCCGTGAGCCGGACCTTCTGCCCGACCTTCAGCACGTTGGCTGGGATTGAATAGGTCATCAGGTCTTCTGTAGTGGTGACCGCCGTGGTGGCGGCCGAGCCGGTATTGCGGCTCACTTCATTCGACGTGACGCCATTCACCACACGCTGGCCGGTTGCGTTGACGCCCGCCGTGCCGAGCACGTTTTTGCCGAATAGCCGAACGTCAACATAAGGCGACGCGCCAAGATCGACATCATAGAACGCGCCGGCAACTTGGTTGTTGTTTTCAGCGGTGAAGTTACTGACGCGGATTTTCTTAGCGCCGTTCTGCACCACCAGGCCCGACTTCTGGTCATAAGCGAAAAGCGCGTTCTCGATCACGATGTCAGTGCAGGTCGACTTGAGCAAGCACGCCTGCCCAGTGTTGGTGCGAACGTAGCCGTTCGCAAAGTTGGCGTTGGTGATGAACCACGTGCGCCCCTCGATCTCGGCGGCGCTGGTCGTATGCTGGTCCACGCCGATGTTCGCCATGTAGACGTAGGCCGGCTTCAGCGTGTCGGTCCAAGTGAGCGAATTGATGCCGATCTTCGGCCAGACGAACGTCGAGTTCGTGACGAACACGCCCTGGCAGTCGCCGCGCAGCCGCAATCCGTCCGCGCCACCGTCGAGCGAGCCAGACCAGCAGTTGTTGATCGAAAGACCTACAGCCCGCCGGCCCTCAATCCAAAAGTCGTTTTCCCAATTGGCGGCCGAACCTGTTCCGACCTGATGAATGTTGTTGAGTTCGATGTGGAACAGATACTTGGTATCGTCGAAGCCGTAGAAGGCCCACGACCCGCCGCCGTACTGCCTGATGTTGCTGATCTGTATCCAGCCTGTCTGGGTTGCCAGGACCGAGCCGCCGATGAACGACGCGCAGAAATACATCTGCGTGAAGGTGCAGCCGTCGATGGTCGTCCCGTAAGGGGACGCCTCATGCACGCCACGGACGCCAGTAAACCCGCCGCCGTGGAAATGCAGGCCGGAAACGGAGAACGGCTTGTTTGTCGTTCCCGCCACCGCGCCAGTCAGCACACACAGGATGGTGTTGTTCGCGGTCGCGCGAAGCATTGCTTGGCCACGACCGCGCCACCCACCACCAGCAGATCGGTTGACCGTGATGTTCGCGGCGCTGATCTGGTAGGTGCCAGGCGGAAAGATTAGCTCGCCGGCGACCGCCGCTCTTGCGTTTTCCGCAGCCTGGATGGCAGCCGTGTCATCAGTCACGCCGTCGCCCACGGCACCGAAGTCCTTGACCGACAGCGTCTCCGTGAACTTGTTTTGGATGGTGCGCTGCACGGCGCCCGCGCCGGTCTGCGTATTGACGAGCGTCGCCGACAGCGCTGGCAGGCTGACCGAGCCGAGCAGGCTAAGGCCGAAGGCCGTCGCAATGGCCAGCGGGATGGCATACCCCTTGACCGCATGCTCTGTCGGCACTTCGTTGTGGCTGTCGCCGGCAAGCGTTGGGTCATCACTGATCGCCACGAGGCCGAGCTGGGCCGCCGTCTTGTTCTCGAGGGCCGTAGCGTCAGCGTTCCAGCCGAGTAGCTTATCGGCCTCGGCCGGCGGCAGATCCGCGCCGGCCGTGCCGTAAGCCGCCTTCACGGCCCGCCCGATGTCTCGATCGTGCTCCTGGGCGATGATCATCAGCCGGTCGAGATCTTCGTCGGTCGCGGCGGAATTGTAGCGGCCGCCGCGCACGATCGAGAGCACGCGCTCGAGCACCGCGTTGCCGATCGGCATGAACTTCTCGCCGGCGGCCGCCGGCACTGTCAGGGTGAAGCTGCCGCCGGCGGGATTGTCGGCGCCGGCTACGGTGTAGTCCGCCGGAAGGGCAAGCGTCGTGACGGCGCCATTGAGCGCGATCTTCAGGATGGTGATGTCATCAGCGTCCTGGAATGGAAACGGGATCGCGAAGACCGTTTGCGCTGCAGCGGCCGTATAGCTGCGCCAGCGGGCATCCGGATTGACGGGGAAGACTGCGCTCATGGTTCGGGTCCCGATTGTGATCGGGGCCGATCATGAGGCCCCCGCAGTGCCGTCAACTTCACGGCACCAGGGCGGGCTTTTGCTTCCTCTTGATCTTGGCCCCGCCCTCGATCGGGTTGCCGGCCGACTGCACTTCGCCGACCAGGTCGAGCACCTGCGCCTGCGACCCTTCCTCGAGGACGCGCTGGCGCAGATCCGGCCAAGCCTCTTTCACAGCCTCATAGGTCCAGACTTTGTTTGTGGCGAAGCCGTCAGCCAGGCGCTGCGCCAGATCGGGCGATACCGCCTCGAGCTCGCGATAGAACCCGTCTTCCGGGATCTCCTGCCGCTGCGCCCAGCCCGGCACACCCGCCAGCGCGAGAGCGTTTCGCGCCATGGCCATGCTCAAGGTCGACAGGATGTCGTCGGCGGCCGTCCGCGCGGCCGAGCCGACCTCGAGCGGGTTGCCCTGCCCGTCCGTCAGCCGGTTCATGGCGAGATCTCGCCGGATAGCGCCGATCGCCTCGATCGCGCCGCGCGCGCGCAGAAGCGGGTGCAGCCGGCGGGCCTTCGCATCCATCGCCGACATGCCGATATAGACCTTTGCGATGTCATCCTGCGACGCATAATAGTCGGCCGCGCCGGCAGGATCTCCGCTTTCGATCATCGATCGCCAGCTCTTGGCCTTTCCCTCGAGGGTGCCCTGGCGCTCGCCCACCGTCTGCCAGAACATGGTCACGGATTGCGAGCCCTTGGCCGCATCCTTGATGAACCGTCGAGAGATCGGCGCATCGTCCCAGGCAAAGCCGGGCGCGTCCGGCTGTGCCAGGTCATACAGCGAAAGCGCCGATCGGCCCCACGATCCCAGATGCGCGGTGATCAGATGATCGGCGATCGCCGGCGAAATGTTGAAGGCCTTGCCAAGTTCTTTCGACAGTTCCGACGTGCGCGCCGTGTATTGCAGGAAGGGCTCGAGACCCTGCAGCTGCTCGGGCACGATCGGTGCGCCGGTGAAGAAATCGGTATTGGTCTTGACCTCGAAATAGGAGGTGATCGCCGGATTGCCCTCGAGGATCGACGGCGGCGCCAGCGTCGAAAACAGGCTGTCGACCCAGCGGCCACCGGCGGATGGATCTTTCTTGACCATCGCGTCATAAGAGGCTTCCGCCAGATTGATGACGGTCGCGAGCTCGAAAGGCTTCGGCACCGCGACCCAGCGGCCGCCGGACTTGATCATCCAGTGCGTGGCTTTGGTCTGCGCCGAGATCTCGTCATGGTCCTCGTTACGGCTCTGCAGCGCATAGAGCGACATCGAACCGACTGTCAGCGCCGCCAGATAGGCCCAGCTCTTGGCGGCCGCGCCGAGCGCGCGCGTGTCTTCCGGCGACAGCGCCTGGCCGAGCATCTTCTTGGCGATCGGCGCGATCATGTGGCGCGTCACCTTGTCCGTGCCCTGCAGCGCCACGTTGAAGAACGGGATCACGCGCGCCAGCGCCGCCATGCCGGATCCGCGCCGATCGAAGTCGAGATAGTCACGCGCGCGCCAGCTTGCCTCGAGCGCGGCTTCCATGTCGGAAAGGCCGCGGGCTTTCGCTTCCTGGGCAAAGGTACGGAAAAGGCCAAGGCGCGTCGCGGTTTCGGAAACCTCAGCCACCGCCAGGATGCCATGCCAGGACGACAGGCGGTTCGCGACCCAGCCCTTGCGGCGCAGGCCGGCCAGATCCCGCTCCGCCATCACCTTGGACAAGGAGGCTGTTTCCTGTCCGCCAGAGAGGCCGCCGACGCGCGAATAGAGCCGGGCAGTCTCCGAGCCCAGCAGATCGTCGGCCGCCCCCTGCAGCGAGCGCCCTAGCCGCTGCAGCGGCTTTCCGTAGAGGATGGCGGCCATGGCCTGGTCACGGACGAAATTGGCCCCAACGAACTCGAAAGCTGTCGTGATGCCCATGCGCAAGATCCGCGCCGGCACCGCGACGAGCTCGAGCCAGAAATTGCGCTCGTGCTGCGACATCGCCGCGAGCGTGCCGTACATCGCCTTGCCGAACTTGCCGTCCGCCAGGCGCAGCGCCTGCAGCTTGCCGCCGTCGCGAAAGAACACGATCGGCTCGCCCTTTTCGTTGATGATCGCCGGCCGGAAGATCGCGGCCTTCTCGTCGCCGATCGCGCTCTCGACGCTGTCGCGCAGCATCATGATGTCGGGCTTCGCCAGACCGGCATTGCGCGCGGCCGTCTCGACCGCCTCGAGCGGGTCGACCATCGTCGCCTTCATTTCCTTGGCCGGGATCCGCTCGGCGATCGCGCCGGCGCCCTGGCCGGCCGTCAACGCCAGTCGATCGAGAGCCTTGACGACGTCGTTCCGCGCGATCGCCATCGCCGTTTCGTAGGCGTCGGCCGCCATGCTCTCGAGCGGGTTAATGACGTCGCGTTTCGAGCCACGGAAGCGGCTGGCAAAGCCGCCCTTCGCTGTCTTGCCCCTCGAGGGACCGCCCGGCACTTTGGCGTCGGTGTCCGACGAGAAGTCGCGCAGGCCGGGCACATAGTCGACGATCTTCAGGCCTTCCTCATAGGTGACCTGGTCGATGAGGCCGGCGTCGAACTTCTTTTTCCAGAGCGCGTGACCGAACTCATGCACTTTGTCGGCCGCGCTGACAAACGCCGGATTGGCCTTGGCGAGCTCGGCGACGTTCTGCAGGTGATCGCCATGGGTTAGCTTGTCCGGCGGGTTCGGGATCTCGCCGGCGCGGAACCGCTCCCATTCGGCGAGCGCGCGCCGCGACCAGAGGTATGAGCCGAAATCGCGGACCTTGTCGGCATCCCAGCCCGACAGCGCGTTCGGCTTGCCGGTCGCCTCGACTATCGCGTCGCGCAGGCTTGGGCTCTCCGGATGCGTTCCGCGATACGGCGCAACGCCATACATCACATCCATGTGCCCGGCCGAGTAGGCGCCGCGCGACATGCGCGCCAGTTTGTAGGCATCGCTCGAGACGTTGATGTCCAGCGGCTTCCCCTTGTTGGCGATATGCACCGCCTGCAGCTCTTTCACCGCTCTGGCCAGCGGGTTGAGATCGTCAAAGGCGAAGGTGTAGATCCGCTGCAGCACATCATGAATGGTGCCGGCGACACCGTGTTTCTTCAGCTCGCCACTGGTCTTTCCGACCCAGCCCTTGCGCTTGGCGGAAACGATGGTCGAGGCGACGGCCGCCGTCGACGGCGCCGACAGGAAGTCCGACCAGGCTTTCGACGCCTTATCGATCGCGCCCGAGATCTCCGGATGCGTGGCGAGCAGGGCCTCGAAGGATTTGGCAAAGCCAGGCGCTTCCTTTTGCGCAAAGGGCCGATTGGTCAGCCAGAGCCGGAAGAACTCGGCAAAGCCCTCAGTGGGGCGGCCGGCGGCGGGATCGTAGTCGAGCTTGCGGAGCTCGACCGCGTGCGCCTTCATCAGCGCCGTCATGCCGGGAATGTTCTTCTCGACATGGTGGCCGTATTCGTGTGTGAGCACGTCGAAATCGTCGAGCGACTTTACTCGCACGACGCCGCTCGGCGACTTGAAGACGCCGAGCACCTTGCCGCCCTTGGCGCGCGGCAGGCGGCCCTGCCTGGTCGCGGCGACGTCCAGGGCGACGGCCAAGGCCTCAGCCGTCTCGCGAACGCGGGCGATGTTGGTGACGGCCTTCGACGTCGCGGCAGAGCCACCCGCCGGCCGCTGCAGCTGGCCGCGCAAGGCGCCGGTCTGCACCGGCGTTGCCATGAAGGAATTGACCTCCGCCAGATCCTTCTCATGGCTGGCCTGGCGCTTTGCCTGGCCGGCGCGGCCGAGCTCGACGCTTGCCGCGATGCGCTGATCGACCTCCCCTTTCGCGAGGCCGCCCTCGAGCGCAGTCAGCCGGTCTTTCGTCTTGGCAAGTTCGGCGTCGAGCTCGGGCTTCGTCATCGCGCCCATGCCGAGCTCATAGACCATTTCGTCCGGCGCGGCCTTGTCGTTGCGCAGCAACCCGGGGCCGTAGCCGTTCTGCAGCGGCTGCAGCTGCTCGAGCTCGGTCACGCGGTCTTGCAGGGAGGCGATTTCCTGCACCTGGACCGCGCGGCCGACGTTCTCGCTCGAGGCCGACGCCATCACCTCGTCGACATTGTGCCCGGCGGCCTCGACCTTTTTGAGATCGTGACCGGCGCCGGACAGGATCTCGTCGGGCGTCGCTGCAGCGGCGGGCGGCGGCGCCGGCGGCACGTCTCTCGCCTCGCCGGCCTTTGCCGACAGATCGTCGCCGAGCGTTGCAGCTTCGGGCCTTTCAGTCACAGGCGCGGCCTGGGCAGCGGCCGGTGCCTTGGATTTCTTGGATTTTGGCGCGGGTCCCTGTTCCGGCTTTTCAGGAACTGGCGGGGCTGACGCCGCCTGTGCCTCTTTGCCGGTGACGATCTTGCCCGGTTCGCTGGCCGGAGCCGGCGGCGCGTCGTCCAGGCCATCGAAAGGATTGGCGCCAGGCTGCGACGCCGCTTTTTCCTTTGCTGCAGCGTCGAATAGCTCCGTGGTCGCCTTGCCCTTCGATCGCACCTCGAGCCCGTGCGAGATCGAGCCGCCCAGGCCGCCGATACCGAAGCCGAGTAGAACGCCGCTGGCATAGCGCCAGGGATCGAAGCTGTCGCGATTGCCAGCGCCGAGCTCGACACCCTGGATTGCCGCGTCCGACACGGCGTTGGCGGCCGCGCTGTCTATGGCGCCGGAGAAGATCTTCGCCCAAAGGCCCGTAACGGCCGCCTTGGTGCCGACCAGGACCTTTTCGCCCAGGCCAATCGGGATGAAATTTTCCGGGCTGGCGGCTGTGCCCGCGACCGAGCCGGCGAGCGCTGATGAGCCCTCGAGGAAGCCGCTCCATTGCGGAAAGCTTTCATATTCCGCATCGAAGCGCGCCCGATCGCGGCGGTTCCGTTCTGTCTGCGCGTCGTTAATGGCGCCAAGGATCGTGTTGTATCGCTGGCCGCCCTCGAAATTCAGCTTAAAGCGCTCGACAAGGCCCGGAGGAGGCGCCGGCTGCAGCACCTGATCGGGACCGTCATCGAAACTGTCGAGCGCGTCGAAGGGATTATTGTCCGCCATCTGGAGTAAACCCTTCGCTGCCATCGGGCTCGAGCGTTTCGGTGCCGCCCGGCACTTTGAACTTCATGGTCTGCGGCTTGCCGAGCACCAGCTTGGAGGCGCCAGGGCCGAATTTCTGATCGTATTGCGGCGCCAGGTCGGGATTGGCGCTCAGCATCTGCATTTGCTTGTAGTTCGGAACGGGCCAGGCATCCGACCCCTTTGCCGTTCCCGCCTGCGCCGCCGCGTCGGTTTCGGACATCACGCCGCCCTGGCGCTTGTCGCCGATCGACGGCTTGTTGCCGCGGTTGAGCCGCGCGAACAGGCCGGCGCCGAAACCCGCCATTTCCTTGTCGATGCCCTGCACCTGCAGGATCTGCTTCAGCACCGCGTCGGCATGCGGCCCATAGGTCGCCTGCACCTGGTCGACCAGCTGGCTCATGGCCTTCGACTGCAGCGCCGGATCCGGCTGCGCCGTGACGGCCCGCGCCAGCGCCCGCGCTTCCTGGTTGGTCAGCGGCGACTGGCCGAGCTCGTCGACCCCAAGCGCCTTCTGCGCCTGCAGGCGAGCGGAAACGAGGGCCTGCATGCTGTCCGGATCTTGCGGGTTAGCCTGGTCGGCCATCGCCTTGACTTCAGGGAAGGCGTTTTCCACGGCGGCCGCCGGATCATCCGCGCGCGCCTTCAGCACCGCAGCGGCCTTTTTCGACGCGGCATCGAACACCTTGGCGTCACCGGCAAAGCCAGGCGCGCCGGCTTTTGGCGTCAAGGCGTCCAGCCGTTGCGAGATCTCGGCCGGCGTCGCCGTATCCAGGCCGGCCGTCGCCTGCCATGTCTTCTCGGCCTGCGCGCGGTCGGCGCGCCAGGCGTCGAACTTTTCCGGGCCGAGCAGGCTCGCGACCTTGTCGGGCGACAAGCCGCTGTCTTTCGGATCGAGCCCCTTGCCGGTGGCCGCGACGCTGGCAATGTCATCCTTAACCAGGTCTTCCGTCCGCGCGGCCTCCACCTTCTGAGCGGCCGTCTGGCGGTTAATCTCGGCGCGGGCCTCATTCCACAGCGTCGACGACAGGCTCTTGACGGTGTCGTACGGCAGCTTGGCGAGCGGCCCCTTGCCGGCCGTCCATTCGTCCAGCAGGCCGGTCGCGAACTGCTCTTTCTTCTCCGGCGTGTCGAGGGCTTCGTAAACGCCGCGCACGCGGCCGGTCGCCGCCGTCTCCGCCAAGTCGGCCTTGGCCTTTGCTGCCTGCAGCGGCGTCAGCGAGCCGTTCGCCAGAGCGCCGTCGATCGAACGACCGGCGCGCTCGACCTCACGCTGCATGATAGCGTCGCCCTTTGGGTTGGCTCCGAGCGCGATCGCCTGCCGCTCGACACCTTGCCGCTGCGCGGCGATACCCTCAAACGCAGCGGCCTGCTCTGTCTCCCGCATCTTCGCCGCCGCCTTGTTCTGGGCGTCGAGCATGAAGGCCTGGCTACGCTCGGCAAAGCGCTTGTCGAAGGCCTCCGCCAACAGCGGATCTCCAAGGTTCGCATCCTTGGCGAATTCGGTGTGAACCTTGGTGAGCGCGTCGGCCAAGCCGGAGGGGTTGTCCTGGTTTGCCTCATAAGCCGCCTGCATTTGCGTCTCGAGGCCGGTCTGCATGCGCCAACCATAGGCGCTCGAGGCGGCGCGGTTGTACGCGTCGCCATAGATCGTGTCGCTACGCTGCAGCGCCAGCGGCGTCGTCTGCAGGACGGGAACGACAGGACGGTTCGCCGATTGCGGTCCGCCATAGTAGGCGGCCTGGCTCTCGTGCAGGTCCTTCGCGTAGGCAGTGGCGCTCTTGGCGCTGTCGAAGATGCCCAGATGCTGGCCGGAGCGGCGATAGAGCTTGATCGCGTCCTCGTCGCTCAACAGCTTGCCATCGGGCGAAACGGTGGGGATTAGGATCTCTTTACCGTCTTGCTCGAACGACATCGACCGCACGGTGCTGATAGAACCATCTTCGTTCTTAACGACCGGACGGTTGCCCAGATCGATATTTCCAGCCTGGACGAGGCCTTTCGGCGGCGCGGCCGGCGCCGGGCCTGCAGGAACAGTGGCGGGCTGGCCGTCGATGTCGGCGAACTTGCGCGTCCACATGCCGGCGAACTCACCCGCCTGCATGCCGGCCTTTCCCCCGTTCACGGCCACGGCGCGGGCGCCGACCGCCGTTGCCGCCAATTGCTTGGGATCAGCGAGCAGCTTGGCCGCGCCTCCGGCGCCTTGCTGATGCGCAAGATAGAGCTCGCCTGAGCTCGGCTCACGGCCAAGAACACGCCGCAGATAGGCGGCGTTGTCAGCCGTCAGGCGCGCGGCCGCATCCGCAGATTGTCCCCAATCGAACGGATTGGCGAGGCCATAGCGCCGAGCCGTCCCGCCGACGAACTGAAACGGCCCTTTCGCGCCTGTCGGCGACACGGCATTGGCGTTGCCACTGCTTTCGATCATCGCGACGCGTTTCAGATAGGCGGCGCTTACCCCGTGGCGGGCGGCGGCCTGGGTGACGATGCTATCCGCATCGCCGGAAAGCTGGCCGGCCTTGCCTGCAGCGGCTGACTGCGATGCCTGCATTTGCAGATAGGCCGCACCGGACGAAGCGCCGGCCGCGAGACCGGCCATCGCACCTTCACGCGCTGCAGCGTCATCGGCCATCTTGCCGAGACGGTCGGAAAGCTTGCCGGCGACCGAGCTCAATGCGCGCCAGGCGTCGCCCGTGTCGACCGCGTAAGATTGCGCGTCGCCGATCTTCGCATACTGGTCGAATTGACGGAGCTCACCTGGATTTCGAGGTTGCCGATTAGCCATCGCGAATTCCCCTAATTACGCGGCGTCCGGTAGGCCACGAACCTGACCGTCGATATAGCTGTTGAGCATGCCGCCGGCGGCGCCGAGCAAAGCTCCGCCGATCGTCGAGCTCGCCTGGCGGCGGTAGCCCTGTGCTCGCATCTTCGCCAGGGCCATCCGGAAATCGCTGTCGCGCCTGTCGATCGTAAGCTCGTCGGCCGCGCGCTTGCTGGCCGTCTGCCTGGCGTCCTGGGCGATGCCGCCGGAAATATCGATGCCGGCGGACGCGAACGTCACGTCGTTGTCGCCCAACACCTGAAGCAACGTGCGCTTCATTTGCGTCTGGCGCTGCGTGTCCTGGACCTTGTCCTGCCCCGCCTGCAGCTCGACCGCGTTGGCCTGGTCCTTGGAGGCCTGGGCGCTGGCAAAGCCGGCGCCGAGCGTGCCGATCGCCGAAAGGACCGAGACGAGGGTTTGCGCGCCACTCAAGCCGGCCGCTGTCGCGCCCCCGGTGGCGGCCGCGCCGGTCGCTGCAGCGCCGCCACCGCCGAAGATTGAGGCAATCGCCGCAAATGCCGCCTGCATGTCTGGCCTCCCCTAGAGCGACGCTTCGATGGTGATCGACCGAACCGTCATCCGGCCAGGCCGCGTTTGTGTGATGGTGACATACGGATCGTCCTGGTAACCGGTGAGGCCGCGAATTTTGAGATCGCCGGTGAACGGCGCCTGCAGCTCGGGCACGTCCGCCACTGCGCCGTATCGGAGCAAATCGATGTCGACAGGCGCCTTGCCGTTGACGCCGATGGCGACCGACGTCGTGTCGAGCACGGACAGGATAACGGAATGGATCCGCGCTCTCCGCTTCAAGACAATGTTCGGCCCGACAGTGCGCGGCAGCGGCAACGTCTGCACTACTGGCGGCGACCAGGTGCCTACAGTCACCGCCATGACGGCGACCGGCAAGGTGAGCGAACCGCCGGCGACATGGAACGGCCCGAACACGTCGTCGTCGCCGATTGCCCAGACATCGCGCCCGTTGAAGCGCGCCAGGCCGCCGATTACCGTCGTCGGCACGCCGTAGGTGAACGAGATCGCGGCATCGAGCAGCAAGCCATTTTCGAAGCGCTCGAGGCGGCGCGCGTCCGGCCGGTCGACAAGCCAGCTCATTTCGTTGCGGCCGTTGACCGAGACGGCGATCGGCGTGCCGGCCGTCGTCATGCGCGTGAAGGCGGTGACCTCCTGTTCGCGCAGGATGGTGACCAGCCTGGCGTCACCACTGTCGAGGATCATCCCGAGCAGGTTTCCGCTGGTCGAGTTGGTGGCGCGGCGAATAGCAAGATCCTTGCCGTGATTGACCAGGTGCGGCGCCAGCAGCGAAATATCGGTGGCGACGAAATTGCCCTCGACATCGGTGTAGCGGTTCTCGCCGAGCACATCGCCGTCGGAATGCAGGAACAGCGCGGCGCCTTCGCTCTCGACGATCGGCACGCCACGGCGCGCGCCGTGGCGCGATGATTGGACGTGGTTCGGCGCCGTCGTCTTCGAAAGCGCCCGTTCGGCCAGCCAGTATTCCGCCTGGGTCGTGAAGATCAGCAGGTTGCGGTTCGGAACGATGCGCTCGATCCGTTCGCCGCCGGCGACGTCCATGGGGATCAAGGTCGGCCCATTGGCCTCGACGAAGCGCTTGTCGTAGTTGAAATAGTCGCCGACCTTCGAGAACATCCATGCATTCGGCAGCGATTTGAAACCGCCGATCAGAAGCCGCTGGCTGTAGAAGGCGCCGCAATGTGGCCAGCCCTTCGTGGCCGATATCAGATCCTCCCCAGGCTCGACGCCAGGTGTCACTTTGAATGACAGGATAGCCGCGTCGGCCTTGTTGATCACGCGGCCCGTCACGGCCCAGCCGTCGCCTTCGTTGCCCACGCCGTCGAAGGTGATCTTGACCTTGGTGCCGCCGGTGCCGCCGCTCGAGGAAACGCAGGTTACACCAGGTGCGACATTGGGAAGGTCGAGCACGGCGGTTTCAACGCGCCCTGCCATCACCAGCATGTCGTTCGTGTAGTCGATCGACAGGGTGTCCTGGTTCGACACCGTCAGCACGAAAAAGGACGAGGCCGGGTCCAAGCCTGCGAACTCGACTTCCCAGACGGCCGAGACGCCGTTGGTGTAGACGCCGCCATAGTCATAGGTCGGGATCCCGACGAACGGCACGTCGTCGACCGCCCAATTGTTCGGCGCCAGGATCTTGATGCGCTGCGGCTTCAACTCAGTGTGGAAAAGCAGCATCGTGTCGAGCTGCTGCGCAACGGTGAACGTTGCTAGCATATCGGCCGTCAGCCCCGTCACGACTGTGTCGAGCTCGGCCGTTTCACCCCACATGGCGCAGCCAAGCGGCTTGAACACCAGGTCGTAAGACGATCCATCGGAAGCGTCGAAGGGAAAGAGCCGCGTCGCTGCAGCGTCGACGGCGCCGACATCGCGCATTCCGTCCCGGACCTTGAAGCCGCCTTGCGGGATGACCTGGACGTTTTCCATCCGCCTCGAGCCGGTGCCGAAGTATTTCAGCTCCCAGCGATCGTGAAGTGAAGGGTCGAGCTCGCCGGCGGTGCTCGCCGATTGCATCCTGCCAGGGCGTGCGACCATGTCAGCTCTTCCACGCGCGTTCGAAGGGGTTGTTCGACCAGTCGGGCTTGCGCGGCGGCGTCGCCTGGGCATCCTCGTTGATGGCGGCGCGCATCTGTCCGCCACGGAAATTATCGACGGAGCTGCCGTAGGCGACTTGCGTCAGCGTCTCCAGCGTCTGGCGATCGGAGGCCAGCGAGAAGGCGAGCCTGGCGGCGACCGCGCTGATCGTGCAGGATTTGAACGTGGCGCTCCAAAGGTGCGGCGCAGGGATGATCTTGATCATCGCGAACAGCGGCTCGCAGCTCGCGTGCACCGTGGCGTCGACCAGGCTGTAGCGATTGAAGCGCCGATCGGGACTGGTGATGTCGTCCGTGACGTAGATGGGCGGCCCGATGCGCTCGGGAGGCAGATCGAACACATAGGTCCAGCCGGACAGCGGCACGGCGTCGCTGACGCGGGAAAGCTGGCGGACCGATCGGCAGAACGAAAACTGATAGACGCCGCAGTTGAAACCGACGACGTCCTCATAGATCGAGATCGCGGCGCCCCCGGCCTCGCCGTCGAAATCCTCGAGCGGATCCTCGCCAATGATGGCGCAGGCGGCGTTGACGATATCGAGAGGCTGCAGCAACGGCATGATCGGCTCCTACAGTGACCAAAAACCAGCCCCGGCGACGTGACGCGCCGGAGCTGGCGACGAAGCGCGAAACGTCAGGCGACGTTCTGCGCCGCGATCGTGACGACGCCTGCAGCGACGGCGGTGACGAGGTAGTTGCGCAGCATCGGCGCGCCGTCATTGTCGAGCGACATCATGATGATGTCGCCCTTCTTCAGCCGGGTCGCGATGCTGTTGAAGTAGCCCGCGGTGATGACAGCGGCCGTGTCGTCGTTGGTGACGTAGGCATGCAGGCAGACATTGGTGCCTGCAGCGCCGTTCACATCGGGCGTGCCAATGTGGGTGAGGGTCTTGAAGCCTTTGGCGTTGAAAGCCATGGTCCGGGATCTCCGTTGCGGTTTTGGGAACGAGCGCCCGGCAGAGCCTCCGCCGGGCGCGGTCAGTCAGATCAGACGATGGCGATCGCGCTGTTCGAGCTGGTGGTGAAGCACTTGATGCCCTTGCCTTCCTGCATCGTGGTGGCGCAGCCCTTGGCCTGCATGTTGATGGTCCACCAGTCTTCGTAGTTGTCCCACTGCGGGATCACGCGAAGATCGGTATGGTTGCCCCAGCCGAGCGCCGACTTGTGCCAGATCATCAGATCCTGCTTGTTGGCGCCGGGCACCCGGTAGAAGTCTTCCGGATCTTCCTCGACCTGCAGGAACCAGTTGACGCCGTTCCAGAAGCGGGTGTCGGTCGCCTGGGTGAACGGCAGGTCCTTCACGTGGTCGGCCGAGTTCACCACCTTGTTGCCAAGGAACTGGTTCCACTGCAGTGAAGGCAGGCCGCAATAGACCTGGCCGTCCCACGGCACCTTGTCGTCCTGCAGCGCCTTGCAGAGCGTGAGGGCATTGGCGGCGCTGAAGGCACCGGCCGAGAAATCGAGACCAGCGTCGGCGGCCGGCTTGGCCGTCTTCATGACGGTGTAGACCTCGATATCGGTGGCGCGACCAAGCGCCATGGCGCCCGACTGGTAGACGATTTCCTTTTCGTCCACCGACATGCGGTCGAGGTTGAATTCCTCGACGGTGTCGAAGGCCACCCAAGTAGCGAGCGGAACTTCGAATTTCTTGCGATCAGCGCCGCCGGGAACGTTGCGCTGGTTGGCGGCGGTCTTTTTGCGCGCGACGGTCTTGCCTGCGAGCCAGAAGACGGCCTTTTCGGCGCCTTCGATGCGGGTTGCGGCCGTCACCATCGGGCGAAGGCGATTGCCCTTGTTCTGATAGATGTGCATGGCCCGGTTCGCGTACTGGGTCGGGAACCAGGTGGGTGCATTCACGGTCATTTGGGAAACTCCGATGTTAAAGGGAAACACCGGGGTGGAGAGGCCGCGAACGCGCCGGCAGGTCCGCCTTTGATCCTTGCAAGGAGGCGGAGAGGCCACCGGCGGCGCAGGTCCGCCCGAAAGTGCAAGAGAAGCCTAATCGGGCGGCGATGCGGTCAACTTTTACCAGGCCGTCTTGTTGGCCGGGGCAAGGCGCTGATAGGCCTCGTCGTACTTCTTGCGCAGGTCCTCGTCGAAGCGCTTGGCAGGGTCCGTATGGTTGCGGTTTGCCGGATCGATGCGCGGGTCGTTGTCGAGCTTTTTCAGATCCTCGACGGTCAGCGCGCCGGCGGCGTTGCCATCGCCACCGATGCGGATGCCGTTCTCGGCCAGGCGGCCGGCCAGCGCGCGAAGCAGAACATTGCCCTCCGCCGTGTCGGTCAGGCCGAGCATCGCCGCCTCGACCTTCGGCTTGAGCTTTTCCGGGATGTCCTTCAGCTGGGTCAAAAGGCCCTTAGCGAAGGCGTCGGTTTCGGTCAGCGCCTTGGTGGCGCCAGCCGCGTCGAGGCCGAGCTCGGTCGCGAACGTCTTCAATTCCACTTTCGGATCGAAAACCTCGCCGAGCAGTCCCTTTTCAGCCAGCGGCCCGTACAGGTCCTCGATCACACCGGCGAAAGCCTGCGCCGGGATGCCGTGCTTGTGGAAGGCCTGCCGCGCCTGGTCGAAAACAGGATTGGTTTTCAGGTCGCCGAAATACGGCCGCAGCTTGTCGCTCGGCTCATAGACATAGCCGTCCGGCTTGTCCGGCGCCTTCGGCATGGTGGCCAATTTGTCGCGCAGGCCGCCGAAACGGGTGTTGACGTCGTTGTAGCCACCCAGGAGCTTGCCCAAAGTCTCGTCAGCCGACGCGCCCTTGAACTCGTCGGGCAGGCCCGCCGGCGGCGCCCAGCCACCACCCCCGCCACCGCCGCCGGCACCATCACCGCCGCCACCGCCGCCGCCTTCAGGCGCGCGCAGCGGCAGGTACTTGTCCAAAAGTTTCCACATGTCACGTTCTCCGGTTAAGTCACGTCTCTCGGAAGGAGGGTTTCGCCTTGGCCTTTGGCTATCTGGCGAAATATTTCATGCGCGAGCGCGTTCTGACCCTCACGGAACGCGCCGAAAACGGCCATCGACATGGGGTCGAGGCCGAGATTGACGAAGAACACGGTTCGGTCGAGCGTGGCCTTGGCCATGGCCAGCAACGCTTTCTGTCCGCCCGGTGTCGCGGCGAAGTCCGCCCAGGCCCGCGCGACGGCCATGCCGTCTTCCCCCTCGAGGGCCTGGCGAACGTCCAGGCGCTCACGGATCTTCTCGTCCGCGCCTTCGAACCATTCCCAGCCGCTGCGCGCCGCGCCGGCGACCATGTCCTGGACGTTTCTGTCTCTCATGCTGTCGGCATCCCACCTGCGGCGCCTGTCGCTGCAGCGGCCGCCGCCAGCAGGGCCTGTTGCTGTTGCGCGGCCTCGTCCATTTGCTTCCGCTCATCCGTCGTCACGACGTATTTCGACGGCACGCCCATGTCGCCGGCGATATCAGTCAGCAGCAGCTCGAGCTTGGCGATGCGGTTGACGCCTTGCGGCGCGCCGGCCGACGTCAGGATGGCGATGACCATTTCCAGCCATTGGACGATCTTGCCGATGCGCTCCGCCTCACGGGCCAAGGCCAGCGGCGACTTCACCTTGACGCGCACCAGCAGCTGGTCGATCGGGATCTCGCTCCGGATCAGGCCCTTGTTGTAGGCGAGCTCCATACGCCGCCGCACGGACGGAACCACGATTTCCTTCACCAGGCGGCCGAACGCGCCGATATGGTCGGCGGCAAGCCGCTTGACGCGCTCAAGGATCTCGGTCGCCGATTTCACCGCCGCGCTGTCCGGCGGCAGCGTCTGATCCATCATCGTCGCCTTGATCTCGGACTGCATGTCCTTCACGACCAGGCCGGCCAGGTCGAGGCGCGGATCCGGGAAGCGGGAAACGGAAGGTCCGAGCGTGCCGCCGTTGCGCGCGACCTTCCAGAATACGCCGGGCTCGAGCGGCGACAGGTCTGGATTGAACACGCCGTCGTCGACGGCCGTGTAGATGCCGAGCATCGCGATCGCGCCCGCCTGCAGCATCAATCGCTTTGCGGTGTTGGCTGTCTTGATGGTCGGCATGGCAAGCATGACCAGGCCGCGACCCTTGGTTTCGCCCGGCACGCGCATGTAGCGCGGCGTCAGCCAGGGACAGGTGCGCGACATTGACGTGTAGATGATCGTTTCCTGCTTTTCGCACCAGATCAGCATCACCCAGCGGCGTTTCTGCTTGTCCCAGACGGTGTCGCAGTTGACGTCGATCTCTTCCTCGGGCTTGGTCCGGTACCTCTCTGTCAGCTCGAGACCGAACTTGCCTTCCGGCCACGTGTCCCAAAGCACGCGCAGGCACATCTTTTGTGTCCAGAAGATGCCGGAGATCTTGTTGTTTCGGCCCTTCTCGAGAATGAGCTCGTCTACCGACACCGAAATCGGCTCCCATAGCAGATCGGGATCATCAGTCGAATTCATCAGCATGGCACCGGTGCCGGCCGAGAGCTCAAGCGCCATTTCGTGGAACGCCATGTCCCAGTCGCCATCATCGTCGAAGGCGGCGAGCACCTTCGAGATCGGCTCGAGCTCGGCCTTCATGCTCTCGCGCTGTTCCTGGTCGAGAATGATCGGCCCGGGCTCGAGCTCGAAATTCTGCTGGCCACTGGGCCAGAGATCTTGCTGCAGCTTGCCGGCAAAGCGGAACGCGCTGTCGATCGCCGTCTGATCGAAGACCTGGTCGACGCGCTTTTCACCGGCACCGGTATCGCGCGTCGATTTGCGGTACGGGATGGCGTATTGAAACGCCTCGTCGACGAGCGGCTGAAAGGTGTCGTGCTCGCGCTTGGCGGCGTTGCGCCGCTCCTTCAGGCGTTTCGTCTCGTACATGTCAGCCGAACGTGTCCTGGCCGGCGCCCGACAGGAAGGTCAGCAGCCCGCGACCCTGCTTGCGGGTGCCTCCGGCCGGGCTCGCCGCCGCCTGGTCGATCTCGCCTTGCTGCTTGGCTAGATCGGCGAGGCTTCGCCGCTGCTGCGCCTCGAGCTGTTGCTTGGCGATATCGCTTCCCTTGTTTCCGCCGAAAAGGGTTGCCATGACCAGACTTCTCCTGTTTGCGTTGCTTCGAAAAACGTCATGCCGACTGCAGCCGCGATCCGTTTCCCCACATCGGAGGTGCAGACCGCCACGATTTCACGGTATCCGGTCGCCCGTATCGTCAACTTGATCGCCTTGCACATGGCGAGCATGTGCCTGGCAGCCCCCGGCTGGACGTTGAACCACGCCTCGCCGCAGTCCGGCGTCAGCGGATAGATTCCGACGAGGCCGATCAGCTCGTCGCCGTCACGCACTGCCCACGTGCTGCCCTTCGCCCACATTTCGCGCGCCACCGCCCACATTAGCCGCGAGCTCGCGCCCGAGAGCTCAGCCATTTCGAACAGGGTTGCGGGCGACGTGATGGTGATCGGCATGGTCAGAACTTGTGCGGATTGAACCCGCCCCGCTCTTTCGGCACCGGCCGCCGATCGCCGCCAGCGACTTGCGAGCCCCACCTTTGCCCGCCGGCGGCGCGCTCGCCCTGGCCGCGTCCGGTGGCCGCACCACGGATTGCTGCAGCGCGGCCGCGAATGCCAAGCGTCACATACTGCCCGGCGTCCTGCAGATCGGACCACGGATGCAGCTTTTCGGGCGTGTCGTCATACTCGTTGCCCGAGTTCTCCGGCTTCTTGCGGAAACGGTACTTGCCTGCCGCGCCCTCGAGCCAAAGCGGACATTTTTCCGGGCAGACGATCAGATGCGAGTGCGGCTCGAGGTAGCCGCGCAGCTCCGAATTGATCGCATCGATGCGCATGCCGAGCTCGTTCGAGCCGTTGGCCGGAACCATCACCGGCAGGCCGAGGATGACCGACAGCAGCTCGAGCGCCGCCAGCTGGCCGCCTTCCTTGTCGGCACCGTATTGCGCTGCAGGGTCGACATAGACCTTGATCCGCGCGTCCGGATATTCGCTGTCGATCTTCATTTTCAGGCCCTCGCCAAAGCGCGCCGTGCCGACACCGTGGCCGAGATAGAATTCATCCAGGAAGGCGATGCGCGGCGTCCACGCCTGGGCGAAAATCGCCGCGGGCGACAGGCCCGATGTCGACGCATCGACGCCGATGTAGAGATCCAGTTCCGGCCGCCAGATCAGGCGGCCGCCGGCAACGTGCTTGAAGTAGGAGAAGCTGCTCAAAACCGGCTTGCCGGATCGCGAATAGCCGAACTCGTTGTCGACCATGCGCTTGACGAAATGTTCTTCCTGGTTGCGGATGATGCGGTCGTAGTAGTCCGCTTCCAGGTTGAAGCGGTTTTCGGCGTCGACCGATCGGCCGGACGGCTGGCGGAACAGCAGGCGGTCGGGCTTCTTGTTGGTGACAAAGGCCTTGTAGGTCCAGTTGTCGATTGTCGGCGCGTTCATGTCGCCAATGACGAAGCGCATGCGCGGCCCGGACGCGATCGACACCTTGCCCTTTTCCCGCGCCAGCGTGGCGAGCTCGGCTTGCGTCAGCAGGATATCGGACTTCGGATAGCGGCCGACGCGCTGCTCGAGATCGTCGAGAGCACCAGGTGCATGCGTGTCGAGCTCGTTTGGCCAAGCGCCGGAATATTCGCGGCCCTTCATCAGCGTCTCGATCGAGGCCTCGCCAAGGCCGGCGAATTCCGTGATCGCCTCGATCCGGACGCCGTCGGCGCCGACGAAGCGCAGCACATGCGTCACCGGGCGATCGTTTCCGCCCGTCCAGGTCGATCCCGGATAGCCCTTCGGGAACCACTGTTTCCAGCTTTCCAAAACGGTCTTTTCAGCCGAGCGGAAGGTGTCGCGCAGCACGATCCAGCGGCACATGCGCGTCGGCTTGCCGTCTTCCGGATGCCACGCCACCGGCGCCAGCGTCGCGGCATAGATCCGCGCGAATGCACAGGTCGTGGTTTTGCCGCCACCGAGCGGCCCCATGATGACCTTGGTCAGTGCCGTCGACAGGATGAAGGCCTGCGCCACCGGGCCAGGCGGAACGTATCGGTAGGGATCGAAGTGCTCGGCGAGCTCATACTTGGCGACGAGCTTGCGAACCTCTTCCTCCGCCAGGATGGTCAGATCGTCCCGGCTGACGATGTCGGAAATGTGCTCACTCACGACAGCACCACCAACTTGGGCCGCATCTTCCCGACCTTGGCCCGCTGCTCGACGAGCATCGGTACGCCGGGCCGCTCCCGAAACACTTTCGCAAGGATCTCGCGCACCAGGTCGGCGCCTGGCGCGTCGGTGGCGAGGATCATCAGGGCCGCGTCGGCCAGCGCGTCGCGAACGTTGGCGGAATTCGCCTCGATCGCGCCGGCCCCGGCCGCCGCCCGCGCCCTGGCCCGGCTTCGCTGCTGGGCGACCCGCATGTATTCCCGACGTTGGTCGGTCGACAGACTGGTGAAGCTGCCCGGCGCCGGCGCGCCCCGCACCGTCAGGCGGCGATAGAGCTCCGCCAACGCCTCATCTGGTGTCAATTTTGACGTGTCAAAATCCTGCGCTGCAGCATCCATCACGCGCAGTCCCCATACCCCGGACCCGCGCCCCGCAGCACCGCGTCGACCCGCGCCCAATTTTCTCCCTCACCACCGCCGGCCTCCGGCAGATGCAAAAACGGCAGACGGTGTGAGAACGCCTGCCCCTGTATGGGGGGTCGACCCCCCTTTCGGGGGAGGCCCGCGCCGCGCGCCAGGGTTGCAGTGCCGCCGGCGGCAGGCAGGGCTGCAGCTGCCGCCCTGGTCGAGGCCAGGTCGATCCTGCCAAACGAGGGGGACCCCTCCCTGCCCCGCTGATTTTCGA
This sequence comes from Mesorhizobium sp. M3A.F.Ca.ET.175.01.1.1, assembly GCF_004791945.1. Classification (NCBI taxonomy): domain Bacteria; kingdom Pseudomonadati; phylum Pseudomonadota; class Alphaproteobacteria; order Hyphomicrobiales; family Phyllobacteriaceae; genus Mesorhizobium; species Mesorhizobium sp. M3A.F.Ca.ET.175.01.1.1. Next base: position 354,454 of record NZ_SRTP01000005.1, on the reverse strand, counting down.
TCAGCGGGCGCAGCACCCGAAACGCCAGCAATTGCAATGGCTTGGCCGCGTCGTGAGCCGTTTGCCCGTGAGCCGTTGTCATTCGCCCTCCGCTAAGTCGTTGTTTTCCTTGGTGTCGCCCTGCCAGGCGCGCTCGGCGTCGCCTTCGATCGGAGAGCCGACCGAGAGCGCCCGCTGCTCGGCCAGCCGGCGCGCGTCGGCCAGCTGGTTGGTGCCGAGATCGACGATCAGCGTCGGCAGGCGCTCGTCGATGATCTCGACCTGGACGGGCTTCTTGCCGTGCAGGTAGGGCGCCAGGGCGACAGCGACGGCGTGCTGTTCCTTGATGATCTCGAGCAGCGAGGGAACCGCCTGCGCCGTGCCCTTGCCGATCGCCACCCTCGTCTGCTCGTGCTCTTCGAACCAAGCCTGCAGCGCCACCGCGTCGGCCGTCAGCCACTCGGCCATGGCCTTGAGCGGATCCCGGTAGCCCATGGCCGAGTAGTAGCGCTCGAAATCCTTGGTCTTCAGGTTGAGCGCGCCGCTCGGCCGACCGCGCCCGCGCCGCTGCGCCTGCGCGCCGGCGTCGGCGAACGGATTGCCGATTTGGTGCCGTGCGCGCGCCTCTCGCGCCTGATCGTCGCTTTCGAACAGGTCCCGATCGCCGCTCATGCCGCCACCGCAATTATTTTAATGGTTTCGCCGGTGTCTTGGCCGTGTCTAGGCCGGTGTCTTTTGATTTTCGCAATGAAATCAATCACATGCAGAGAAATAGACACATAAGACACTTTAGACACATGGAAACTCGTACATGCGCGCGCGCGCATGCACATATGAGCAGCCATGGTGTCTAAGGTGTCTAACGTGTCTGAAATCATGAATTGCGCTTTGTTTTCAATGGCTTGGCGTCTAGACACTTCGAAGACACGAGCTAGACACCAGTAGCGCCCCGGACCCATCGGAGAGGCAAGAACCGCGCGATGCAGAGAGCCTACGCGGCCGCCCGAGCCGTCAACCGGCCTCCTTCTTGATCTCTGCAGGGTGAGGGTCAGGGAAAATGACGCGCGCGACTGGGTCCGGGGTGCGGACCACGGGTCAATCGCACCTGGTGCGATCGATACGAAATCGGCGCCGGCCTGCCGGCCGGCAAGATGATTTGCAATGTGACGTGTAGGATTGAAGTATTGCGAGCCAGCCATCGCAGTAATTCATCCGTGCTTGTGCAGCCAGCGCCGGAGCTCGGCCGCGCGAACGAGCGTGCAGCGCCGCTGGTGGCCGGCGACGGTGATGCGGTTCTTCGTCTTGTCGATGATGAAGATCTCGCGCGGTCCTCGTCGCAGCGCCCAGCTCCAGGACGTGGTCGAGACGCCGATCGGCGCGTAGGCCGTGCCGGCGAGCATGCGCTGCAGGATGTCGCTCTGGTGCGGCACGGCCAGGTAATAGCCCTCCAGGAGCTCGCCGCTGTCGACCAGGCCGAGATCCGCAGACGAAAGCCTGTCGGCCGCGTCGACAAACGAAATCGATTTGTTCTGCAGGTCCTCCAAGATCTGCGCCGGCGTGTGCCTGGTGCCGCCCTTGAACTGGTCGATCGGCCTGGTCAGGATCCGCTCTATGCAGTCCAGCCAGGTCGGCTTGACGTTCTCGAGCTCGGGCACCGCATCAGCCGCCAGCAGCGAGCCCCAATGGTCGAGATTTTCATACTCGAGCCCACAGGCTTCCATGCCCTCGTCGCCGAGCAGCAGATGCGCTGCAGCGAGGAACGTACCGAACGTGTTCTGTCCTCGAGCGTTGTGGCCATGCTCGCGCAGCGTTGTGCGATAGGCCTCATAGATGTCAGGGAAGTCCTCGAAGTGGTCCGCTACGCGACGCAACAGCCTTGGCCCGACCGTCTCGGCCGCCTTCAGCCGCGGCGCCTTGCCGTCGCCCGCATTGAGCGGATTGAGCTGCAGCACAGCCATGCGCGACATCGAGGCCGGCGGAATGCCCGGCGGATTGATGGCTGAAAAGCCGAAGGTCGATTGCGCCGCGAACTCGACGCCCTTGTGATCGCTGCCACCCCTGATGCGCACGGATCCCGACGCCGCGTCGCGCGCCATCTTGACGATCTTCTGCGCCTGGTCGGGATTGTCGTCGCCCTCGAGCTCGTCGATGAAGATCGGCAGGCTGTCATGGCCGACGATCTGATAGAGGCCCGCTTCACTGGCATTGGTGGTCGACAGCATCGATCGGCCGAGTGCGGCGCGAAACAGGCCGCTCTTGCCCGAGAGCTCGCTCTTGCCGGCGCCGCTGTCGCCGACAATGAAGACGGACGGCCGCCATTCCAGCGCCGCGCCCATAAGCGAGACGCCCATCCAGCCCAGGGCGAACATCACGTCGACGTCGCCGCGCTCGAAATTCCATGTCCGCAGATGCTTGACGATCTCGACGGCCGGGTTGATGTCCGACGTCACCGGGTCGGCCCAAGGCACGAGCGAGGCCTGCCGGCGGACGTAGAAGTAATCGCCGAGCTCGCCAGTGTCCTCGAGGCGGCCATTGACCCACAGATACTCGCCGCAATGCAGGACGAGCCGGCCCTCATTGTCGAGCCAGGCGCCACGGCCGCGCACGCGATCGGTCGGCGTCCAGGGACCGCGCGTCCTGCAGGCCGCGTAGAGATCCCGGCGCACTTCCTCGGCCTTGAAGCCCGTGACGCGGCGGTTCTTGCCGGCCGACCAGCTCGGCCAAGCCCAATAGAGAAAATCCTCGCAGCCGGCGAAAAGCTTCTGGACGCGCTCGACGCCGAGCGCCTTGTCGCCGCTGTTGAACACCTGGCCGGACGTGTCGACGAAATAATAGTCCTCGCCGGAATAGCCGAGTGGCCGCACCGGGCAATCGGCAGGCAGGTAGCCTGTCGTGTCGAGCTCGCCTTCCTCTCGCCAGGCGCCAGGCGTGATGCCCTCATAGGGCATGCCCTTGAGCGGCCATCGAATGGCCTGTCGCTTCAAGGCATGCTCGATCCGGCCAACCGATGCGCCGATGACGGCCGACACCTTCTTTTTGCCCGCAGATTTTTTTTCGGGTCCGGTGCCGAACCCGTCATTTTGGCCAGTCATTGCTGCTCGCGGTTGACAATTTTCCGGAAAATTTCAGGAGCGCGCGCCTCGGGTCCGGGCTCGAGGCGCGCGATAAGCGATCAGCGCTTTCGGTTGCCACGGCCGCCACGGTTCACAGGCGGTGTCGCCGGCGCCTCGCCGATCGACATAGGCGCGGGCTTCGCCGGCGGCTTGGCGGCGCCAGATCCCGACGACCTGGTCGCGCGCTTTGCCGCCTCCGCCAGCCGCTTCGCCTCGCGTTTGGCCTTCCGTTCGGCCTTCTGCGCCTGGTCGTAGCTGGCGATCTGCTCTTGCGCCGCGACGGCCTCCGGCCGCTGCGCGTGCAGGCTTTCCTCTTTCTCGTAGATCGTGTCCTCGACGTCGATCGCAGCCGGCGCCGGCCTGGTCGCGAGCTCGAGCGCCTTCTCGGCCGAGTTCTGCGCCTCGACGATGCGCGCGACGATGCTGCCGGCCGTCGACGCGAAAAGGTCGAAGGCCATCTTGATTGCCGGATCTTCGGCATTCCAGTCGCCGACATTGCGGTGCAGATACAGCGTCTCGCCGCCACAGCTACGCTTGGCGACATAAGCCGTCATGTCCTCGATCTCCGGCGTGACGTCGATGCCCTGCTCGAGCTCGTCATGCGTGAACCAGGTGGGGAGCGGCTTGACCTCGCCGAACTTCAGCAGGCCGGCGAGCTCGGCCGCCGCCACATGCGCGACGCGGCCGGCGAAGCTCACCGCGTTGATCTCCAGAATATCCATGTCAGACGCCCTCCGCGGCGGCCAGGTGCTCGCGCAATAGGTATCCCTCAAGCGGCCACATCTGGCGGAGGCAGTCTTCGCGGGCGAACTTCTCGCCCAGCTCCTGGTTGAAGTTGGCCGGGTCGGCCGGCGCGCTCTTGCCGACAAGGACGAAGCCATTGGTCAGCTTCATCAGGCAGATGGTCAGCGTCGGCTCGAGCTCGTGATTGATGAAGGCTTCATGTGCGATCTTCGCCTCCATACTGGCGAGCGTAACGCGGTGCTTTGTTTTCGCGACGGCTGCAGCGGCGGCGTCGCCGGTTTCTAGGCTGCTCATAACGTTAGTCCTCTTGGTTGAGAGCGTCGTTGACGTCCTTGCCCCAGTCTGCCGGCATCGCCAGCACCTCTACGGGCTTCTTGAACGACCGGAGCCGGGCTACCGCGCGATCGAACAGCGCGGCCGCCTGTGGCTTGCCCCAGTCGTTGTCTTTGAAGACGATCCAGGCGCTGACCGCCGGATGGTCGTGAATATGAAGGAGGCCCGACAGCGATCCTGCCGACCACATGCGCAAGGCGGGATGCGCGACGGCCGCCGACAGCGCGTCCTCTATGCCTTCCGTGATACCGCAGATCCCGGTCACGCCGGCCTCTGCAGCGCGCTCGGCCGAGAGCCCGGACGGCCCGTTCGTGCAGCGGATGACAAAGCCCTGGACGTCGCCCTTGAACAGCTTTTCGTTGATGTCTTTCGGGTCGAGGCCCTGCCGCGCGCCGAGCTCGCGCACCGGCGCCTTGCGCATGCCATCATGATCGATGAAGGTCAGGTGCAGCGCGTTCAGCCGGCCGTCGCCCGACACCATCGCCGAGACCATTGCGGGAAAGAGCGGGCCTCGACCGAGCCGCTGGCCCTCGCCATCGGTCGGCGCCAGCGGCCAGTATTCGCAGTCCGGCCGGAAGCGAAACGCCGGCGTGATGTGAGGCACGTCGGCCAGCACGACGCCACGCGTCGCTAGATACGTCTCGACCGGCGTGCCCAGGATCTTCGCCTGACAGGCATAGAACGTCTTGCGCACCCGCTCGCGCTGCTCGGCCTGGCTTTCGACGGCCGCTTTTTCGGCGAGCTCGCGCCGATCGGCGGCTTGCTTGTCCATGATGGCGCGCGTTTTCGCGTCGAGCTTGCGGATCCCGTAGCGGTCCTCCGCCCATTCGATCACGCGCATGCGGCTGTCCGGGCTGACCAGGCCTTCCTTGCCGAACGCCACCAGGTCGATGATGTCGCCCGTCTCGCCAGTCGTGAAATCCTTCCAGCCGCCGGCGCGCGCGCCGGTCAGATAGACATGCAGGTTCGCCGACTTCGACGAGCTCCACGGATTGATCAGCGCCCAGCGCAGCCGCTTGCGGCGCTTGGGGTTGGCATTGACCGAGCCGAACACGTCGGCGATCACCGACTTGATGTCGCCCTGCAGCTTGTCCTTCACCAGGCGAAACCGCGAGCTCATCTGAGATCGACCAGGGCGTGTCGGGCCAGAGCTCGAGCGGCGAATGGGTCGAAGCCGCGTTCCTCATAGGCCCGTTCGGTGAATTCGTGCGACGAATGGATCAGGTCGATTTCCATGCGACGCGGCGGGAAACCGTCGTCGAGCGCATGGGCGATCTTCACCGTGTCATAATTGAACGGCGCTGCAGCGATGACGCGGCGAATGTTCGGCGGCAGGCGGTCGAAAAACTGCATCAGCTCGACGCCGACAGGCGGCGTCGTCGAGTATTTGACGCCGTCGATCTTCTCGCCACTGTTGCCGCGATCTTCCCGCATCAGTGCGCGCAGCCGGTCCGGAGCGCGACCAGGCGCGGCAGTTCCCGCTCGATCTCCTTGATCTGCATGCGCCTGGCGTAGCGGTGCGGCGCCATGGCGATGAACTCCGCCTGCAGGGACATCAGCGCCGCCATGACCGCGTCGACGGCCGGCTGTCCGCCATTCGCCGCGATCTCGAGATTGACGGTGTTCAGCGCCTGCTTGATCGCGTCGCGGAATTCGCGGGTTTGTCCTTCCTGGCTGATCATCGCCTGGCGCTCGCGTTCGGCGATCTGCTCCGCCGTGGGTTCGATCGCTTCCATCATGTTCCTCCAAAGAGTTGCCGTTCCAGCCGCTCGAGCGCCTGGTCAAATTGCGCGTCCTCGCGCGCGTCCTCCACGCGGCGCAGATGCTTTGAGACGTTCTGCTTGGTGCAGCCGACGATCGCGGCCACGGTGGCGCCTGGCAGATTGCAGCCGACCGTCAGGAGGTAGAGTGCCACCGGCCGGCGCAGGTCAGCCGCCAGGCCGGAGGCCTCGACCACGGCGTTGACGCCGATCGCCGCTATGTGTCCCGCGCGCTCGATCAGGCGCGTCATGATGCAGCGCCTCGTGTTTCAGCAGACAGAACAAGCCAGTCGACCCAGTAGAACCCGTCATCCATAGGGCCGACGATGCCGCTGTCATCCAGGGAAGGATCGCAGATGATCCTGTTTCCATGCGCGACAACGACATGACCGGTCCCGTTCCGGCTCGTCCCGGAAAAGAGGTACGGTAGGCCCTTGCTCCAATGGCTCGCGTTATCGAGCGCCGCTTGCACACCTTCGATTGAGAAAGGGATGGACAGCCTAGTGACGCCAAGGCCCGCCAGAAAGCCGTCGATGAGCTCGCCCTGTTCCAGACCGGTGATCGAGCGATGCACGTGCGGCACCTGGTCTGCTTCGAGATCGAGGATGCACGCCACCGCAGTCCGGTAGCAGTCGCCAAAGACCCCTTTGTCAGGCGCATGACGAAACAATTGCTTTTGCAGCTTCATAGCGTGTCGCCTTCCGCCTCGAGCTCGCGCGCGATCGTCCGGAGCGCATAGGTCAGCGCCCTGATCTGGCGGGGAAAGGCGCGCTTGTGCCGCCGCATGTTGGTGAGGGTTCGTTCAGTCAGTCCGGCCCGGCTGGCGAGATCCGCCAGCGTGACGCCCAGGTGCTCGCGTTTCTTCTCGATCCGCTCGAGCTCGGCCGTGGCATCGGCCCGATAAGGCTTTCGCCGTGGCTTCTCTGCATTCTTGTTTTTGCGCGGCATGTCCCACCCATTGGAGCGCCTGAAAGGGGAGCGAGCCGGCCTTTGGGGCGAAGCCGGCTCGCAGGGAGCCACCGGCCAGGCAAAAAACCGGCGGATCCCAGGACGCAAAAGCAACACGCAACGAAATGGTCAGATGTCGATCGAGGGCGGCCCTTTCGCCTGACCGAGCTGCGGCGCGTCGAGCGGCCACAGCTTCGCGGCTTCCGGATCTTCCTTCTGCACCGGCGCGCCGGCGGCGTAGGCCGAGAGTTCGGCGCGCAACGTCTCGAGCTCGAGCGCCAGCGCGCCCGGCAAACCGCCGGCGGCCGAGCGCACTGCGCGCATGGCGTTTGTCCTCTGCAGCACGAACAGCTCGCCGGCGGGGAAATGCCGGCAGGCGTTGAGGAATACCGTTTCGAATTTCAGCAGCACGGCATCCGGGCAGCGCAGCAGCACGTCGGCGCGCGCCCGATCGCCATCGGCGTTGTGCAGTTGTTCGATGATCGGAAGTTTGTCGCTCATGCAGCCTTCCTTTCGGCGCGTTTCTTGTCGACGAGGTATTGCCGCACGTCGGCGACCGTGGCCGCGCCCTCGCCAGGCCGCAGCGAGATCACGGCCATCGGCGGCTCGCCCTTTTTCTCAATCCAGTCGGCGTCAAAGAGCTGGGTTCCGATCCAGCCGTCCTGCAGCGCCGCCACCTGCAGGCGGCCGAGAATGGCGGCAATGAATGTCGGCCGATCTTTGTATTGGCCGGTGAAGACGTCGGCCGTGGCGAAGCGCATTGATGTTCTCATGCCGCGCGCCTCATCTGAATGCGCGCCTCGAGCGCTTTGCCGTCATCGGTGAAGGACAGGCCGATTGCGCGGCAGCAGGGTTCGCAGACGTAGAACGTCATCACCCTGTTGTCGTCGCGACACTCGCTTTGCGCCCGCACGCGGCTCTTGACCGGGATCCCCTCGCCGCACAGCACGCAGTCATGCGGCTTCCTTGTCACCACCATGCGGTTTTCGATCAGCCGGACGTTTTCCCGATCGCCGGCGAAAAGGTCGAAGTTCAACACATCCTGGTCGAGCAGGCTCAGCTGCTGGTGCTGCAGTTTCTCGCGCCGGGTCGCGCGCATCGCCGGCGACCAGTTCATGCGCGCGCCTTTTTCTGATCGAGGAAGCCGCTGGCCGCGCGCTCGGCGAGTTCGCCCGGGCTGACGTCCTGGACGGCGAAGCAGCGCAGCGTGCGCGTCGTCTGCATGGCAGCTTCCATATCGACGACGGCCTCGACCATATCGCGCCGATCGGTGGCGCCGTGGCAGCGCCGGGTGAGCTCGCCGAGCGAGAGGCCGAGATTGAACGCGCGATCGCAGGCGCGGCGGAACCAGGCGCTCATTTCAGCATTACCTCCGCCAGCCTGCAGGCCTCGCCCTGGACGGCGGGACACGCCAAGCAGCCGCCATCAGGTCGCACTTTCGATTGCGCGCTCCTGCAGCCCATCAGACGGCGCAAATCGTCGAAGTCGCCGCGCGAGAGGCCGCGTGCGATTTGCGTCTCGATCATGCATTTGACGGTCGCCTCCTCGTCGAGCAGCAGCGGCCCGTTCTCTTTCGCCCAAAGAGCCGAGCGCTCTATGCGATCGGTCAGATCGTCGAAGTCGTCGACCAGCATCCAGCCCGAGACGATCTCGCGAAATCCGTCCCTCATCTGCAGCCCGTTCATGCAGCCCTCCGTTCGGCGAGATCCGGATGCAGTTCGATCAGGGAAAGCAGCAAAGCCCGTTCGCGCGCCTCGAGCACGCGCTGCACGGCGCGCAGGGTCCGCAACGTCGAGCCGCCGCCGGTTCGCCAGCGCGACGACGTCGACGCGGCAAGGCCGGCCTCTACCGCCAGCTTCGAAATCGGCACGCCGATCGCGGTGGCACGCTCGGCAATGGCTTCACTCGTAAGGATTTCCATGCGATTTTGCATTGCGCTTTCGCTCGACATATGTGCATTTATGCAACCCAAATCTGATTTGGCTTTGTTGTGTCAAGTGTGTTTGTGCAAGTCGCGTCGGCTATCCCCGTAACGCATCCTTCACTCCCGATTGTTGGAGTACGGCGGATGACGAAGGATGAGGGATCCTCGAATGCAGCCAGGGCGTTGGTCCGGCTGCATCGGGAATGGGCTTTGGAAATTTCCCGGCAACTCGATCTCACGCCGACGCAGATCGCCAAGCAGGCCGGCATGGTGCCGACGACGCTGACCAGGCTCGTCGCCAACGAAGATCATCCGCACGCCCTGTCGTCCACGACGATCGACAAGATCGTTCGCAAGTTCGGCGTCTCGCCGCCTGTCTCTCCGGACTACCAGGCGTTTCGGGAAGCCGTGGAACAGACGATCGCGGCCATGCACCGCAAGCAGGCGCTGCAGCTGGCAGGACCGGCGGACGTGGCGCGCGCTGTCGTCGAGCTCGCGGACTGGCTGGCAAAGGCCGGAAACGGCAAGGCTGAACAATTCGAAAGTGTCGTGTCGTTTGAGGTCGAACGCCTCAAGACGAAACGTTCCACGTGAAACGGAAATCACTCGCCTTTTGCATTTTTTAAAAAGGCAGTTGCATTAAAGCACACATCGGGTCATTTTTCGCCTCGCAACTGATTTGCGAGGTGATTTGCGATGACCAATGCGCTGGTGATCAGCTCGACAGAGGTCGCAGCACTGCTGCGCTACCGCTGCCGCGAGAGCTTTTCCCGTAAACGCCGCGCCCTCGAGGCGGCCGGCTTCCCCAAGAAACTGCCCGGGCTCAACGGCTGGTCGAAGCCGGCGATCGTGCGCTGGCTCGAGCACAACGGCCAGCTCGCCAGCAATGACGACACGCCGCCGGCGGCCGTGACCAAAGGGCCGACGAAGCTTGAAAGGATGTTCGGATGATCGACCCGCGCGCCCTGACGGCGACCGAGCGCGCCGCTGTCGAAATGATCCATGACCACGACCTTTACGGCAATACCAGCGGCTACTACGGCCGCCGGCCTCATCGTATCACCCGCGCGCTAGCCGCCTCACTCATCGGCCACGGCCTGGTGCGGCTCGACACCATCAGCGCGAAGGGCAGCAAGCTCGTTCTCACCGGCGCCGGCGTGGCCACCTACAACGTGATGGTCGAGCGCCGCACGCAAAGGAGGCGCGCATGAAGCGCAAGCTGGACATTGCGCAGGTCAAGCGCGCGATCGACGTCGTCGATGCCGGCCTGGCCGTCCTTTCGACGATGCCAAAGCTCGAAGATGCCTACGAGGAATGCCGGGCGCACGATCGCGCCGCGCGCACGATCCTTGCGTCGCTGCAGAACGAGCACGGCGCGACATGGAGCGCCAGCGGCCCAGGCGACTATCTGCAGCTCGCCGGCGTCCAGTCTTCCTGCACCAGCGGTGCCGCCGGCCTGCTGCGGAACTGGCGCAACGCCGCGCAGCGCCGCCTCGACGAGGCCGCGCTACGTGTCGACGCTCGGAGGATCGTCACGTGAACGACGCCCTTCTCATGCTCGCGATCGGCGTCGGCCTGGCGGTGGTGCTCGCCGCTGGCGTCGAGGCGGCGCACTGGCGGCCGATGCCGCGCCGCGTCGGTTTCGCTGTCCGCTACGAGCACCTGCCCGAGCGGCACAACCCGTTAGATCCCGCTTGAAGGGATCGGCCCGGCGGGATGGTCCTCCCACCAGCGTACCCGCCGGGCCTTATCAACCTCGCCGTCGACGAGAGTTCGGCGAGAACCTTGGGCGGGTGGCCGTGAATGGCACCCGCCAATTTCTTATCAGGAGCCCACCTTGGACATGCTGCTTACTGAGATCGAGAAACAGGCCTTGGCGGTCGCAGCGGCCCAACAAGCCGCCGACGCTCTCGCCGAATTGCTGCGGTTCGCCCGCGACGGCGAATGGCTGAATTCGACCTTCCATCCCGACGCTGACCCGGTGGAAAAGCTTTGCGATGCCGCCAAGCTGGCTTGCGAAATTATGCATGGCGAGCCGGATCCGGAAGGCGATCGCAATCAGCTGCACGGCGCCCTGGTCAAGTTCATCGAAGGCTGGGCCTGACGATCGATCCACAGGCCGTTTTGACATCACGAAAGGACTTCGCCATGTTCGCCAGTTCCAGACTGCAACCGCGCGAGGGGCACCGCATGGGCAAGGTCGAGATCAAGATCCCGCTTGTCACCTGGCGCGACGGCCGGCCGCGCTTCATTCCGCCGGAGAGCCTGCGCAAGCTCGGCTACAAGGGCGAAGATCTTCGCCATGGCAAATCCGGCCCGTGGTTCTCGCTCGATGAGGCGATCGCCTGGTCGAAGCGGCGCGAGCTCGAGATCGCGGAGAAGCGCGCAGCGATCGCCGCCGGCGAGACGACGCCAAAGAAGCTCGCCAACGCGGCCGAGCGCGCAAGGCTCGCCGGCGTCACCACCATCAGCCAGCTCGTCGAGGCCTTCCTCGACAAGAACCCGCGTATGAAGGGCGTGCCGATCATCGACGGCAAGAAGCGCCGCAAGCCGCTCGCGGCCGCCACCGTGCGCGGCTACAAGGGCTCGGCGCGCGTGCTCGAGCAGCTGGAGGACGGCGCGGCCTGGCACGAGCCGGCCGACGATGTGACGCCGAAGGTGCTGACCGGGATCCTGGACAAGGTCGAGGTCAAGCACGGGCTCGCCCAGGCGCGCGCGCTGCGCGCCATGATCTCGGCCGCCTATGGGTTCGGCCGCTCCAAGGCCGGCGGCTACATCGTCAGGCACAATCCGGTCGCCGGCCTCGAGGACACCCTGCCGGTGCTCGAGCCACGGATCCGCGTCGGCTCGATCGCCGAAATGGTGCATCTGGTCGCGGTCTGCGATGCGCTCGGCTTCCCCGATATTGGCGACAGCGTCACGCTCGGCCTCTATACGGCGCAGCGCCAAGCCGATCGCCTCGCCCTCGAGGACAGCAAGATCACCAGCGAGGGCATTCTGTTTCACCAACGCAAGAAGGGCGGCCAGCCCCTGTTGATCCCGATGGTCGAGATCCTGCGCGATCGCGTCGTCGCCGCGGCTAAACGCCGGTCCGACTGGCGCCTCAACTATGCCCACGTGCTGATCGACGAGCGGCTGCGCCGGCCGTGGGACGATCACCGCTATCGCAAAGCCTTCCGCGTCCTGCGCCACGCTGCAGCGTTCGGCACGCTGGAAAAGGTCGAGGGCAAGAACGCGCCAACGCCGATGGCCGTCCAGCTGCTCGGCAAGGTCGACGTGCGCGCCGTGATGGACGCGGCCGGTTTGAAGCCGATGCCGAGCCTGGCCGACTTCCACGACCAGGACCTGCGCGACACCGCCGTGACCTGGTTGGCGCTGGCCGGTTGCACAAAATGGGAGATCGCCTCGATCACTGGCCACAGCTTGAAGTCGATCGACGAGATCCTGAAACACTATTTCGGCCTACATCCCGAGCTCGCTCGCTCCGGTATGGCCAGGATGGAGAAGTGGCGGAGGACTGCACGATGAAGCGCGGGTCGGGAGCCGGTATTGTGTTCGCCGCAGGATGGCTCTGCAGCGAACACAGCCATGATGATATCGCGGCAGATCTACTCGAGGCGGCCGGGCTCGAGACAATCGAAAAGTGCCAGGCTGTCGCGGATCGGTACGACGTGGGCCTTGCTAAGCCCGCCTTGCAGTTGCTCAAGGATCGTCGCGACTAGAACTTGACGCCGGCGACGGCCGCGCCATCCTCTCGGGATGGCGCAGGACATTGACATAGGCGACGAGGTCACGCTCGAGATCACGATCGTCAAGCTGCTCGAGGGCGGCCGCGCCAGCGTCCGGATCACCGGCTACGATCACCCGTTTTCCATGGCCGTGCCGCCCAAGTCGAAGGTCGGTGACAAGCTCGAGCTCACGCGCGAAGCGGTGCGCGTCGACGACGATCTGGGCACAGTCACGGTCTCGATCGGCCAGCCCGTCACCGTCCGCCAGTCTGCCGTCGCGGCCAGCCGGCCGCCGCCGCGCAAGAAGCCATTGCGCGACAAGCCTACCTAGCACCCAGGCGCTGATTGGCCGTTCCATTCGTCGGCCTCTTGCCGTGGGGGCTGGTCCATATGTTCAGGCCACACAAGAGAACGCTCCGGCCAAGCAAAAGCGGCCTCGAGCCACATCAGGCATTTTCTCGTATATTCAAAATAGGCCTCCTGCTGTTTCAGGAGCTCGAGGTTCGTGGACTTCCATCGAATGATGCCATCCGCCTTCCACGGGATATCTCTGGCGTTCGTGAAAAGGAGCTTTCCGCTATGGTGCACCCATTGTGCGTGTGCGTATTGATTTCGAAGTCCCTTGCAAAAGCGTAGAGCTCCGATCGCTTCGCCAAATTTGGCTTCAAATCCTCGCTCGACCATCTTGTGCCTAACCAACCGATTGACCAGATCGAGCCGTGTTCCTTCGTTCTCGATGGTGTGAATGGCATCGAGAACCGCCCATTTTTCGCCTACAGCCAGCCCGCCGATGAAGCAAAGGCATATGTCGAGTTCACTGTAGCCTATGACCATAAGGCCGATCAGGTTCGATTCTTCGGGAAATGCGTTGTGTGACGGGTTGATCATGTTGGGAAAATTTTCCTTGACTGCTTGACGGCGCTGGCGGTCGGAACGAAATCGGAACGATGGATCCGCTTTTCGACGCCGTGCCGGGCAAGGCTTACTATGCCATCAGCTTCCGTGACATCCCGGAAACCTACATCCTGGGCGGCCGCTGCATCCTCTGTCGGCATGTCGGCCCAGTCGATCGACACCGGATAGAGCAGCGGCACGGCGCCGGCGAGCAACTGCGGTATGTCGGCCGGCATCTGCGGTGCCTGGCTTGCGGCAATACCGTGCGAAATCATTTTACGGTCGTGGGCTGTTATCTGACCGTGTTGCTGACCTAGCCGCCGCCGTCCAACTCCGTCATCGCCTGGGCCAACAGCTTCTTTACGTTCCCGCGCGTGTCGCTGGTAAGTTCGAACGATCCCTCCAGCCTGGCCGCGACCTCTTCGTTGAAGCTGCGCCCGTTCTCGGCCGCCGCAACTTTCAGCTTCTTTTTGAGCTCCGGCGTCAGGCGGATGTGAGAATCAAGGCGGCTGGTCATATCGATTTTATGGCTGAAAGCGGATCGCGGGGAAATCGGCCCACACCGTGGGTAAAAATGCCCACAACAGCGCCCACTTATCCCCGCTGTTCACACTTAGATTAATTGGTGCAACTGTTCGTGATTGATTGGCGCGCTCTACCCGCTAGCATTGCGCCCATCCCGCCGAAGAAGCGGGACGAGCAAGACCGTGGAAGGGTCATGCGGCTTCCTGACGGGACGGGAAGAAGCGGCTGACGCGTGGTTTTAAGTTCGCATTCCAACCAGCAACGCCGGGCCGTGCGAGGGGTCCAGCGAAGCCAACACGCGTGAAGGAAATGGACGAGCATTTTAATAGCATTGATCTCTACAACAGCGAGATCGAGGGCATCCTGGACGCCCTCGTTTTCATCCGCCTCGAGGCCGAGCCGGAACAGCACCAGGCGCTGAACGGCGCTTGTGTGACGCTACTCTATCTGGCCAGGGAACGCCTGCAGAAGGCTTCCGCGAAACTGGATGAGCTCAGGGCCGCCGCCTGAAAAGCTCACGTGAGCCGTGAGCCGGTCCCAAGACCGGCTCATGTTCCCTGCCTGTTCCTCACAGCGTTTTCAGGGAATGCCTGCAAGCAATTGATATGTCAGGGGTTCGAATGGTGGGTGTGCACAGGATCGAACTGTGGACCCGCTGATTAAGAGTCAGCTGCTCTACCAACTGAGCTACACACCCACACTGCCGGGAAAACCCAGCGTCGGCGGCGCATATAGCCGCCGGTTTCGGCTATGTCCAGCCCTGCCGGATCATTTCCCGAGAAATCACCGAATTGCCGCAGCTGTCAGAGGGTTAACTTGCCTTCCGCGACTTTGACCGCATGGCCGCCAATGCGCGCGGAGGCCAGTTTTCCGCCGTCGACATTGAGCTCGAGCCGGATACGCGACGGCCTGCCCATCTCCAGTCCCTGCTCGATCCAGAGCTGCGAAATGCCGTCGGTCGGGCCGTCGAAATGCATGATCGCGCCAGCAAAAGCCGCTGCCGCCGAACCGGTCGCGGGGTCCTCGTAGGAGGGATTGCCGGGCACGATCATGCGCACATGGAAGGCGCTGTCGTGGTGCAGCGTCTCGCGGCAATAGATATAGGGGCTGGCGAAGGCCCATTCGCTTTTGCGCGGCGCGAGTTCCGACCAAGCCTGGTTGTCCAGCCTGGCCCGTGCCGCCTCTTCCAGGCCTGCAACCGGAATCATGACGTAGGGCACGCCAGCCGACCAGAAGGAGACGCGGTGATTCTCGAAGCCGAGCTCGTGCGGAGCGAGGCCAAGCGCTGCTCCGATTGCTTCCGGGTCGGCTTTGAGCTCCAACTGCTCCGGCAGTTTCGCGAGATCGAACTCCGCGAAGGTGGAACCGTCGTGCTTGCTCACCGCGCAACGCACGGGGCCGATATTCTCCTCCAGCACGAAGATGCCTGCCGCCTCGCCTGCCAGTTCCGCCAGGGCGATCGCCGTGCCGACCGTCGGATGGCCGGCGAACGGCATTTCGTAGTCGGGCGTGAAGATGCGGATCCGATTGCGGTGCTTGGGATTGTCGGGCGGCAGCACGAAGACCGTCTCGGAGAGGTTGAACTCGCGCGCGATGGCCTGCATGGCCGCGGTGTCCAGACCCTCACAGTCGAGCACCACGGCGACGGGATTCCCGGCCAGCTTTTCGGTCGTAAACACATCGTAAAGCAAGTAATTGCGCGCCATGGAGAAAACCTTCTGCCTCCGCCTCGAATGTCTGCGCCCAGCCCCAACATGAGCGAAATTTAATTTGAAATTCGAAGCTCGAAGCCTGATCTGTGCAAGATAGGGACATCGATTTTTTCACTATAGGGGTCCGGGGTGGACCAGCTTGTCAATCCGCCAAAGGCCGAATCCGATCCTTCCATCGAGGCGGCTCTCGGTCTCGACCGCAAGGGCATGAACCGCAAGCGCCGGCGCGGCTGGCTCTTTGCGGTGTTGACGCTCGCGTTGGTCGCTGCCGGCATCGGCGGCTACCAGTGGTATGCAGCCTCCCCGCCCAGGATCGAGTATACCACGGTCCCGGCGGCCATCGCCGACCTTACCGTTGCAGTGTCCGCCACCGGCACGCTGCAACCGCTGACGCAGGTCGACATCTCCAGCGAGCTGTCCGGCGTCGTCCGCTCTGTTGCGGTCAACGAGAACCAGCAGGTGAAGAAGGGCGACGTGCTGGCGACACTCGACACCGCCAAGCTCGAGGTGCAGATCGAGCGCGCCACCGCCTCGGCCAAGGCGGCTACCGCCGCCATCGAGAACGCCAAGGTCACGCTGCAGGAAGACGAGAATGCGCTTACCCGGGCGAGCGAGCTTACCAAGCGCGGCATGGCGACCGACCAATCGCTCGAAGCAGCGACCGCGACGCGCGACCGCTCCAAGGCGGCGCTGGACAGCGCCGAGGCCAATCTCGCCATTGCCCAGGCCGACCTCAAGGCGCAACAGACCGATCTAGCCAAAAGCACAATCTATGCGCCGATCGACGGCATCGTGCTGACGCGTTCGGTCGATCCCGGCCAGACGGTCGCATCCTCGCTGCAGGCGCCGGTGCTGTTCGTCATCGCCGCCGACTTGCGCAACATGGAACTGCAGGCGGCGGTGGACGAAGCCGATATCGGCACGGTCAAGCCCGGCCAGCATGCCCGCTTCACCGTCGATGCCTTCCCGGATCGTCCCTTCGATGCCGAGATCCGCGACATTTCCTACGCCTCGGTCACCACCGACGGCGTCGTCACCTACAACGCAAGGCTGGAGGTCGACAACAGCGAGCTGCTGCTGAGGCCCGGCATGACCGCCACCGTCTCGGTGGTCACCAGACAGGCCAAGGGCGTGCTTACCGTGCCGGCCACCGCCTTCCGCTATCGCCCGGCGCAGCAAATGGCCCGCGGCTGGAGCCTGCGCGATCTCTTCACCGGCCGCATGGGTCGCCCCAACTGGCGGCAGCGAGAGGTGACGAAGGCGCCGACCGACGGCTCGCGCACGCTCTATGTGCTGGAAAACGGCCGGCCGCGTCCGGTGAACGTCAGGATAGGCTCGACCGACGGCGAATTGACCGAGATCACGTCCGGGCTCGACGAAGGCGCTGAGATCATCACCGGCTCGCAGCAGCGGAGCTGATGTGATGTCGGCTCCCCTGCTCATCACTTTCGAAAAAGTCTGGAAGAGCTACGGGGAGGGCGAGGCGCGCGTGCACGCGCTCGCCGGTGTCGACCTCGCGATCCGCCGGGGCGAGTTCGTCGCCATCATGGGTCCGTCCGGCTCGGGCAAGTCGACGGCCATGAACATCATCGGCTGCCTCGACACGCCGACGGCCGGAACCTACAGCTTCATGGGCATCGATGCCGGCCGGCTCGACCGCAACCGCCGTGCCCTGCTGCGCAATCTCTATGTCGGCTTCGTCTTCCAAGGCTATAACCTTCTGCCGCGCACCACGGCGGCAGAAAACGTCGAACTGCCGCTGATCTATCGCGGCGTTGCCGCGCGCGAGCGTCGCCAACTCGCCATGCGGGCGCTGGCTGAGGTCGGCCTCACCGGACGCGAACATCACACGCCGGCCGAACTCTCCGGCGGCCAGCAGCAGCGCGTGGCGATCGCGCGCGCCATCGTCACCAGGCCGACGCTGCTCGTCGCCGACGAGCCGACAGGCAATCTCGACAGCGCGCGCACGCATGAGATCATGGAATTGCTGACCAGGCTCAACGCCGAGCTCGGCCTCACCATCGCCATGGTCACGCACGAGGCCGATGTCGCCGCCTATGCCGAGCGCACCGTGCGCTTCCTCGATGGCCATGTCGCCTCCGACACCGTGAACGCGGAGGCAGCATGATCTGGGAGACCATCCGCCTTTCGCTGATCTCCATCCGCAGGAACGTGCTGCGCTCCTTCCTGACGCTGCTCGGGATCGTCATCGGCGTTGCCGCCGTCATCGCGATGCTGACCATCGGCTCCGGCACCACCGAGAAGGTCAAGGCCGACATCTCCAAGCTTGGCAGCAACCTCTTGGTCGTCCGCTCCGGCCGCCCTGCCGGACCAGGCGGGCCGGGCGGGCTCGACCAGATCACGCGTCCCCTCGCCGCAAAAGATCTCGCAGCGCTCGTGGCGCATCTCAGCGGCGCCCGCGCGATCGCCCCAGCCTCGCAGAAGCAGGTCCGCGTCATCTTCGGCACGGAGAGCTTGACGTCCGGCGTCACTGGAACGGACAGCACCTATCTCGACGCGCGTGACTGGAAGCTCGTCTCCGGTCGCCCGTTCAGCGATTCCGAAACCCGGGCCGGCGCCGGCGTCTGCCTGATCGGCGAGACGGTGCGCCAGCAGTTCTTCGGTGCCGGCGATCCCGAGGGCGAGGTCATCCGCGTCAACCGCACCTCCTGCAGGATCATCGGCCTCCTCGAACCCAAGGGCTATACCGGTTTCGGCCAGGACCAGGACAATGTCGTGCTGATGCCGCTTGCCGCCTACCAGCGGCGCATCGCCGGCAACCGCGACATCGACTCGATCTACATCGCCGCCGACGACCGCACGCCGACCACCGAGTTGCAGCCCCGCGTCGAGGACATCCTGCGCGACACGCGCCGCATCACGCCGGACCGCGATCCCGATTTCTCGATCCGCGATATGACCCAGATAGCCGACGCGATGGCCAGCGCCACCACCACGATGACCGGCATGCTGGGCGCGGTCGCCGGCGTCAGCTTGCTGGTCGGAGGCATCGGCATCATGAACATCATGCTGGTGTCGGTCACCGAGCGCACCCGCGAGATCGGCATCAGGCTGGCGATCGGCGCGCATGAGAAGCACATCCTGATCCAGTTCCTGGTCGAGGCGACGGTGCTGTCGCTGCTCGGCGGCATCATTGGCATCCTGATCGGGCTGACGCTCGCCGGCCTCGCCGCGGCGACGCTGACCATACCCTTTGCGCCGAGCCCGGCGGTCATCCTGCTCGCTGTCGGGTTCTCGGCGCTGATCGGCATGGTGTTCGGATTCTTCCCCGCGCTGCGCGGTGCAAGGCTCGACCCTATCGAAGCCCTGAGGCATGAATAGGCAAAGTCGGCGCATTCGATCTGTTGCTCGACCACAGCCGATGGTAGACCGGGCACTAGGGCAGCATCGGGAACCAGGCGGATGAGCAAGAAGGCGCGTGTGATCCTTGCAGCGGTGGCTGTCGAAGCCATGCTGGGCGGCATCTGGTGGTATCTGGCCCGCTATGGGCTGGCCAATCCTGATCGCGTCGCCGCCAATTTCCAGGAAGTCGTCGGCCAGACGATGGGCATGGCGATGGGCGGCTTTCTCGGCCTTTGCCTGATCCTGTTTTTCGTTGCCGCCCGCAACGATCGCAAGGCGGCCAAATCATAGCTTGGCAGCAAAGCTAATCGCGGCCCGCAAAATGCCATTCGATGAGCGGCTTCATGTGACCCATCAGACCGTCCGGGAGATTGTCCGCATTGCGGATGACGACCGGCCCCTCGATCTCCGGCTCCGCTTCGGCGGCGATGAAGGCATTAATGCGCCGCGCGATCTCCTCGGCCGGCTCGGGGACATGATAGCGGCGGAAGATCACCGTGCCACTTGGGGCTGACAGGGCGTGATAGCGCCGGCCACGTTCGGCTCCCGAAAGGTCGAGTCCGGTTTCCTCGGCCACCTCGCGGACCATGTTGAAGTCGACATCGACGAGACCGTCACGGAAATCGATCGGCTCGAACGAGCCGGCGGCGAAGTAGATCCGGCCGGCATTGACCGTGTGCGAGCCCATGCGGATCGCCACCAGCGCATTGTCGCCGGCGACCAGCATGGCGTGCGCGTAAGCGTGCTCGGCGCCGCTCAGCGCGCGGTTCTTGCGCCACAGCATGAACGTCGAGTACTTCACGGCATGGCAGCGGCCGGTGAGCCTGTTGTCGCGATAGCCGAGCGCCGAAAGCAGCACCACGGTTCCGTCATAGAGCGCCGGCTTTGCGCTCGTCTCGCTTCGCCAGTTTTCGGCGATCGCAGCCCGGTTGCCTTGTTCGAAGGGATGCGGCGCGGGATCGAGCCGCACGTCGACTTCGTCGACCGGCAGGATGACGTTGCGCGGCAGATCGAAACTCACGGTCAGGCCATGTCCAGTGTAATAACAACCGGGCAATGGTCCGAGGCCTTCGGCCGATCCCAGCCGGCGCGCGGGTAACGCTCGACCTCCTGTCCCGCGGGAAAAATGGTTCGCCAGGGTTGGCCGTTACGGATGATGTCCGGAACAGCCGTGGCGTTCTTCGCCGCCAGCGCTTTCGACAGCAAGATGTAATCGAGCTGGCACAGGTGCCGCTCTTCCGGGCCGCGCGTGTGATAGAAGCTCCAACGGTCCATCTCCGGCCGCCGTTCAACGACATTCTCGCAGAAACCGCCGGCGGTGAGCACATTGATCGATGATTGGGCTTCGTCGACCACATGGAAGCGATAGCCGTCGAAACTGTCGCCCTCGATCTTCACCCGTTGCCGGTAGTCGTTCATATCGCCGCAGATCGCCCAGCGCTTGCCGGCGGCATGGTCCTTGCCGAAGCGATCCTCGATGATGCGGCGGACGGCCTGCGCCTCGGCGATGCGCAGCGGCATGGTCGCCTCGCGGCCATCGAGCCCGTTGCGCGGCGAGCCCATCGACTTGAAATGCACGAGATAGAGCGTCAGCGGCACGCCGCCGACAGTCAGATCGATTTCGAGGCAGTCGCGCCGGAAGATGCGGTCAGTCGCCAGATGCCCGAGCGTCGCGAGTTCCTGCGTGAACAGGCCGAACTGTTCGAAGGTGACATAGGCATGGCTGGTCATGCGCACGAACTCGATCGGCTGGCCCTGCGCGGTCTCGCTGCGCATCATCACCGCGACGTCGATGCCGCGAGTGTCATTGCCGGCAGTGGTGTACTTTTGGCGGTAGCCTTGGCCGATCATCTTGAACAGATAGCCGTATTCGAAGGCCTTCAGCGCCTCGATATTGTCGACTTCCTGCATGCAGATGATGTCCGCGCGGGTTGCAGCGATCGCGAGCGCGGTCAGCTGCCGCGTGTCGTCCGATTGGGCGATTGTGCGCGCCTGCTCGAGCGCCGTGTACTCGGCCTCGCTCTGGATATCGAACAGCGCCAGAGTGCGATCCTCATTGAGCTGGTTTCGATAACCGGAAAAATCGAACCTGTTCATCAGGTTCTCGACGTTGAAAGTGGCCAGGCGCAGCGACATGGCCGAGACCTTTGCCTAGAAGCCAAGACGAAGACAAGAGCCAGGCCCGCTCGGGATGGTTTACGGAACCTTTCTGTTCATCTTCCGTTCAGATGAAAAGTCCCATTAATAGGCCTCTTCCGGGGTGTGCTCGGCGTGGGGCCCTTAGTCCTTGGAGAGTGAAATGAAACCGCTCTTGTCTTCTCTCGGATCCGGGGCGATTTCCCTGGGTCTTCTTGCGGGCCTGACGGTGTCGTCGCTTGCCGGTCCTATCCTTCAACCTGACCTATCGACGGCGAGCAGCACGGCCGCACCGCAGATCATTCCTGTTCGCGACGATTGGGCCGGCGGCAACAACAATCAGCAAATGTATGACTGGCGCTGGCGCCGTGGAGGTGACTTCAGATGGCGGAACGATGGCTTCCGCGCACGCAATTTCTCCCGCAACTGGGACAACGGCAATTGGGATGGCAATTGGCGCTGGCGGCACCGTCATCGTCATCGGCATTTCGACAATGGTAGCGCGGCGCTTCTTGGGCTGGGACTCGGCCTAGGCCTGGGCAGCCTCGCCTACAACAACTACTACGACCCTTACTATTATGATCCCTATCCGCGTTATTACCAGCCGAGGCGGATCTACCGGACCGAGCGGCTCTCCAGGGCGCATGTCCGCTGGTGCTACAATCGCTACCGGTCGTATCGGGCCTGGGACAACACGTTCCAGCCCAACTATGGCCCGCGTCGCCAGTGCATCTCGCCCTACATCTGAGCCGCCCATCGGCATAGGAACGGAACGGCGCCAGATCTGGCGCCGTTTTATTTGGCAGTTCCGCATCCTCCCTGCCCAAGCGATAACTGTAAATTCATGAGGGGCATCTATCCATCCGGGCTGACGCCCACATCAGGATCGCAACGCAGCGATTGCGAGGACAGGCCCGCCATGGCCGAAAACGAAATCAGAGCCAAGCACCGGCAGCGCGTGCTCAAGGGCGCCGCAATCCTGACCGGCATCACCAATTCCGAGGTGAAGTGCACCGTGCGCAACATGAACCCCGGCGGAGCCGAATTGAAGGTGCCGATCGAAGCGCGCGTGCCCGACGAGTTCCTGCTCTATGTGCCGACCGATGGCATCGGCTACAAGGCGGTCGTCCGCTGGCGGCGCGAAGGCCGCATCGGCGTAGCGTTCACCGGCACTGAGCCGAAGCCGCATTGGCACTATGGCTGAGGCGATGGTGACCTCGGCCCGCGCGTGCCGAGCGAAGCGCGTTGTGTAGCACCCTTCTCCATCGCATGAACACCAGAGCGCGAAAAGCCGGCGGATCGCTCCGCCGGCTCTGATCAACCAGCCATGGAATTTCGTTCTTGGCCTTGTCGCCCGGCTGTTCTTGGCGATCGCCCCAGCGCGACCGCAGGGCAAAGCCCGAGGACGCGCAAGGCAACGGAGCGTGGATCGCTTTAGTTCTTGGCCTTGTCGACCAGCTTGTTCTTGGCGATCGCCCCGCGCGACCGCAGGGCAAAGCCCGAGGACGCGCAAGGCAATGGAGCGCGGGTCGCTTTAGTTCTTGGCCTTGTCGACCAGCTTGTTCTTGGCGATCCACGGCATCATTGCGCGCAGCTTGGCGCCGACCTCTTCGATCTGATGGCTGTCATTGTTGCGGCGGATGCCCTTGAAGCGTGCGAGACCGGCACGGTACTCCTGCATCCATTCCGAGGTGAACTTGCCGGTCTGGATGTCCTTCAGCACGCGCTTCATCTCGGCCTTGGTCTCGGCGGTGATGATGCGCGGGCCCGAGACATATTCGCCCCATTCGGCGGTGTTCGAGATCGAGTAGTTCATGTTGGCGATGCCGCCCTCATAGATGAGATCGACGATCAGCTTCACCTCGTGAAGGCACTCGAAATAAGCCATTTCCGGCGCATAGCCGGCTTCCACCAGCGTCTCGAAGCCCGCGCGGATGAGTTCGACCAGGCCGCCGCACAACACCACCTGCTCGCCGAACAGGTCCGTCTCGCATTCCTCGCGGAAATTGGTCTCGATGATGCCCGAGCGGCCGCCGCCGACGCCGCAGGCGTAGGAGAGCGCCAGATCGAGCGCGTTGCCCGAGGCGTCCTGGTTGACGGCGACCAGGCACGGCACACCGCCGCCCTTCTGGTATTCACCGCGCACGGTGTGGCCGGGACCCTTCGGCGCGATCATGACAACGTCAACCGAAGCCTTGGGCTCGATGAGCCCGAAGTGCACATTGAGGCCGTGCGCAAAGGCGATCGCGGCGCCATCGCGGATGTTCGGCGCGATCTCGTTCTTGTAGATGTCGGCCTGCAATTCGTCGGGCGTCGCCATCATCATCAGGTCGGCCCACTTGGCGATATCCGCCACGCTCATCACTTTCAG
The DNA here is from genome assembly GCF_004791945.1 of Mesorhizobium sp. M3A.F.Ca.ET.175.01.1.1. Classification (NCBI taxonomy): domain Bacteria; kingdom Pseudomonadati; phylum Pseudomonadota; class Alphaproteobacteria; order Hyphomicrobiales; family Phyllobacteriaceae; genus Mesorhizobium; species Mesorhizobium sp. M3A.F.Ca.ET.175.01.1.1. The sequence goes on along the minus strand of NZ_SRTP01000005.1, from coordinate 330,924 downwards.
CCCGTCGGCCTCGACCTTCTTGGCGGTCGCCGACCCCGGCTTGAGGCCGATGGCAATCTCCTTGACGCCGGAATCCTTCAGGTTGAGCGCATGCGCCCGGCCCTGGCTGCCATAGCCGATGATGGCGACCTTCTTGCCCTTGATCAGATTGAGATCGGCGTCACGATCGTAATAAACACGCATTTCGTCTTCCTTCCCGTTTGACGTTCAGACCACGATGCCGAAAAGTGTGAAGCGGTTTTCGGACGACATCATGCTCTATCTCTTTGATTTGGAGCCGGATTCAGATTTCAGGCCGACATGACCTGAAATCATCCGCCTCCAGGGCCTTGCGGCCGGTTGTTTGCTCCGAAAAGAGCGAGAAACTGCTGCGTCGCGCGTACGGCATCGCCGCCGATCGTCGCCTCAGTCGATTCCAGTCGGTCGCCCAGCAAAAGCCGGATCTGCACGTCGCGGGCGACCAGCCCGAAAAAAGTGCGGAACGCCGTCTCGGCGTCCTCGAAGTGGAGCAGCCCGGCCTGTCGGCCTGCTTCCAATACCGGTTTCAAACGCCTGGCAAGCGCGAAACGCCCATTCTGCAATACGATGGCGCCGAGGTCATCCTTACCCTCTTTGCGCTTGATTGGACCGGCACGGCCGACAGCGACGCGATTCAGCGCGACCGAGGTATCGCTGGAGATCACCTTCAGCCAGTCGGAGGCGAAACGTTCGAGGCTTGTCGTCAGCGAAGCGAGGTCGAGCCCCTTGCGGTCGACTTGCGCCACGCGCACCTTCGAGGCCTGCCATTGGACCGTCGCCGTCAGCAGCCCGTCGCGATCGCCGAACCATTTGTAGAGCGTTTCCTTTGAGCAGCTTGCCCGCCGCGCCACCGCGGTCATGGTCAGGCTGTCGCCCTCCTCGACCAGGAGACGCAGCACCGCGTCCAGAACGGCCTGCTGCCGCTCGGTCAAGGCCTCGCTGTTGTCGATCTCGGGAGCAGGCTGCAACACGCTTTCCCCGTTTCCTTGTAGGCGGGCACTGAAGCCGTACCGTACGTTACGGTTCGGCTTTATTGCGCATTCTGTCGTCCAACGCAAGGGCTATTGCCGAAAATCGAGACGAGGCGCGCCGAGAGGCCTCGCGGCTACTCGCCAATCCGGGGAACACGCAGCCGCCCGAGCAAATCGCCCAGCGCTTCCATCTCCTTGGCGGAGAGCTTGCAGCCCATCAGATCGGTGATGGCAGCGCCGTAGACCGCCCAAATACGGCGCCGCGTCTCCCGGCCGGCCGGCGTGATGCGCACGGTCTGGCCGCGGCCATCATCGGAGACAGGCAGCTTTTCCACCAGGCCCTCCGCCTCGAGCCGGGCCAAGAGCCGCGAAACGTTATACTGCGCCAAGAGCACGCGATCGATCAACTCGAAGGGCCGCAATCCCCCCTCGCCGGCCTCGGCAAGCTCATGCAGCACGTCGTACCAGGCGAGCGGCGGCAGCCCGCCAGCCTTCAGTGCGTCCTCGGTCTTTTCGATCAGCTGGCGCGACACGCGCATCAGCCGGCCCCAGGCTTTGATGGCTTCGGGTGAAGGAGACTTCTTCGTCATCGCTGCAGCCTATTCGATAGATGCAATTGCATCAAGCTTGACGATCGATGCAGATGCATCCATATAGATGCAATTGCATTTAAAGGAGACATGCTGTGAAACATGAAATCTGCAAGATCGCCGACATTCCGCAAACCGGCAGCCTTGTCGCGCCTTTCTTCGGACGCGAGGTCCATGTCTGGCGCAGCGGCGAGCGCATCCGTGCCGCGGCCAACGCCTGCCTGCACTTCGGCGGGCCGCTCGCCTGCGAGGACGGCGCCTTCGTGTGCCAGTGGCATGGCGCCAAATTCGATATGGAAAACGGCGAACGGATCAACGGCCCGGCGCCGAAGGGCTCACGCCTGATGTTCCTGTCGACCCGCGTCGAGGATGGCGCCCTGAACTATGTCTGGGGAGAGTGAGATGACGACAAAACTCACCCTCGTCAGCCATCACCTGTGCCCCTACGTCCAGCGCGCCGCTATCTCGCTTGCCGAGAAAGGCGTGCCGTTCGAACGTGTCGACGTCGATCTTTCCAACAAGCCTGACTGGTTCAGGGCGATCTCCCCGCTCGGCAAGGTGCCGCTGTTGCGCGTCCAAAATAGTGACGAAGTGATCTTCGAATCCGCGGTCATCCTGGAGTTTCTCGAGGACACCGAGGCCAATCCATTGCATCCTGCCGATCCGCTGATACGGGCCAGGCACCGTGCCTGGATCGAATTCGGCTCGGCCATCCTCAACGCCATAGGCCGCTTCTATTCCGCTGCCGACGGAGCCGCTTTTTTCGCGGAAAGCAAGGCCCTGTCCGAAATGTTCGCGCGTGTGGAGGCGGAATTGTCGGCAAGGCAAAGCGGCCCATGGTTCGCCGGCGATCGTCTCTCGCTGGTCGATGCCGTCTACGGGCCGATCTTCCGCTACTTCGACACATTTGACGGCATCGGCGATTTCGGCATTCTCGCTGGCAAGCTTCGTGTTCAGGCGTGGCGCGATGCTTTGAGCACGCGGCAATCAGTGAAGGACGCAGTCGGCGCCGACTATCCACGGCGGCTGCTGGCCTTTCTGCGGGCGAAGGGATCCTATCTTTCCGAGATCATTCGGCTGCAGGCCACCGAAATTCCGCAAGCCCGATCCGCCTGAACGGGTCGATCACCGTCCCGGCGACCATGGCGGCGAGGAATTGCGGGCCCGGCGGGACTTTGGCCAGCATCGCCACCAGCCGGTCGCGGACCAGCGGCAGCGCCGCCGAGTCGGACTGATAGAACGGTGTCAGCGCCAATGACAGCGCCTGGAAGATGCGCACATGCCAACGGCGGGCAAGGGCGTAGGCTTCCAGCGCTTCGTCGATGCCGTTCGTCCGCGCCAGCGCCTGGCTGAGCGCGGCTGCATCGAGCAGCGCCATATTCGCGCCCTGCCCGAGTTGCGGGCTAGTCGAATGCGCGGCATCCCCAATCACCGCCATGCGTCGGCCGGTCGGTAGCTTCATGGTGTGGTGGCCATAGCGAGCCAGTGAAAGCTGCTCGAAATTCTCAACCTGGCGGGTGAAGACCTCGCATTCTGGCCACACTGAGACCACCCTCGCCTTCCAGGCGTCGAGCCCTGCCCTTTGGATGTTCTCGACGTCGGCCGGCTTCAGGCTCCAGAAGAAAGCGGCCATCTCTTCGGCGTCCGGTTCCGGCCGGCCGATCGGCAGCACGCCGACCATGATGCTTGCCTTGTCGTAGCGCTGCAGCAGCGCCCTTTTGTCGAAGCCGTTGCGCCAGCCGAGAGAAGCCCAGAAGGCGCCATAGGCGAGTGGCCGTGGCATTGCGGCGCCGCCAAGGTTCTGTCGCAGCCTGGAGCGCGCGCCGCTGGCATCGACGACCATTTCGAATGGTCCCAGCCGTTGTCCATTGCCGCAAACCAGCCTCGGCTGTTCGCCGATCTCCAGAGTCTCGATTTCAGTCTTGGTTTGGATCGCTATCGCTTCACGCTGCGCAGCGCGATACAGCACGCCGAAAAGGGCCGCTCGATGCACCGCGAGTCCGAAGCGGCCGCCGCGTCGCGCGCCGTAGCGGACATCGAGCACCGTGCGTCCGCTCTTCGCGTCCGTGCCGTGCAGCCGCTCAATGCGGCTTCCCAGCGACAGGATCTCGTCGAGCAAGCCGAGATCGGCGAGCACAGTCAGTCCGGTCGGCTGCAGGATCAGACCCGAACCGACCGGCTTCGGCTCGTCGAACCGTTCGAAGACGGTGACCTTATGCCCTGCCCGTTTGAGATAGAGCGCGGCGGCCAGCCCCGCCGGACCGGCGCCGGCAATCGCGATGTCGTAAGTTTTGTCCATGGCCCGCCCAGACCCAATCTGCGGGCACAATTCCTCATGGGCAGCGCCAAATCAACTTGGCGCATTGACGCTATCGCGGAAGAGACCGGGCCTCAGGCTCGGGCATCGAAGGCTGCCCGCGCTTCGCGCACCGCGTCATGGTTGAGTTCCGCCCACTGGACGAGTTGATACAAGGGAACCAACATCGATCGGCCCAGATCGGTAAGGCTATACTCGACGCTCGGCGGCTTGGTCGGGAATACCTGGCGATGGACATAACCGTCGCGCTGCAGCTCATACAGCGTCTGGGTGAGCATGCGCTGTGAGATGTCGGGCACCAGCCGCCGCAGCTCGCCGAAACGATAGGGTTTTTCCGCAAGCGCCATAACAAGCAACGAACTCCATTTGCCGTTGATGCCCTGCAACACGTCGCGAACCGGGCAGTCGGCCAAATTGGCGCCCTCCGTCATGGCCTTGTAGATCTCGATCTTGGATTTCAGATTGACGAATTTGCTGTCCATCGCCGGTTCCCTGGCTGTGCCTACCTCCCGAAAAACTGCCTTCTTTACGCCGGCTGGTCAATTCCTAATTTAGTGCTGGTCTCTTTTTGAGACCACCAATAGCACCCGCCTCCCGGCGCAAAATCAGGATCTATCTATGACCGAAACCCTTCTCGTTACCGGCGCCTCCGGCCAGCTTGGCCGTGGCGTCATCCGCCATTTGCTCGAAGCGCAAAAAGTCACGCCCTCACGCATCATCACCACCACCCGCGATCCGGAAAATCTCGTCGACCTGGCGGCGCTCGGTGTCACCGTCAGGGCGGCAGACTTCAACGACGCCGCCTCGCTGGAGAAGGCGTTTGCTGGCGCCGACCGTGTGTTGATCATCTCGACCGGCGAGCTCGAGCTTAAAAGCGGCCGGCGTCTCAAGCAGCATGAAGCGGCCGTCGCCGCGGCCAAGCAGGCCGGCGTCGCCCATCTTCTCTACACCTCGATGCCCAATCCCGAGCCGGGCTCGCCGGTTCTCTTCTCCGGAGATCACTACGGAACGGAGCAGGCGATCAAGGCCAGCGGTATCCCTTACACGATCTTCCGCAATGGCTGGTATCAGGAGAACCTGTTCATGGCGCTGCCACACGCCCTTTCGTCGGGCAAGTGGTACACTTCGGCAGGCGACGGGCGCATCGCCCATGGCTCCCGCGACGACATGGCCGCTGCGATTGCCGCAGGCCTGGCTTCCGATTCGAAGGCGAGCCAGATCTATACACTGACCGGTCCGCAGGCTTACACCACGGGGGAGATCGCCGCACTGGTAAGCGAAGTCACCGGCAAACCGCTAGAAGTCATTCAACTGCCGGATGAGGCGCTGACCGAGGGCGTCAAGGCGGCGGGTCTTCCGGAGGACCTCGCCCGTATCATCGTCTCCTTCGATGCCAACACGCGGGCCGGGCGTATCGACATGGTGACCGATGCGGTCGAGACGCTGTCGGGCCGCAAGTCGCGGACGCTCAAGGAGTTCGTGGAGGCAAACAAGGCCGCATTGCTCGGCTGAGGCCGGCAGCATTGCGAACGGCTGCCGCAGTGTGAAGGTCGCGCTCCTTGCGGGCGCGGCCTCTCTCTATATCGCCACCTGCGTGCCGATCTCGACGACGCGCCCCGTGGGGATCTGGAAGTACTCGGTCGCGTCCGCCGCGGTACGCGCAAGGCCGATGAACAGCCTGTCCTGCCAGACCGGCATGCCGGAATTGGGCGAGGCTTTCAGCGAGCGCCGCGACAGGAAGAACGAGGTCGTCATGATATCGAACTTCCAGCCCTGCTTGCGGCAGATCGCCAGCGCGCGCGGGATGTTCGGCTGCTCCATGTAGCCGAAGGTCAGCGTCACCCGCATGAACAGCTCGTTGACCGTCTCCATCTTGACGCGGTCGCTGTCCGGCACCACCGGCTGCGGCGCCGTCACCACCGACAGGATGACGTTCTGCTCGTGCAGCACCTTGTAGTGCTTGAGGCT
>NZ_SRTP01000005.1:0-324962 GCF_004791945.1 Mesorhizobium sp. M3A.F.Ca.ET.175.01.1.1 | reverse complement strand
CACCCGCATGAACAGCTCGTTGACCGTCTCCATCTTGACGCGGTCGCTGTCCGGCACCACCGGCTGCGGCGCCGTCACCACCGACAGGATGACGTTCTGCTCGTGCAGCACCTTGTAGTGCTTGAGGCTGTGCATCAGCGCCGTTGGCGCGCTGAGCGGATCGCTGGTCAGGAACACCGCCGTGCCCGACACCAATTGTGGTTTTTTCTTCAGAAGGTTAGCCGCCAGCAAGTCGAGCGGGATCTCGTTGCGGCGGGTCTTGTCGAACAGGTAGCGGCTGCCGCGCACCCAGGTCCACATGCCGAGGATGATGGCGAAGGCCACCGCGAGCGAAGCCCAGCCGCCCTCGAACACCTTGACGATGTTGGAAGCAAAGAAGCCGATATCGATGAAGGCGAACAGCGCCGACAACGACGCAGCGACCCAGAACTGCCATTTCCAGATGCGGGTCATGACAACGAACAGCAGCACGGTCGTCACCAGCATGTTGCCGGTGACCGAGATGCCATAGGCCGAGGCGAGTTTGCTGGATTCGCCGAAGCCGACCACCAGCAGCATCACCACCAGCGCCAGCAGCATGTTGACGCGCGGCATATAGACCTGCCCGGACTGCTTTTCGGAAGTGTGCAGGATTTCCAGCCGCGGCAGCATGTTGAGCTGTACCGCCTGCCTGGTCAGCGAATAGGCGCCGGAGATGACAGCCTGGCTGGCGATCACGGTCGCCGCAGTGGCCAGCACCACCATGGGAATGAGCGCCCAGCCCTCGTTCATCTCGAAGAACGGGTGGCCAACGATGCCGTTCTTGGCGAGCACAAAGGCACCTTGCCCCGCATAGTTCAAGAGCAGGCAGGGAAACACGATCGCCAGCCAAGCCAACACGATCGGCTTGCGGCCGAAATGGCCGAGATCGGCATAAAGCGCCTCCGCACCGGTGACGGCCAGGAAGATGGCGCCGATGGTGACGAAGGCGACGTCCGGTGAGTGGATCAGGAAGGCGACAATGTAGTGCGGACTGATCGCCCACAGGATCTCGGGATCGGCAATGATGTGGTTCAGTCCGGAAAGACCGATAGCGAGGAACCAGACGGCCGTGATCGGACCGAAAATCAAGGCAACACCGCCCGTGCCAAACCGCTGCACGGCAAACAGGATGGCGAGGATCAGCAGCGTCAGCGGCACCACATAAGGCTGGAATGCCGGCGTCACCACATTCATGCCTTCGACCGCCGAAAGCACCGAGATGGCTGGCGTGATCACCGCATCGCCGAAGAAAAGCGATGCGCCGGCGATGCCGACGCCGAGAATGATCGCCGAGCGCGTCGCAAAACTGCTGCGTGCCAGTGCCATCAGCGACAGCACGCCGCCCTCGCCGCGGTTGTCGGCGCGCAGCACGAACATGATGTATTTGATCGTGACGATGATCGTCAGCGACCAGATGATCAGCGACAATACGCCCAGAATGTCGACACGATCCGCGACCTCGCCGCGTGAGGACGCCACAAGCGCCTCGCGAAATGCGTAGATCGGGCTGGTTCCGATGTCGCCATAGACCACACCGAGCGCGCCCAGCATCAGCACCTTGGTGCTGTGCTGCTCTATTTCCGGGTGGCCGGACGGATCGGCGGGTTCTGCCTCAGCACCGTTGGCAAGGGCCATGGACGACACTCCGATAAACGGGCGGTTCCTCTACGCTTGCTGCAGTGCAATATCAAGTGCCGTCACGTTAGGTCTCCCATGCCACCGGCGCAGGCCTCGCCGCATTTCAGCACGAGAAGAGGCGCATTGTCGGACGAACCGGGAGGTCAGATCGCCACCTGCGTGCCGATCTCGACGACGCGCCCCGTGGGGATCTGGAAGTACTCGGTCGCGTCCGCCGCGGTGCGCGCAAGGCCGATGAACAGCCTGTCCTGCCAGACCGGCATGCCGGAATTGGGCGAGGCTTTCAGCGAGCGCCGCGACAGGAAGAACGAGGTCGTCATGATGTCGAACTTCCAGCCCTGCTTGCGGCAGATCGCCAGCGCGCGCGGGATGTTAGGCTGTTCCATGTAGCCGAAGGTGAGAGAGACCCGCATGAACAGCTCGTTGACCGTCTCCATCTTGACGCGGTCGCTGTCCGGCACCACCGGCTGCGGCGCCGTCACCACCGACAGGATGACGTTCTGCTCGTGCAGCACCTTGTAGTGCTTGAGGCTGTGCATCAGCGCCGTTGGCGCGCTGAGCGGATCGCTGGTCAGGAACACCGCCGTGCCCGACACCAATTGTGGTTTTTTCTTCAGAAGGTTAGCCGCCAGGAAGTCGAGCGGGATCTCGTTGCGGCGGGTCTTGTCGAACAGGTAGCGGCTGCCCCTTATCCAGGTCGACATGATCAGTCCCATGACGCAGGCGACCGTGATCGAAACCCAGCCGCCCTCGACGATCTTGACCACGTTGGCGGAGAAGAAGCCCAAATCGATTGTGCCGAAGAGCAGCGCAAGCGCCAATGCGAGCGCAAGCTGCCATTTCCACAGCCAGCGCATCACCACGAATAGCAGGATCGTCGTCATCAGCATTTCGCCGGTCACGGAAATGCCATAGGCCGAGGCCAGCGCGCTGGAGCTGCCGAAGCCTACGACCAGCAGCATGACGCCCAGTGCGACCAGGAGATTGACGCGGGGCATGTAGATCTGTCCGCTTTGCATCTCGGACGTGTGCTGCACCTCGATGCGCGGCAACAGATTGAGCTGCACCGCCTGCCTGGTCAGCGAGAAGGCGCCGGAGATGACCGCCTGGCTGGCGATCACCGTCGCCGCAGTGGCCAGGCCGACCATCGGCATCAGCGCCCATTCAGGCAGCATCTGGAAGAATGGGTTGGTGGGCTTGCCCCCATGCGACAACACGTATGCGCCCTGACCGAAATAGTTGAGCAGCAGACAGGGGAAGACCACCGAAAACCAGGCCAGCACGATCGGCTTGCGGCCGAAATGGCCGAGGTCGACATAAAGGGCTTCGGCGCCGGTGACCGCCAGGAACACGGCACCGACCGTGACGAAGGCGCCCGTCGGCGTGGTGGCAAGATATGACACCGCATAATAGGGGTTGATCGCCAGGAACACGGAAAAGTCATCGACAATGTGGTAGAGGCCTGCAACGCCAATCGCCAGGAACCATATCGCGGTCACCGGTCCGAAAACGGCGGCCACCTTTCCGGTGCCGAAGCGCTGCACGGCAAAGAGCACCGCCAGGATCAGCAGCGTGATCGGAACGACATAGGCTTCGAGCGCCGGCGTGACGACCTTCAGGCCTTCGACAGCGGAGAGCACCGAGATGGCCGGCGTGATGATCGAATCGCCGAAAAACAGCGCGGCGCCGCAAAGCCCGATGCCCAGGATCAGCCGCGAGCCGTTGGGATAGGCGCTGCGGGCGAGCGCCATCAGCGACAGGGTGCCGCCCTCGCCCTTGTTGTCGGCCCTGAGCACGAAGGCGACATATTTGATGGTGACGATAATCGTCAGCGCCCATACGATCAGCGACAAGACGCCGAGCACATCTTCGCGGGCGACCAGTTCCCCGGAGGCGTGGAGCGCCTCGCGGAAAGCGTAGATCGGGCTGGTGCCGATGTCGCCATAAACGACACCGAGCGCGCCAAGCATCAGAACCTTGGTGCTGTGGTGGCGTTCGGTTTCAGCATGGTTCGACCGTTCGAGGGATTCTGCCTCGCTGCTGGCGTTGGCTAGTACCATGGACCCCACTTCAACACACGCGCCATCCCCCATGGTCGCCGCAATGAAAAGGACTCGCGAGAACCGCCGCAGCTACGCAAGGCTTGCTTGTCCTACCATCCACAGGCCTTCAAGAAACGCCCGACCGTACCGGCCATGCCATACTCCAGCGCATCGGCTGTCAACCCATGTCCGATCGATACTTCGGCCAATGCCGGAATGCGTTTGGCCAGCGCCGGCAGGTTGTTCGCCGTCAGATCGTGACCGGCATTGACATCGAGCCCGGCGGCAAGGGCGGCATCCGCGGTTTTTCCCAATCTTTCCAGCTCCTTCGCCGCCTTGGCGGAATCGGAATGGCAGCTGCCGTAGGGACCGGTATAGAGCTCGATCCGGTCGGCCCCGGTATTCAGTGCAGCAGTGACGCCAGCAGGATCAGCGTCGGAAAACAGCGACACGCGAAAACCACCCTTCTTCAGCCGTTTCACGATCGGAGTGAGGAACGCGGCCTGTGCGACGAAGTTCCAGCCGTGGTCCGATGTCGCCTGCGCCGGATCGTCGGGAACCAGCGTCACCTGCTCCGGCTGATGCTTTTCGACCAGGGCCAGGAAATCCTCGCTCGGATAGCCCTCGATGTTGAACTCCGCCCTGGGGAATTCGTCGTCGATGAGCGCCCTGATCTGCGGCAGGTCGGAATGCCTTGTATGCCGTTCGTCCGGCCGTGGATGCACCGTCAGCCCATGCGCGCCCGCGGCCAGCGCGATGCGGCCCAGCCCTGTGACGCTCGGCCATGGCAGGTCGCGTCGGTTGCGCAGCATGGCGACCGCGTTGAGATTGACCGAAAGCTTCGCGGGCATGATCCAGTGTCCAATTGAAGCAATTCAGGAAAAGGACTTTCCGTCCGGAATTGCGAAAGAACAAATACCAGAGCGGCTCAGCGGTTCTGTTGGAACGCTGAGCCCCTCTGCGTTCGCGCGCATCTATAGCGCCTTTGAAGGGAACAGATAGAGGGTTTCCGGTGTTCCAGATGACGAGATGGTGCCAACGCAAGGATTTGCCAGTGAATTTCCTCGAATCCGTGCCGGCGATACGCCGCATCGAGACCAATCGCGACGCGCTCTTTGCCATTGACGTGGTCGGCGATGTTTCGCCTGCCGACGCCGAGAACCTTTTCGGGCTGCTCCAGGCGGCCTATGCCCTCCACCCCAGGGTCGACGTGCTGGTGCGGCTGACCGACCAGGAAAGCGTCGATTGGGCGAACATTTCGCAGGAAACGCTCAAGCAGGGTGTGGCCGACGCCCTGGAACACGTCGTCCGCTGCGCGGCCGTCGGCGAACCCGACTGGGCATCCCTCGCCAGGGGCTTCCTCCCGAAGACTTTGCCTTTCGAATTCAGGCGTTTCGACGCTGAGGATGAAGAAGCCGCCTGGCGATGGCTGGGTGCCAGGCCGGCATCACAATGACGAATCGTTTCAACGCACGACAGTCAGCCGCTCGGCGGCACGCGTGATTGCAGTGTAGAGCCAGCGCTGCCTGGTTTCCTTGAACGCCCAGCTTTCGTCGAACAGCACGACGTTGTTCCACTGTGAGCCCTGCGCCTTGTGGACGGTCAGCGCGTAGCCGTAATCGAAATCGTCGAACCGCTTTTTCTGCTGCCAGGGGATTTCGGCGTCGGGATCTTCGAATGCCGCCTTGAGCAGCTTGATCTTCGCGACGCCGCGGTCGGGATCGTCCTCTTCCGGCGAGACCAGCAGGTTGATGCCGGGCTTTACCGTCTCGCGCGACGAGGTCATCACTTTCCACAGCGAGCCGTTGAGCAGCCCCTTGGCCGGGTCGTTGCGCAGGCAAACCAGCTTGTCGCCGGCCTGCGGATAGTCGGCATTGAACCCTTTGAGTTCGCGCAGCCGCTGGTTGTAGCGCCGCCGCGTGCGGTTGGTGCCGACCAGCACCTGGTCGGCCTTCATCACAAGCTCCTGGTTGACGCCTTCCCTGCCGATCACCTGCGCCGTGCCATAGTCGCCATGCATGAACTCGCGGCCCTCGCGGACGTCGAGGGCGAGGCGGATGATCGGATTGTCGCGCGCCTGGCGATGGATTTCCGTCAGCAGCACGTCCGGCTCGTGTTCGGTGAAGAAGCCGCCGCCAGAGATTGGCGGCAGTTGGGCTGGATCGCCCAGCACCAGGATCGGCGTGCCGAAGCTCATCAGGTCGCGGCCGAGCTGCTCGTCGACCATCGAGCATTCGTCGATGACGACCAGCTTGGCGCGAGCGATCGGGCTCTGCCGGTTGAGCGCGAAGGTCGGCGCGATCGACGTCTTGCCGGTCACCTCGTCCGCGACCGATTCCTCGCCCCTGGGCCTGTAGATCAGCGAATGGATGGTGCGGGCGTTGATTGCGCCCTTGGAGCGCAGCACCTGCGCTGCCTTGCCGGTGAAGGCGGCGAACTGCACCTGCCCGTCGACATGCTCGGCGAAATAGCGCGCCAGCGTCGTCTTGCCTGTGCCGGCATAGCCGAACAGGCGAAAGATCTGCGGCCGGCCCTCCTTCAGCCAGCGGCCGACCGCCTTCAAAGCTTCGTCCTGTTGGGGAGAGAACTCCATCAGCGCGACAGACCGGATTCGCGAGCGAAAGACAAGGTTGGAGCTCTCAACACAAGCATCGCCGACGGCGATCTCATTTCTTCAAGCGCGTGACGCTATCAGGCCATGACCAGAACGTAAAGTGAACACAAACTGAGTGAAGCGGCCTACCTGCCCAGCCCCGGATCATTCTCCAGCAGGATCGGCTTGCCGTGCGGCGTGGCGTGCGCGGCACGTTCCCAGGCCGCTGCAAGTACGTCGACCTCGCCCTTGCCGGCGACGCCCTTGGCCGAGAGCAGCCTTTCCAGCGCTGCCAGCCAATGCTCATAGTAATCATGGCCGTCTCCTGCGGCGCCGGGCTTCTTCACCTCGGCGGACAGGGCCTGCGCCCACTCGCTCCACGAGAACAGGCCCCTATCGTGCAGGGCCACGGTCATGGCAAAGGCCTGCGCCTGCCACGGCTCCGCGAAAACTGGATCGTCGAAACCCGTCGGCAGGTCGGCGTCATGCCGGCTCAAGATAGCTCTCCCAGGCATCGATAGAGACACTCAGCGTCGGATCGGCGCCCTCGCCCCAGATCTCCGTTCCGTCGAAGACAATCGTGTATACCCATTGCGGATTTTCGCCCTCGCCATGCGCATTGCTGTCGGGAAAGACGAAGCCGTCGCGCACGGCCTCGACGATTCCATTCTTGTCCCGTGCGTAACGTGGGAGGCGCGTATGGCTGATGGGATTGAAATTCTTCGTGCGCACGCGATCGCCCGTCCGGAAGCGTGCCGGCTTCGTGACCGGCCGATCGCACGGCCCACCTTTGGCGAGCACCGCCGGCACGTCCGCTGCTTTCAGCACTCTTTTGGGCGTCGCTGCCAGGTCCAGCGCCTTGCCGGCCTCAAGGTCGTTCTGCGTCACGAAACCGTGGCGCTCCAACAGAGTCTCCAGCGCCTTGATCCATATCTGATAGTAGCTCGAGCCGTAATAGTCGGCGGGGTGCAAGGATTCCCGCGCATGCCTGCTCTCATCAATGTTCCAGGCACCCATGGCACCGGCGGTCAGCGTGACGCCGAGCGCCCGCTTCTCCCACTCGGCATGGAAGTAGGGCTCGTCCGTTTCGGGCGCGACCGGGCCGAAACCCATCTGCCCACCGAGGTCCTGCGGCCCGTTCATTGAGGCTCCCTCTATTGCGGCTCTTTGGCCAGCGCGGTGCCGATCATCGCATCGCGGCTCACAAGCTCGGCCAGCCGCTCCGCGCTCCAGCCGTCGGTCCCCTTCGGCCGCATCGGCACCACAAGGTAGCGAAGCTCGGCCGTTGAATCCCAGACGCGGATCTTCTTGTCCTGCGGCAAAGTCAGTCCGAACTCCGCCAGCACGCCGCGCGGATCGATCACCGCTCGCGACCGGTAGGGCGGCGCCTTGTACCAGACCGGCGGCAGGCCGAGCACCGACCACGGATAGCAGGAGCACAGCGTGCAGACGACGAGGTTGTGCGTCTCCTCGGTGTTGAACACGGCCTGCATATGCTCGCCCTGACGGCCGGTGAAGCCGAGAGAGGCTATCGCCGCCGTGGCGTCGCGTTTCAGCCATTCGGCGTAGTCCGGATCGGTCCAGGCCTTCGCCACCACTCTGGCACCGTTGCGGGGACCGATCTTCGTTTCGTATGTGTCGACGATGGCGTCGATGGCCGCCGGATCGATCAGACCCTTCTCGGTCAGGATCGTCTCCAGCGCGCGCACACGCGCGGCGAACGGATCGAGCTCATTGTCGTGATCATGATCATGGGCCATGGCGCAAAACTAGAAGCGCGCGCTTTGCGCCGCAAGCATGTTACCTTGGGCCAACGGCGGCAGAAGGCTACTCGGCCGCCGCCTTTTGCAGTTCGACCACGCGATCGTCCTCCTGGTCGAACAGCGAGGGCTGCTCGCCGTTCTCGACGGCGTGCAGCGCCGGGCGGCTTTTCCTCGAGGAGAAGCTGAGCAGCCAGCCGGAGAAACGCTCGAAATAGACATAGATCACCGGCGTCACGAACAGGGTCAGCGCCTGCGAGGCGAGAAGACCCCCGACGACCGCCACACCGAGCGGCTGGCGCAACTCGGCGCTGGCGCCGGTGCCGAGCGCGATCGGGAAGGTGCCCATCAGCGCCGCCAGCGTCGTCATCATGATCGGCCGGAAACGCATCAGGCAGGCCTTATGGATGGAATCTACCGCCGACATGCCCTCGCGCCTGAGTTCCAGCGCCACGTCGACCATCATGATGCCGTTCTTCTTGACGATGCCGATCAGCATCAGGATGCCGATGACCGCGATGACGGAAAGGTCCATGCCGGCAAAGCGCAGCGCCACCACCGCGCCAAGCACCGCCGACGGCAGCCCGGTGAGGATGGTGAGCGGGTGGATGAAGCTCTCATAGAGCATGCCGAGCACGATGTAGATGGTCAGGATCGCGCCGCCGATCAGCAGGCCCTGGTTGGCGAGCGAATCCTGGAACGTCTTGGCGGTGCCGGCGAAGCTGGTGCCGATCGACCTCGGCATGCCGATCTGCTCCTTCAATTGGTCGATGCGGGCCACGCTGTCGCCGAGCGCCACGCCTTGCGGCAGGTTGTAGGAGATCGTCACCGCCGGAAGCTGGCCGAGCTGGTTGACGGTCAGCGCACCTGCGGTGCGGTCGACGCGTGCGAAACTGCCGAGCGGAACCAGGCTGCCGCTCGCGGTCCTGACCTGGATGGCGAGCATGCGCTCCGGCGACCATTCGATCCTGGGGTCGAGCTCCATGATCACTTCATAGCTGTCGGCCGAGCCGAAGATCGTCGAGACCTGGGCGGTGCCGAACCCTCCATAGAGGCTCGAGCGCAGCGTGTCGGTGTCGACGCCCAGCGTTGCCGCCTTGTCGCGATCGACGACCAGCGTCGCCTGCAGCGCGTTGTTCTGCAGATCGCTGGTGACGTCGGTGAAGTATTTATGGTCGGCGGCCATGGCGTCGTTCAGCTTCTGCGCCCAGACATCGGTCGCCCCGTTGTCGAGCCCTTGGACGACCAGCTGATAGGCGCTGGCGGAAGACCGCGAGCCGAGCCTCAGGTTCTGCACCGGCTGCATATAGGTTTCGATGCCCGCCACGTTGGACAGCTGCCGCCTCAGATCGGAGAGCACCTTCTCGATGTCGGGTCTCTGGTCCTTGTCCTTGAGCTGCACGTAAAGCTGGCCTTGATTGAGCGCATTGTTGCCGCTGCCGGCCGAATAGGCGACATGCGCCACGTAGGGCGAGTGCGAGAAGACGTTCGCCACCTGCCCCTGCAGCTTCGCCATGGCGTCGAAGGAAATGTCCTGGCGCGCGATGGTGGTCACCGAGATCTGGCCGATGTCCTCTTGCGGGAAGAAGCCTTTCGGCGAGACCTGGATCACCCAGACCGATGCCGCCGCGGTTCCGATGAAGAGGAGGAATACCAGGAAGGTATGACGCAGGCAGAAGCTGAGAACCCAGTCGTAGGCGCGCGTGAAAAGGTCATGCCTGTGACCGTCGCCATGCGCCTCGCGATCGGCCTTGGTGACCGACAGCAGCCGCGAGCACAGCATCGGCGTCAGCGTCAGCGAGACGAACATCGACGCCAGGATTGCCACGGTGACGACCACCGCGAATTCGTTGAAGATGCGGCCGATCACGCCGCCCATCAGAAGCACGGGGATGAACACCGCCACCAGCGAGATCGAAATCGAGATGATGGTGAAGCCGATCTCGCGCGCGCCCTTCAGCGCGGCATCGAATGCCGACAGCCCATCCTCCTCCATGTGCCGGAAGATGTTTTCCAGCATCACGATGGCGTCGTCGACGACGAGGCCGACCGCCAGCGTCAGCCCCATCAGCGAAATGTTGTCGACGGAGAAGCCGAACAGGAACATGGCCCCGAGCGTAGCGATCAGCGAGATCGGCACCGCCACGGCCGGGATGATGGTTGCCGTCACGCGGCGCAGGAACACGAAGATCACCATCACCACGAGGGCGATGGTCAAGAGCAGCGTGAACTGCACGTCGTCGACGGCTTGGCGGATCGATGTGGAGCGGTCGTTGAGCAGTTTGATGCTGGCGGCGGCAGGCATCTGCTCCTGGAAGGACGGCAGCATCGCCTTGACCTTGTCGACGACGTCGACGGTGTTTGCGTCGGGCTGTCGCTGCACCGCAAGGATGATCGCGCGCGTGCCGTCATACCAGCTCGCCGTGGTGGTGGTCTGAACCGAATCGACGACGCGGGTCACCTCGCCGAGCCGCACGGGATGTCCGTTCTTCGTGGCGATGATGATGTTGGAGAATTGCGCCGCGTTGTCGAGCTGCGTGTTGGCGGTGATGGTCAGCTGCTGCTTGTCATTCTGCAGCACTCCGACCGGTGTGTTGCTGTTGGCCGAAGCGATCGCCGTCTGCAATTGGTCGATCGAGATGCCGCGCGCGGCAAGCGCGGTTGGATCGATCTGGATGCGCACTGCATATTTCTGCTGACCGAAAATCGAGACCTGCGCCACGCCGTCGATCGTCGACAGTGACGGCGAGATTACGTTTTCGGCGAAGGCATCGAGATCGGTTAGCGGCACCGTGTCGCTGACCAGCGACATCAGAAGGATCGGCGCGTCGGCCGGATTGACCTTGCGATAGCTCGGCGGCGCCGTCATCTCCGGCGGCAGCGATTTCTGGGTGCGCGCGATCGCCGCCTGGACATCGGCCGCCGCGGCGTCGATGTCGCGATTGAGCACGAATTGAATGGCGATCGAGGTCTGGCCGAGCGAGTTGGTGGTCGAGATCGAGTCGATGCCGGCGATCGTGGCGAACTGCTTGATCAGCGGCGTCGCCACGGATGTCGCCATCGTCTCCGGTGAGGCGCCGGGCAACTGGGCCGAGACGTTGACCACCGGAAACTCGGCGCTCGGCAGCGCAGCCACCGGCAGGAACTTGTAGGCGAAGATGCCGCCCAGCACGAGCGCGAAGGACATCAGCAGGGTGGCGACGGGCCTGCGAATACAGAATTCGGAGATCATGGCCGCGCCTCGCCGCCCTTGTCGGCTTCCGCGAGCTTGGGAGCGGCCTGGCCGGTATCGTTGCTCGCCGCTTTGCCCTCATGCACGGCGGCGCCGTCCTTCAACCTTGTTTGGCCCTCGACGACGACCCTTTCACCGTTCTTCAGCCCCTGGCTGATGGCGCTGTTTTGACCTTCCGTCAGCGCCACCTGGACCGGCCGCATCTCGACCGTGTTGTCCGGCTTGACCACATAGACGAACGGCCCCTTCTGGCTGGGCTGCACCGCGACCGTCGGAACCGACGTCATTTGCGGCATCGTGCCGGCGTCGAGCACGACATTGACATACTGGCCCGGCCACAACGAAAGGCCGGGATTGGGAATGCTGGCCCTGGTCGCGATGGTGCCGGAAGCGGTGTCGACGCTGGAATCGACGAAATCGAGCGTGCCCTTGCCGATCGGCGTCGGATCGCCGTCCTTGGTCAGCGTCACGCCGCCCTCCTGCGGGTGAGCGAGCGCCTTGTGCAACAACGCAAGATTGCTTTCGGGCAGGGTGAAGTTCACCTGCAGCGGGTCCATTTGCGTGATGGTGACGAGCGGCGTTGCCGTGCTGTTGCCGTTGCTGGTGGTGACGAGGTCGCCGACGGAGACGTTGACGGCGCCGAGCCTGCCCGAAATCGGTGCCGAGATCGTCGCATAGCCCAACTGCACGGTGTCCGAATCGATCGTCGCCTTGTCGGCATCGATCGTCGCGGCCGCGGCCTTTTGCGCCGCCAATGCCTGATCGTAGGTCTGCTGCGTACCGGCCTGCTTGGCGACGAGGTCCTTGGCGCGCTGCAGATCCGCCGTAGCGCTGACCAGCATTGCCTGGTCCTTGACCAGCGCCGCCTGGTCTTTGGCCAGTTGCGCCTTCAACGCGCGGTCGTCGAGCGAGAATAGAAGATCGCCGGCCTTGACCATCTGGCCGTCCTTGACCGCAATCGACATGATCTGGCTGGAGACACGGGCATTTATGTTGACCACGGCGGGCGACGAGACAAAACCGATCGCGTAGCGGCGGATGGGGAAGTCCGCCGTCGTAGCCGTGGCGGCAACGATCGACGCGGAGCGCGCGCCGTTTCCGCCGGCCTTCTCGGACACCTTGGCCGGCTTGTCCGTCGCGGCGGCCGGTTGGCCTGAGATCAAGTGCTGGGCTTTGTCCCGCGCCGTGGGCGAAAGATACAGACCGGCTCCCGCAAGGCAGGCCACCGCAACCACTGCAAAGGCAATTTTTCCGCGCATCGACAACAAGCCCTCTCACCCGACACGCTGAATCCGGTGTCATATTTCAGCTCGTTCCGCGGCCATTTTCCCGCGAATTTCGCCGAATAGATAGGACACGGCTTTGGCGGAAAAGGGCCAAAGCGCGGCATTACGAAGATTTAATGTGCAGTGCACAATTGTTGTGCAGCCTGGATCAAGGCGATAAGGCCCGGCCCGCGGCGGCTGAAGGGAAGCGCAGGAACCACCATTTGCAGGCCCGCCCCACCTGAATATCGACGCACTAGCGAAGCATTGGCCACAGCGTCGCCGCGAGCAGTAAGCCCATGGCGATGTTGAACCATTTCAGCCGCGTCGGATCCGACAGGAACCCGCGCAGCGCCGTGCCGAAGCCTGCCCAGACGGAAACGCTGGGGAAGTTGACGATGGCGAAAGCGGCCGAGATCAGCACCACGGAGACGAACGGGTGATCGGGGTTGGTATAGACGGCCATGGCCGTAACGGCCATCACCCATGCCTTGGGGTTGACCCACTGGAAGGCGGCGGCATCGATGAAGCGCATGGGGCGCGAATTCGCCCCGCCACTGCCGTCCAAGGAGCGCGACCAGGCGATCTTCCAGGCCAGGTAAAGCAGGTAAGCGGCGCCAGCGACCTTGAGCGCGGTGTGCAGCGCCGGAAACGCAGTCAGCACCGCACCGAGTCCGAAGCCCACTGCCAGCAGCAGCAACAGAAAGCCGATGCTGATGCCCAGCATGTGTGGAACCGTCCTGACGAGGCCGAAATTGACTCCTGATGCCAGCAACATGAGGTTGTTCGGCCCCGGTGTGATTGATGTCACAAAGGCATAGACCAGCAGGGCAAGGAATGCGCTAAGTGACATCATATCCTCCCAGATATGTCAGCCTTATTGACCTTTCTTGCGGGACGCGCAAAGGCCACCACCGGGCGAGTGCCGGTCCAGAGAGGAGCAAAAGAGGCCGAGCGGCGATGGCCGCTATCACATGCCCTGCGGGCCGCGGTTCATCGCTGCGACGCCGGTGCGGCAGATCTCGACCAGTCCCAGCGGCTTCATGATGGCGATGAACTGATCGAGCTTGGAGCCCTTGCCGGTGATCTCGAAGATGAAATGCTCGACGTTGGCGTCGATGACGCTGGCGCGGAACGCATCCGCCAGCCTGAGCGCCTCGACGCGCGCCTCGCCGGTGCTGGCGACCTTGACCAGCGCCAATTCCCGCTCCAGCGGCCGCTCCTGGCCGAGTTCGTGCGCGCGAACGGTGAGGTCGACCACGCCGTGCACCGGCACGATGCGCTCCAGCTGATGCTTGATCTGCTCCAGCACATGCGGCGTGCCGCGCGTCACGATGGTGATGCGCGACAGGTGCTTCTCGTGCTCGGTCTCAGAGACGGTCAGGCTTTCGATGTTGTAGCCGCGCCCCGAGAACAGGCCGATGACGCGGGCAAGCACGCCCGGTTCGTTGTCGACCAGCACGGAAAGCGTGTGGTTTTCCGGCTTTTCGGTTTCCTTGGCGATGAAATAGGCCGAGCCGGTCGGTTGCAGCTGTGCGTTCATGACGTGAATCTCGATTTCAAACTCTTGATCTAAAGCTCTGTTTACAAACGGCTCCCCAGCCGCGGGTTCCGACCTTTGCCTACACCAATTCCCTGCCCTTGGCGTCGATGGCGTTGGCCACCGCCTCGTCGGTCGCCTCGTCCGGCAGGAGCATTTCATTATGCGCCTTGCCCGACGGGATCATGGGGAAGCAGTTGGCGAGCGTCGCGACGCGGCAGTCGAACAGCACCGGCTTCTTCACCGAGATCATTTCCTTGATCGCATCGTCCAGTTCATCTGGCTTGTCGCACCGTATGCCATGCGCGCCATAGGCTTCCGCCAGCTTGACGAAATCCGGCATCGCCTCGGTATAGGAATGCGACAGCCGGTTGCCGTGCAGCAGCTGCTGCCACTGCCGCACCATGCCCATGTATTGATTGTTGAGGATGAAGATCTTGATCGGCGCCTCATACTGCACCGCACAGCTCATCTCCTGCATCGTCATCTGCACCGATGCGTCGCCGGCGATGTCGATGACCAGTGCGTCGGGATGCGCGATCTGCACGCCGAGCGCTGCCGGCAAGCCATAGCCCATCGTGCCAAGGCCGCCCGAGGTCATCCAGCGGTTCGGCTTTTCGAAATGATAGTGCTGTGCCGCCCACATCTGATGCTGGCCGACTTCGGTGGTGATGTAGGTGTCGCGATCCTTGGTCAGCGCGTAGAGCCGCTGGATCGCATATTGCGGCATGATGACGTCGTTGTTCATCTTGAAGGCGAGCGAATCCCGCGCGCGCCATTTCGCGATCTGCTCCCACCATGGGTAGAGCGCCTTCTTGTCGGCCTTGGCGCTCGCCCGCCACAGCCGCACCAAATCCTCCAGCACGCGGCCGACATCGCCCAGGATCGGCACGTCGGCATGGACGTTCTTGTTGATCGAGGACGGGTCGATGTCGATATGGATCTTCTTCGAGTTCGGCGAGAACGCGGTGAGCCGGCCGGTGATGCGGTCGTCGAAGCGCGCCCCGATGCAGATCATCACATCGCAGTCGTGCATGGCCATGTTGGCTTCGTAGGTGCCGTGCATGCCGAGCATGCCGATCCAGTTCTTGCCCGAGGCCGGATAGGCGCCAAGCCCCATCAGCGTCGAGGTGATCGGGAAACCGGTGAGGTCGACCAGTTCGCGCAGCAGGTGGCTGGCTTCCGGGCCTGAGTTGATGACGCCGCCTCCCGAATAGATGATCGGGTTCTTTGCGCTCGCCATCAGTTCGACGGCGGCCTTGACCTTCTCGAGATCGCCCTGGATTTTCGGCTGATAGCTGGTGCGGGGCGCAGTCCGCGGCGGCACGTAGACGCCTTTGGCAAACTGCACGTCCTTCGGGATGTCGACCACGACCGGGCCCGGACGCCCGGTGGTCGCGACATGGAATGCTTCATGGATGGTGGCGGCGAGCTCGTTGACGTCCTTCACCAGCCAATTGTGCTTCGTGCATGGTCGCGTGATCCCGACCGTATCGCACTCCTGGAAGGCGTCGGACCCGATCAGCGAAGTCGGCACCTGTCCGGTCAGGCAGACCAGCGGGATGGAATCCATCAGCGCGTCCTGCAGCGGCGTCACCGCATTGGTGGCGCCGGGGCCGGAGGTCACGAGGAGAACGCCGGCCTTGCCGGTCGAACGGGCATAACCTTCCGCGGCATGGCCGGCGCCCTGCTCGTGCCTGACCAGAATGTGCTCGACCTCGTCCTGCTGGAAGATCTCGTCATAGATCGGAAGCACTGCGCCGCCCGGATAGCCGAAGACGTGCTTGACGCCGTTGTCCTTCAGCGCCTGCACCACCATTTCGGCGCCGGTCATCTCACGCCGTTCGTTCCGTTCGTTGCTCATCGGTCTGGTCCCGTACTGTTCGCTGTCTGGCGATTGCTGGTCGTTTAGTCGTGTTTCAGGCAATAAAAAAGGCCCCCCGGGGGAGCCTGTGTGATGCGCATGGGAGGTTTTCGCCCGGCGGTTACACCGCCTTGCCCACGCGCCTGCCTACGAGAATGAGTGCCGTTTTCATGGGCGCGGACAATAAGGGCGGTGGCGCGCCGCTGTCAACGGCCAAAGTTGACACATCGCGTGGACGCACCCAGCCTTCCTTCGGGACATTAGGCCGTCATTTCCTTCGCGAATTTTCGCACCACCCGTTCCAGCAGCGGCACGTAGTCGCGAAAGGCTCGCGTCTTCATGCCGGCTACCTTGCCGCCTTCGTCCCAGATGCGCACGCGCACCGCTTCCTCATGGAACGGGTTGCGGCGGAATTCGGCCACCTCCTCGGGGCTCATCGGCCCGCCTTGCAGCGACAGCGTATGGACCGAGGCCGGCGACAGCTTGCCGAAATAGGTCGGATCGGTGGCGCAGAGATAGCGTTTGGCCGAGACATGCAGCCTGACGCATTCGACGATGACCGGCGGGAAGAACGGCGCCAGCACCTCGCCGCCCGCCTCGTCGTGATGCTTGTCCTCGACGTCGTCCGGCGAGTAGGTGCCGAACTCGCTGGTGTAGTGGCCGATGTCATGGAGCAGCGCCGCCGCGACCAGTTCCTCCGGCGCGCCGTCCTGCTCGGCAAGCCAAGCGCCCTGCAGCATGTGCTCCGACATGGTGACGGGTTCGCCGAGATAGGATTCCGCCCCGCGGCGCTCGAAGATGTCGGCGATGAATTCGACGATGTTGCCGGCGTTCAGCTCGTTCGGGTTCATTCGGCTGCCTCGCTGAAGTTGTGCTCGATCGCCGCCAGGGTGGACAGCAGCCCGTCCTTGTCGGCGTAGCAACCCTGCAGCCAGCGTCTCCCGCTGCCCGAAAACGCCTTGCGCGCATGCATGACGCGGGTGTTGTCGACGATGAAGGACTGGCCCGCCTCCAGCTTGAAGGTCACCTCGAAGGCCGGATCCTCGATCAGCTCGGCGAACCGGCGGTAGGCGGCATAGTAGTGCTCCATGTCGGCGAATGGCACGTCGATCGCCGGTGCCAGCGAGCGGTTGTTGAAGCGGATGCAGATGAGCTCGCCATCGGGCCCGAGCTCGATCATCGGTCGTTTGGACTGGAGCCGCACTCCCGACGAGCCTGCATATTCGAAGCGTGCCGGATAGGAGGACAGCAGGCGAAAACCCTCGCGATCTTCGGCCTGCAGCGCGGCCGCCACTGCAAATCCGTCGACGACGCTGGATTCGCCGCCCTCGACCGTGTTCTCGATGCAAGCCAGTATCTGCAGCGTCGGCACCGGATCGCGGTAGGGATTGTCGGTATGCGCCTGCAGACCGAGATTGGTGTAGGCGAGATTGTTCGGGTTGACCTCGGCACGCACCTCGAACCAGCGCCCGTAATTGGTTTCGCGGATATAGCCGAAGAGGTCGGCCACCTTGCACAGCGCACCGGATTCCGCCGGCAGGCCGTCGATGACGGCGAAGCCGTAGGTCCGCACTGCCGCCAGCCATTGCCGCAGCGCGTTGCTGTCGCGGCTGACCTCCGCGTAAGAGGCGCGCGTGATGGAATTTTGCATCGAGGCCGAGGTCCAGCGCTTTATCGCGTCTTCGGTCCAGCCTGGCTGGCGATCCTCGCAACGATCATAGGCATGCGCGCGAAGCCAGCTTGCGGGGTAGCTGACCGTCTTGCCTTCCGGCAAAAACGTGACCTCGAGCGCCTCGCCTTTCATCGACGCTTCGCCGATGCGGGTCTCTGCCGGAATGTCGAGAATGGTGATCAGCCGCTGGCCGTTGCCGGTGCTGCGCGTCTTGCCGTCGAGCGCATTGTCGCGCAGCCACATGGCGTGGAAGCGGCTGCGTTTTCCGTCCTTCCAGGCAAGTTCGATCGTTCGCCCTCCGTCGCCAAGGGTTGCTGTCGTCAGCATGTCCGGAACCTCCAATCCCTAACCCGCCGTTGCGCGTGATTGCTTGCATGCTGGCGCCGACAGAGTCATAACTCAAATTATCGTTTTGTGGCCTATGACTCCGTATTTCTGATGGCTGCACCAGCTTTCGATAGAATGCCTCCACTTGACTGGCTGCGCAGCTTCGAGGCGGCCGCGCGCCTGTCGAACTTCACCGCCGCGGCCGCCGAACTTGGTCTGACGCAAGCCGCTGTCAGCCAGCACATCCGTCTTCTGGAAGGGCGTTTGAAGACGCGACTGTTCGCACGCTTGGCGCGCGGCGTGGCTCTGTCACCTGAGGGCGCCGCCTATCTCCCGCACATCCAGGCGGCATTCGCGACCATCGGCAACAGCACGTACGAACTGTTCGAGCCGCGCGCCGTGCAGACCGTCACCGTCCGTAATCCTATTTCCTTCGCCCTCTTGATGCTGGTCCCGGCTCTTCCCGATCTCGCGAAGGCGCTGCCGCTTGTCAGGCTCGATCTGGTGACCATCCACCGACCAACCGACTACGACCAGCCAGGCTCGGTGCTCGACATCCGCTTCGGCAATGGGTCTTTTCCCGGGCGCGAGGCGGCCCGGCTGACCGTCGAACGGCTTGTCCCGGTCGCCGCCCCAGACCTTGGTGGAAACAATGATTGGCTGTCGCTGCCCCTGCTTCTGGTCGCTGGCGCTCGCGAGATGTGGGCGGAATGGTTCGCAGCCGCGGGCCTTGTCGGACATCCCCGGCGCTCGCATCGCTTCGATAGTTTCGTCGCGGCAATGGAAGCGGCCAAGGCAGGCGCCGGAGCGCTGCTTGGCTCACGGCCTCTGATCGACGCTGCCCTCAAGGAGAAGACCCTTGTCAGCCTTTCGGATTTCGAGCTCTCGAGTCCATCGGGTCACTTCCTGACATGGCCCTTGTCATCCCGTCTCACCGGCGCTGAGCAGGATTTTCGCCGCTGGCTGCTTTCGCGCCTCGCCAAGGCCTAAAAATCGCACTGCCGCGAAAGAGCCTGTTCGATCGAATTTTCGCGACTGGCTTAACAGGCCTTACACCATTCGACCTCACCCGACTTTAACTCCAACCCGATAGGGTCGACCTTCAGGGGAATGGGATCAGAGTCACCGATGTTTGTCGAACGCGAAGCCTCCGTTGGGGAACCGACCTCGCAGGAGCGCCGCAACACTCAGCAGAACGACAAGCGCATCCTGGGCAATGTCGTCCAGTGCGACGGCGCGCGAGCGACGATCAGTGCCTATGCCGAGGATTCCGAAGGCACCGTCACCGGTCAGTGGACGGTCGGCAAGATGATATCGATCAATCTCGGCTCGACCCGTACGGTCGGCCTGGTCTACGCGATCGGCAAGTCGGATCGCGCGTGGAGCAGCGAGGGCCAGAACGCGATCGAGGTCAGCATCGAATTGATCGGTGAGGTGCGAGACGCCAGTGAACCGGGTGGCAAGCCGGTCTTCGACCGCGGTATCACCACCTATCCGCATATCGGCGCCATCGCCCACCGCATCAGGAGCCGCGACCTGCAGGCGGTCTACGATCTCGCCGGACGCCATTCGGTCACCATCGGCTCGCTGTCGCAGGATGAGGCGATCGACGCCAATATCGCCATCGACGACACGCTGGCGCGCCATTTCGCCATCGTCGGCACGACCGGCGTCGGCAAATCCACCGCTGTCTCGCTGCTCCTGCGCAAATCGATCGAGGCGCGGCCAGACCTGCGCGTGCTGATCCTGGATCCGCACAACGAGTTTGCCGCCTCGCTCCCCGAATATTGTGTGAAGGTCGATTCCAAGACGCTCGACCTGCCGTTCTGGATGTTCAGGCTCGAAGAATTCGCCGAGGTGCTGTTTCGCGGGCGCGAGACGGTGCCGGAGGAAGTGGACGTCCTGCGCGACCTGATTCCGGCCGCCAAGAACCTCTATCGCAATCCGAGCTCGGGCGCTTATGTGAGGCGCGGCAGCGATGCGCTGACAGCGGACACGCCGGTTCCCTACCGCGTCGCCGACCTGCTCAAGCAGATCGACGAGCGCATGGGCATGCTGGAAAGCAAGAACGACCGACCGACCTTGAAGTCGCTGCGCACGCGCATCGAATCGGCAGCGGCCGACCCGCGCTACCGCTTCATGTTCAACTCGCGGCTGATCGAGGACACCATCCACGAGACGATCGGCAACATCTTCCGGGTGCCCAACCACGGCCGTCCGGTGACGTGCTTCGAGATGGCGGGCATGCCGTCCGAGGTTGTCAATTCCGTCTGCTCCGTGCTCGCCCGCCTGGCCTTCGACCTTGCGCTCTGGAGCGAGGGCCGGCTGCGGCTGCTGTTGCTTTGCGAGGAAGCGCACCGCTACATGCCGGCCGATCCGCGCCTCGGCTTCGCACCGACCAGGCACGCTTTGTCGCGCATCGCCAAGGAAGGCCGCAAATATGGCTGTTACCTCGGCGTCGTCACCCAGCGCCCGGGCGAGCTCGATCCGACAATTCTCTCGCAGTGCTCGACTTTCTTCGCCATGCGGCTCGCCAATGAGCAGGACCAGGCGATCATCCGCTCGGCGATCGCCGATTCCTCGGCTTCGACCCTCGCCTTCCTGTCTTCGATGGGCCAGCGCGAGGCCATCGCCTTCGGCGAAGGCGTGGCCACGACCATGCGGCTCAAATTCGAGAAGCTGGCCCCGGAATTCATTCCGGGAACAGCCAAGCGCGAGCAGACGCAGCCCGCCGAAGCCGGCGACGACGTCGATCTCGCCGCAATCGTCGAGCGGTTGCGCAACGTCCCGAAACCGCAGCAGTCCATGGCCTTCGCCGAGGCGGTCGATACCGGCCGCCAGGCCGGCGACCCCGACTACCGCAAGCCGGCTGCGCCGCGTCCTCCACCCGACGAGGACTTCGACCTGCGCTACGGCCTTAGGCCCTCGACCTTCGGCATGCGCCAACAGAACGACTAAGCCTGCATCTTATGATGTCCCTGAAAAGGACGGACGAGATGCAGACAAATTCCGCAAGGGAATTCGACAGGCTGAGGCGGATGGCACCGTTTGCGAGAACCGGAGCGGAGCGGACATAAGTCCGTGAGCACCGGAAGGGCAGGCAACGGTGGCATACGGCCAGCCTCACGAATTCAGTGGCGGAATTTCAGGCGCAGACGCGGTTGCGGCCCTGCTTCTTCGCCTCATAGAGATGGCGGTCGGCGCGGCGGTAGAAATCCTCGGCGCTCTCCTTGCGATCCCAGACGGCAAGGCCGACGCTGGTGGTGACCTTCAGCCGCACATTGCCCGAGACGATCGTCAGGTTCGCGATCGCCTTACGGATGCGCTCGGCGAAGCGCGCGAGCAACTCTGAATCCATGTTCGGCGTGACCACGGCAAACTCCTCGCCGCCCAGCCGCGCCACCACGTCGTGGTAGCGGGTCATGCCCCGCACGCATTGCGCGACAGTCCGCAGCACCTCGTCGCCGACATCGTGCCCATGGGTATCGTTGACCTGCTTGAAATGATCGAGGTCGAGGATCATCAGTCCGACCGGTCTGTTGATGCGGCCGAACTCCTCGAGATATTCCCGCAGCGCATCGTCGAAATAGCGGCGGTTCTGCATGCCGGTCAGGGCATCGGTGAGTGCCGCCTGCTCAAGCGTCAGCGAACGGGCGCTCAGCGAGACCGTCATGGCGCGCAGCTTGCCCTCCTCCCGCACCTGGCCGCGGATCAGCGGGTAGATGAAGAAGATGCCAAAGAACAGAGCCGCCCCCAGCAACGCCCCGGTCACGAACAGCAGCCTGTTGAGATAGATGATGCGTTCGAGACGCGACGCGGTATCGAGATCGGTCGCAATGTCCTGCAACTGGCCATAGGCGTGGAAGGTCACCAGGCCGGCGGCCAGGATCACGAAAATAAAGACAAAGAATGCGGATTCCGCCTTGTGGAAACGCATCAATTCCCCGCGGGAACAAACCCCGTGACGTTATGGCATCGCGTGGCCTTACGGATCGTTAACCTGAGCAATTCTGTGCAGGCTCAATCGCCCTTCAGGTCCCGATTGAGATCGCGAGTTGGTCAATCCCGGATTGGCCCGTCGCCAGCGCGAAGCCGCTGCCATTCCGCGCCCAGTTGATGCCTGAACCAGGTCATCTGGCGCTTGGCATATTGGCGCGTCGCGATCTTGGCGCGCTCGATCGCTTCCGGATAGCTTATGTGTCCGGCCATCGCAGCTTGCAATTCGCGAACGCCGATCGCCTTCATCGCCGGCAGGTCCGGATCGAGATCGAGCGCCATCAACTGCCGGACCTCATCGAGCGCACCTTTGTCGAGCATCTGGTCGAAGCGCGCGTCGATGCGCGCAACCAGTTCGGCGCGATCCGGCTCGATCATCAGGAGGCGCGCGCTGTCGCGGTCGATCAGCGGTTGACCACGCCCCGCTTGCCATTCCAGGATCGATCGTCCCGATGCGTCGAGCACTTCGAGCGCCCGCACGATGCGCTGGCTGTCGGTCGGTTTGAGTTGCGTGGCGACCGCGGGGTCCTCACGCATCAGGACCCGATGCAGTTGCTCGGCGCCCTGTTCCTTGAGCTTGGAGCGCCAGCGCTCGCGCACCGACGGCGGAATGTCGGGCATGTCCGAGATACCCTCGCAAAGCCCGCGAAAATAGAGGCCGGTACCGCCCGCGAAAATGACCGGCTGCCCCGACAGGACACCGTCTGCGATCAGTTTGCTCACATCGCGCAGCCAGGCCCCGGTGGAATAGGCGCTCGAGGGATGCACATGGCCGTAGAGCAAATGCGGCACGCGCGCCATTTCGGTGGTGCTTGGCCGTGCCGTGAGCACGTCGAGCACCGAGTAGACCTGCATGGAATCGGCATTGACGATAACGCCACTGTTGCGTTCGGCAAGATCGAGCGCCAGTGCCGACTTGCCGCTGGCGGTCGGTCCCGCTATCAGGATCGCGTTCTTCACGCGACCCTCGTCTGCCTGCTTGCCGGAATTTTCGATGCCGCTGATTGCCACGCTTGTGTCCCGTCCCGAAGACCGCGCCGTGTCGGTCCCGCTTGCGAATATGGCTTCGCGGGCGGCCGGCGCAAGCGCCGTTCGCTGGCTGGCTGAAGGCGTTGCCTGCGATCTCGCTTTGCCGGAGGTGCCGGAGATCGGTGAAATGACGGCCAACCTGCGCGCCGCGCTCGCCTCCGAGCCGATCGACGTCATCGTCCAGCCGGCCGAAGGCAGGAGGAAGAAGATCCTGCTTGCCGATATGGATTCGACCATGATCGACCAGGAATGCATCGACGAGCTCGCCGATGAGATCGGCGTCAAGGAGCATGTCGCGGCAATCACCGCGCGATCGATGAACGGCGAGATCGCCTTCGAACCCGCCTTGCGCGAGCGCGTCGCATTGCTGAAAGGCCTCGACACCATGGTGGTCGACCGCATCATCGCGAACCGGCTTACGCTCGCCGACGGCGCTCGCGCGCTTGTGCAAACGATGCGCGCCAACGGCGCCTGGACGGCTCTGATCTCCGGCGGCTTCGATGTCTTCACCAGCCGCATCGCGGCAATGCTGGGCTTCCAGGAAAACCGCGCCAACCGGCTGATCGAGGACGGCGGCAGGTTCGTGGGCACGGTGGCGGAGCCGATCCTCGGCCGCGCCGCCAAGGCCGAGGCGCTGCTCGACATTGCGGCAAGGCTCGGTTTGACGACGCAGGATGCCGTCGCGGTGGGCGATGGCGCCAACGATCTCGACATGATCCGGCTCGCCGGCACTGGAGTGGCACTGCACGCAAAGCCGGCCGTGGCCGAGCAGGCAAGAATCCGCATCGATCACGGCGACCTCACCGCGCTGCTCTACCTCCAGGGCTATCGCCAGGACGAGTTCGTACAGTGAAGCCCATTCGCACCGAGCGCCTCATCCTGCGCAACTGGGAAGAACGCGACCGCGAACTCTTCCATCGCATCAACTCCGATGAGCGTGTGATGGAGTTTTTCCCGTTCCGCCGCGACCGCGCCGCGGCGGATGCCAAGATGGACGAGGTCCGCGCCTGGATCGATCGGGATGGCTATGGTTTCGCCGCGGCCGAGATTGCCGCCACGGGCCAGTGCATCGGCTTTGTCGGGATAACCGGAACAGAGGATGTGGACGTCCTGCCGGACGGCATCATCGAGATCGGTTGGCGGCTGGCGCCCGAATTCTGGGGCAAGGGTTATGTGACTGAGGCTGCCGAGGCCTGGCTGGCCTATGGCTTCGAAACGCTGAGGGTGGACGAAATCGTCTCTTTCGCCGTCGCTGAGAACCACCGCTCCCTCGCCGTCATGAAGCGGCTCGGCATGCGCGCCGATCCAACTGCGGACTTCGATCACCCTGCCGTGCCGGACAGCCATCCTCATTTGAAGCGGCATGTCCTCTACCGGCTGTCGCGGAACGGCTGGCAAAAGAGGCGGTGCTGATCAATGTTCTCTTGAGGGCCGTTCATCGCCAGGCTGCGGTGAATCGTCTGGGACTCGATCAAGAAGGCTCGCGAAATCCTGCCCAGACGCATTGCCGGCCCGTTGGCGCAAGAAATCTGCAGCGGTCTCCACAGCACCGATCTTTTGTGCGACCGCGGAGGCGATCCATTGATTGAGTGACACACCGTCCGCCTTTGCCAGGCGCGCTGCCGCTTCCTTAACCGAATGGGGCAGCTTCAGCGGATAAGTTGCTTTGCTCATGTTCGAAATCCTTCCAACAACTGAGCCGGGGTTGCGACAAGGACGTTGAAGCGACCAACTGCAACCGAGAAATCTCGGCGGTTGTGTGTGACCAACGCATCCGCTCTACCATTGACGGCGGCCTCCAATACCATTTCGTCCTTAGGGTCAGCCAATTGCGGGCGCCAGAGGAAGTGGGGTTCAACAGGCTCCGCTAAGGCAGCGAAACCGGCTAGCAACCGATCCAGTTCAACGGCAGCCATGCCATGAACGGCCATCTGCTCCGGCCGCGCCAGCACTGCTTCGTACTCGAGAAACAACGCTGTCGTTACCAAGGGACGAAGCTGCCTTGCAGCGACCAACCGCAAGATCGCGAAGGAGGCACCATTCCTGCTTCGCAGTCCTGCCGTCAGAACGTTGGTGTCAAGGACGATCCGCTTCACAAGTCAAAATAGTACATCCTATGGGATGTTTCAACATGCAATGGATCGGTGAATGCTAATCCATGCGGATCGTCACGAAGCGCAATTCGCCGGACTTCGAGGCCAGCATCAGCAACGCGTTCTTGCGGCCCTGGTCCTTAAGCGCGCCGATCCGGTCCATGACATCCTTCGGCGTGCCGACCGATTCCTGTGCAATCTCGGTGATCACCTCGCCGGGCTGAATGCCGCGCTCGGCGGCGGCCGAATCCTTGGCAACGTCGGTGATGACGACGCCTGAGACATCGGCCGCGATGCTGAATTTCTGCCGCGTCTGCTCGTTGAGCTCGCCGATCGTCATGCCGAGCACCGAAGCCGTGGACACCGGAGCCGCCTTGTCGCCATTGTCCTGATCGGTATTGCCTTTCTCGCCACTGGCCAGCTTCTCGCCGTCCTCGAGCCGGCCGAGCGTCACCTTGACCGTCTGCTCGACGCCCTTGCGCACGATCACCACGTCCACCGCCTTGCCGACAGGGCTTTCAGCGACGACGCGCGGCAAGTCGCGCATCTCGTGGATGTCCTTGCCGTCGAATTTGATGATGACGTCGCCGGCCTGAACCGAACCGTTGTCGACCGGACCGCCCTTGATGACGCCGGCCACCAGCGCCCCCTTGGCGGTTGCCATGCCGAGGCTTTCGGCGATGTCGTCGGTCACCGGCTGGATGCGCACGCCAAGCCAGCCGCGCCGCGTCTCGCCAAACTGGCGAAGCTGGTCGACCACGCCCGCGGCAAGCTGCGATGGGATCGAGAAGCCGATGCCGATAGAGCCGCCCGACGGCGATATGATCGCCGTGTTGATGCCGATGACCTCGCCGATGCTGTTGAACAGCGGGCCGCCGGAATTGCCGCGATTGATGGCGGCGTCCGTCTGGATGAAGTCGTCATAGGGGCCGGAATTGATGTCGCGGTTGCGCGCCGAGATGATGCCGACCGTCACCGTGCCTCCGAGGCCGAACGGATTGCCGATCGCCATCACCCAGTCGCCGACGCGCATCTTGGTGGAATCGCCGAACTTCACCGCCGTCAGCTTGTGGCCCTTGGGATCGACCTTCAGCACCGCGACGTCGGTCTTGGTGTCGGTGCCGACAAGCGTCGCCTTCAGCGTCACGCCGTCTGAGAAATTCACTTCGATGTCGTCGGCATCGGCGATGACGTGGTTGTTGGTCACCACGATGCCCTGCTCGGCGTCGATGACGAAGCCGGAACCCAGCGACTGCACCTTCTGCCCGCCGCCTTTGTCACCGCCACGGTTCTTGAAGAAGTCGTCGAAGAAATCCTGGAAGGGCGAGCCTTCGGGAAGCTGCGGCATCGGCACCGCGCCCGGACCTTCCGTGCCTTTGACCGTCTGCGAGGTCGAGATGTTGACCACCGCCCCGAGCAGATGCTCGGCGAGATCAGCGACCGAAGGCGGCCCGTCTGCAGCGATCGTGGGGGCCACGAAAGACGGGACGGCAACAATGCCGACGACGAATGCGGTGGCGCCGGCGAAAAGCGTACGCCGCGCCGCGCGCAACAGGGTGTCGGATATCATCGTGGCCTCCCGGTGTTTCTGAAAGGGAACAGCGCTTCCGCAAAGACGCCTGTCCGGTTCATGTTGGCAAGAAATAAGGCACGTTTGCGGCTATAGCTATCGGCGAACGATAAATCGTCAATCGCCGCGGCACCAGGGCGCTGCCGAAAAGTGTGAAGCGGTTTTCGGATGACCTCATGCCCTATTTCTTTGATCTGGAAACGGATTCGGATTCCAGGTGGGTTCGACCTGAAGG
Organism: Mesorhizobium sp. M3A.F.Ca.ET.175.01.1.1; assembly: GCF_004791945.1. Lineage (NCBI taxonomy): Bacteria > Pseudomonadati > Pseudomonadota > Alphaproteobacteria > Hyphomicrobiales > Phyllobacteriaceae > Mesorhizobium > Mesorhizobium sp. M3A.F.Ca.ET.175.01.1.1. Next base: position 298,085 of record NZ_SRTP01000005.1, on the reverse strand, counting down.
TCATCCGGCTCTAAGGAATTTTCATTAGCCGCGCACCAGCCAGACGATGCCGACGCCGACTGCGATCGCGGCCAGCCCGCCAAATCGCAGCGCGCTCTCCGGCATCGACAGCACCTCCGCGGCGAGCTTCCGGGCCAGGCCCGGAAAGCCTCCATAGACCAGGCCCTCGATGACGAGAACCAGGCCGACTGCCGCAAGAAAATCCTGCACCGCCGCTACTGGGCGGTGCTGGGCTGCGTCGCCGGCGCCGCAGGCTGCGCCGGTCCCGGTTGCGGTGCTGCTGCCCCCGGTCCAGGGACAGGCTTGCTTTCCGGATCGCGGAAGAAGCGGAAGAACTCGGAGTTGGGCGACAGCACCATGGTGGTCCCGGTGTTGTCCAACGCCGTGCCGTAAGCGTTCATCGAGCGATAGAAGTCGAAGAAGGCCGGATCGCGCTGGTAGGCTTCCGCGAAGGTGGCACTGCGTTGCGCCTCGCCCTCACCGCGCAGGATTTCGGATTCCTTCTGCGCCTCGGCGACGATCTCGACGACCTCGCGATCGGCCCTTGCCTTGATGCGCTGCGCCGCCTCGTTGCCGCGTGCGCGAAGCCGCTCCGCCTCTGCGAGGCGTTCGGCCTTCATGCGGTCGTAGGTCTGCTGCGAGACTTCGGCCGTCAGATCGGTCCGGCGAATGCGCACATCCTCGATGTCGAGGCCGAGCGACGTGGCGTCCGGGCGCAACTGATCGCGCACCTCGCGCATCATGACGGCGCGCTCCTCGGAAAGCGCCGCTTCGAAGTCGCGCAAGCCGTAGACTCGCCGCAGCGCCGCGTCGAGGCGGGTCTTCAGGCGGGCTTCGGCCAGTTCCACCTGCCCCGACACCGCGGCGCGGAAGGTGCGCGGATCCGAAATGCGGTAGGCGATGAAGGCGTCGACCTCGTAGAACTTGCCGCCGGACACCTGGACGCGAATGTTGTCGAGATCGAAACGCATCACGCGCTTCTCGACCATCTGCACGCTGTCGGCGTCGAAGAAGGCGAACGGCGCCTTGAAGTAGACGCCGGGCTCGCTCTTGACGTCGATGATCTCGCCGAACCTCAGCACGATCGCCTGCTGGCCCGCGCTGACCACGAACACTGACGAATAGAGCAGGAAAAGAAGCACAGCCGCGATGACGGCGATGATGGGAAGACGGTTGGCCATCACTGGTTACCTCCCGTCGTGCCGCCCAGGGGGGCCGACGCCGTCGGCGCCTTCGGCTGCAGTGCCGGCAGCGGCAGATAGGGCAGCACGCCTTGCCCGTTGCCCTGCTCGACGACGACCTTGTTCGAGTCCTTCAGGATCTTCTCCATCGTTTCCAGATAAAGGCGTTTGCGCGTCACATCGGGCGCCTTGGCATATTCGTCGTAGACGGAGATGAAGCGCTGCGCCTCACCTTCGGCCTCCTGCACGACGCGGTTCTTATAGGCGGCGGCGTCCTCGCGGATCTGCGCCGCCGCGCCGCGCGCCTGGCCGAGTTTCTGATTGGAATATTGGTTGGCCTGCTCGACGAACTTGTCTTCGTCCTGCTCGGCCCGCTGCACCTCGTCGAAGGCATCGGCCACTTCGCGCGGAGGCGCCGCGTCCTCGATCGAGATCGCGTTGACCTGCAGCCCGGCCTTATAGCCATCGAGCGTCGTCTGGATGATTTCGCGCACCGAGGCAGCAATACCCTGGCGATCGTCGCGGAAGATGTCCTGTGCCGGCCGCCGGCCGACGGCCTCGCGCATGGCGCTTTCGGCCACTTGCGTCAGCATGCCGTCGGGATCGGACACGTCGAACAGATAGGCCCTGGGGTCGGAGACCTGATAAGCGACCGAGAACTGCACATTGACGATGTTCTGGTCGCCGGAGAGCATCAGCCCGGAGCCGCTGCTCGATCCGCCACCGATGCTGACCAGCTGTTCGGAAATCTTGGCCGTCTCGACCGTCTCGATCGGCCACCAATGGAAATGCAGGCCAGGCTGCGAAAGTTCTGCTTTCGGCTTGCCGAAGCGCAATTCCACCGCAACTTCGTCGGGCTGCACCGTATAGATTGCCTTGAAGGCCCAAAGCACGACCAGTGCCAGCGCGATCAGGCCGAAGACTGCGGGGCTGGCGCCGCCGCCGCCCGGAAGCGCGCGCCGCAACCTGTCCTGGCCGCGGCGGATGATGTCCTCGAGGTCGGGGGGTGAACCTTGCGGTCCGCTTGGCCCTTTCGGCCCCTGCCCCCAGGGTCCCTGATTGCCGCCGCCGCCCCACGGGCCGCCGCCGCCGCTCTTGTCGTTCCAGGGCATGAAAGTCCTTTCGCTCCGGTTCCCTCGGCCTTGCGGCGCAATCCTAACGCATGCCCCTGAAAACCGGTATCGGTTTTCGGAAAGGAATCACGCGCCAAATCAAAGTTTTACAGCGTCCTTTTGCGCCTCCGGTTGCAGGTGCGGCGCTGTATTGTCGTACTTCTATAGGGACGCCGTGCCGCGCTTTCAACGCGGTCTCCCGCCCGCGCCGTCCGATTTTGAGCCGGCAGCGACCCGTTATCCTCATCACCGATGGTCGCTGCGGCGCTCGTAGACGGTGTAGCGCGTCGCATGGCTGTCCTTTTCGCCCGCCGGAAAATCCTCGGCCCGCACGATCCGCCAGATGGCCGGATCGATCGGCGGAAAATGTGCATCGCCATCGACCTCGGCCAGCACATGGGTGACGTGGAGCCGGTCGGCAAGCGGCAGCGCCTGGGCATAGATTTCGCCGCCGCCGACGACGCAGATCTCCTCGGCGCCCGCCATGCAGCGGCCGCGCACCTTGGCCAGCGTGACCGCCTCGTCGAGCGAATGCGCGACCTCTATGCCCTCGGCGCGCCAGGTCTTGTCTCGCGTCACCACGATGTTGAGCCTGCCGGGCAGCGGCCGGCCGATGCCTTCATAGGTCTTGCGGCCCATGATGATGGGCTTGCCCATCGTGTCGGACTTGAAGCGCTTGAGATCGCTGGACAGCCGCCATGGCAAGCCGCCCTCGCGTCCGATCACGCCATTTTCGGCAATGGCGACGTAAATCGCGATGTCCATCAGCCGCCGTTCCCGCCGTCAGAGGGCTCGAGCAATAGAATATCGATGTCGTGCTCGGGATAAAAATCCTTGGCTGTCATCTCGAACGTCGTGGGGCTCACCTTGCGGACATTGTGGCCGCAGAAGGAAACGAGATTGTTCGGGCTGCCCTTGTCGATCGTCAGCTTGAAATTGCCGATATTGCCTGATGCCCAATTGCCGCCGGTGGTCAGGATATAGGCGATCCGGTTCTCGAAATATTTCGGATAGCCGTCCGGGTCCGCCTTGGCCGCCTTTCGCACCGCGTTCTCGAACGCTTCGTCCATGCAGTAGCGGGTCTTGTAGGCGTCGTACTGACCCTGGAACTTGCCCTCATAATAGAAGTTGACCGAGGACGTGCCGCCAACGCTTGGCTTGTAGCTATGCGAGACATGGACGTCCTTGTTCGCGGGAAAAGTCGAGCCCCACCAATAGGTGGACCGCAACTGCCAGAACGGCGCGTAGGCGGTTTGCATCCCCGAGCCGTCATCGGCGGTGTCCTCGATGATGATGCCGCGGTTTTCCCAGTCCTCGGCGACATCCTTCGGCAGTTTCGCCAGCGCCGCCTTGGCGGCATCGCCGAACGGATAGAGCGGCACGTTCTGCGCCTTGAGATCGGCGGAGATGTCGATGCCCAGCGCAAACGCTCTTTGTTCAAGCTGCGGCTTTAAGTCCACGCCGTCGATCGTCACCTCGAAGCCGAGGAAATTGTCGCTCTGTGCTTCCGGGATGGCCGGCATCTCGTTTGGATCGCCCTCGATGTCGGGCATCGGGAAGGCGACGATGGCGTCGACATCCTTATCGGTGTTGTTGCGGAACACATAGTCGACCGTCACCTTATCCGGCGAGATGAAAAGGTCCTCGCTTTTCATGGCGACAGCGTCGCTGCGCGACAGGATCAGCCCTCCGGTGCCGAGTTCGGCGACGGAATCGTTGGCCAAGGCCGGCGCGGCCGAGAACATCAGGGCTGCGATGAGAATTGTGCGGAACATGGAATCCTTCTCGGCAAGACTGCCGGCGTCAGCCTAGCCGGTTCCACGCGGCGTTTCAAAGCCCTTCCGCGGCAGTCTGGGCAAGGGAGCCGTCTGGACACGCGAGGCCCGATCGGGCAGGAGAGCGCCTTATGCGCAAGCTTCTCGTCATCGGCATCGGCGCCGGCAATCCCGAACATCTGACGGTACAGGCCATCAACGGCCTGAACCGGGCCGACGTGCTGTTCATTCCCGACAAGGGCGCCAAAAAGAACGATCTCGCGGAGCTGCGTCGGCAGATCTGCGACCGCTTCGTCACCAACCCGCAGTCGCGACGGGTGGAGTTCGACGTGCCGGTGCGGGCCGAACCGACATCGTCCTACCGTGCGACCGTCGACGACTGGCACGAGGCGATCGCCGGGATCTACGAGACCCTGATCCGCGACGAGCTCGACGAAGACGGTTACGGCGCCTTCCTGATCTGGGGCGACCCTTCGCTCTATGACAGCGCGCTGCGCATCCTCGAGCGTGTGCGCGTCAGGGGCAATGTCGGTTTCGAGCTGGAGGTCATCCCCGGTATCACCGCCGTTCAAGCGCTCGCGTCAGCTCATGCGACGGCGCTGAACCGCATCGGCGATTCGATCCTGGTCACCACCGGCCGCCGCCTGACCGAGGAAGGCCTGCCGACCAATGCCGGTTCGACGGTAGTCATGCTCGACGGCAAATGCGCTTTCAATACGCTGGCCGACAAGGATGTGTTCATCCAATGGGGCGCTTATCTCGGCACGCCGGACCAGATCATCATCTCGGGGAGGCTCGGCGACGTTGGCGCCGAGATCGAAAGGGTCCGTGAGGAAGCCCGGCGCAAGCAAGGCTGGATTATGGACACGTATCTGCTGCGCAAGCCCGAGGAATAGGAATTAGGCAGTAGGGATTAGGCAGTAGGGCGATCGACAGTCGTCGATTCGCGCGCGTCGAGCAACTCGAGGACATCACTGCCCACTGCCTACTGCCTACTGCCTACTGCCTACTGCCTAATCCCTACCCTGCGTCGATTTCCGCCTGCAGGGCTTCCATATGCACGGCAGCCGCCGAGGTGGCAGCACGCTCTATGGCCCTGAAGCGGCTGACAACCGCAAGGCCGACTGCCGTCAACTGCGCGCCGCCGCCTTTCCTGCCGCCGGTCTGCGCCGCAACCAATGGCTTGCCGAACACCCGGTTCATGTCCTCCACAAGGTCCCAGGCGTGCTTGTAGGACATTTCCATGCCGCGCGCCGCGGCCGAGATCGAGCCGAAGGCCGCGATCTGCTCGAGAAGCTCGATCTTGCCGGGTCCAATTCGCCCATCTGGGTCTAGGTTTACGCGCAAACTCAGCGACGGCATCTCTTGTTCTCCGCGGTCATGCCGAGATTAACCCCTCTGCCGCCAAAGCGCTATTCCAATGCAACATAGCGATATTTCACCCATCGGCTTCGACCGGGAGCCCGGCCCCTGTCGTCGCGCTGTCGAAGCTCACCGTCTTGATGACGGCAAAGACCTTGCGGCCCAGCGCAAGGTTCAAGGTTCGTTTCGACTGGTCGGTGATGCGCGCCAGCACCGTCACGCCGTTGCAGTCGATGGCGATTTCCACCGTCGGTCCGATGCCTGGCCCGATCGCCGCGATCGTCCCCGCCAGTATGTTGAGCGCGCTGAGGCCCGCCGGATGCTCGGTTGCGATCATGACGTCGCGGGCACGGATCCGCAGCCGCACCGAAGCTCCTGCCAATTGCCCTAGGCGGGGCACGCGGATCTCGCCGGCAGGCGATCCCAGCACCGTCATGCCGAACGCCTCGTCATGACGCAGAACCTTGGTATCCAGCACCGCGCCGCCCTCGCCGCGCTCCTCCGCCGGCAAGAGATCCAGCCGCTGCATGATCGCTTCGGTCGCGCCGCAGGCTGCGACCTTTCCTTGCGCCAGCACCACGACGACGCTGGCCAGCCGTGCCACCTCGGCGATCGAATGGCTGACATAGACGATCGGGATCTTCGTCTCGTCGCGAAGCCGCTCGACATAGGGCAGTATCTCGGCCTTGCGCGCGTCGTCCAGCGAAGCGAGCGGCTCGTCCATCAGGAGCAGCCTAGGGCTGGCCAGCAGGGCACGACCGATCGCCACGCGCTGCTTCTCGCCGCCCGACAGTCTCGCTGGCCGCCGCTCGAGCAGATGGCCGATCCCGAGCAAGTCGACCACCGCATCCATATTGGCGTAGCGCTCGGCGGGCGGCGTGAACCAACGTCCATAGCGCAGATTTCCGGCGACGCTCATATGCGGGAAGAGCCGCGCATCCTGGAACACCATGCCGATGCGCCGCTTGTGCAGCGGCACGAAAACATCCGCAGCAGTGTCGACGAGTACGCGGTCGTCGGCCGCGATGCGCCCCTTGTCCGGTCGAATCAGGCCGGCAATCAGGTTGATCAGCGTCGACTTGCCCGAGCCCGACGGGCCGAACAGCGCCGTCAGCCGGCCCCCGCTTTCGAAATTCGCTTCGACGGCGAAATCGCCGAGGCGATGGCTGATGTCGACGGAGAGCGTCATTCGATATCCATCCGCCGGCCGACGCGTCGCGCCAGCACCTCCGAGGCGACCAGCGCCACCATCGAGATGAGGATGGAGATCAAAGTCAGTCGGAGTGCTCCGGCATCGCCCCCCGGCACCTGCGTAAAGGTGTAGATCGCCGAGGGCAGCGTCTGCGTCTCGTTGGGGATGTTGGAGACGAAGGTGATCGTGGCTCCGAACTCTCCCATGGCCTTGGCGAAGGAGAGGATCGCGCCGGCAATCAGGCCGGGCAGGATCAGCGGCAGCGTAATGGTGGCAAAGACCCAGAGCGGATTGGCGCCGAGCGTACCGGCCGCGGCCTCCATCTTGCGGTCGACGGCCTCGATCGACAGCCGGATCGCCCGCACCATCAGGGGAAAGCCCATGACGCCGCAGGCAAGGGCCGCGCCCGTCCAGCGGAACGAAAACACGATGCCGAAATGCTCGGCAAGGAAGGCGCCGGCGAGGCCCCGCTTACCGAAGGTGAGCAGCAGTAGATAGCCGGTCACCACCGGCGGCAAGATCAGCGGCAGGTGCACCAACCCATTGACAAGCGTCTTGCCCCAGAAACGGCCGCGAGCCAGCAGGAGCGCGATCAGGATGCCCGGTGGCAGGCTGGCGAACATCGCCACCGTTGCCACCTTGATCGACAGCCGGACCGCATTCCATTCTTCGGGAGTGAGGTCCAGCAGCCAATTCATGATTGCGTTTGCGAGGTCTTTCTCAGTTGCTCGGGCTGAGGATCGTGAAGCCCTGTTCCTTGAACAGCTCCGCAGCCTTGGCCGACTCGACGCACTTCAGGAAGGCAGCCGTATCCTTGTCCTTCGAATCCGCTGTCTGGGCAATCGGATAGATGATCGGCGGATGCGAATCTTCCGGGAAAGTGCCGACAATCTTCACGCCTTTTTCCGCATGCGCGTCAGTGGCGTAGACAATTCCGAGCGGGGCCTCGCCCGTCGACACCAGCTTCAGCGCGGCGCGCACGTTCTCGGCCTGCGCGACCTTGTCTTCGACCGAGGACCATATGCCCAGCGATTCCAGCGCCGCCTTGCCGTACTTGCCGGCCGGCACTGCCTTTATGTCGCCCATGGCGAGCCTGCCGCCGCCGATCAGCTTGGCGAGATCGAAGCCTTTGTCCACCTTGGCTTCGACCGTGGAATCCTTGGGCGCCACCAGCACGATCTGGTTGCCGAGCAGCTTCACTTCGGTGTCCTGCTTCGTCAGCTTCTTGTCTGAAAGATACTTCATCCAGTCGAGGTCGGCCGAGATGAAGACATCGGCGGGCGCGCCGCCTTCGATCTGCTTGGCCAGCGCCGAGCTTGCCGCGTAGGAAATGGTCGCCGCTTCGCCGACTTCGGGCTCGCACGCCTTGTTGACGGCATCAAGCGCGTTCTTGAGGCTTGCGGCGGCGAATACGATCACCTTGTCGCCGGCATGGGCAGGCGCCGACGCCATCAACGCCGCCGTCAGGCCGCCAATGGCGATCCTCTTCAATCCAAAACCGTTCCCCGTCATGAAACCTCCTGTTTGAAATTCGTCCGCCCAAAAGCCTTATCGATATATCCGGGAGAACATAACAATGAAAGCCTTTTTGCGCACAGTACCATTGAATGACGGGGCTTCCCAAGCCTCCGATAGACTCGAAACGATATAGCGGCGGCATCCGGGGTAGTTCGCTGCATGTCGCGCAAAAGTGTGCAGCGGTTTTGCGACCGAAAGCGCGTCGCCTGGATCCGTTTCAGCGCGGCGCGCTTTTTAATGGGCCTCGATTGCCAACGAAGCGGCCGCCGATCGGCAACTCGGAAAAAAGCAAGCTGGCTTCCGCGGTAAAGCTGCCGGGTCATGGGCGGCAGCACCTGCTGGCGGTCTTCTGCCGCGCCTGGAGCGGCCAATTTGGAGTCAGACCGCGATCGGCGCCTTGATGCTCGCGTCGGCAAAATAGTTCTCGAGGCGGAAATCCTCGAAGCGGAAGGCGAAAAGATCCTTCACCTCCGGGTTGATCCACATCGTCGGCAACGGCTTCGGCGTGCGCCGCATCTGCTCCCGCGCCTGCTCGAAATGATTCGAATAGAGATGCGCGTCGCCGAGCGTGTGGACGAAGTCGCCGGGCTTCAGCCCGGTCACCTGCGCCACCATCATGGTCAACAAGGCATAGGATGCGATGTTGAAGGGCACACCGAGGAAGATGTCGGCCGAGCGCTGATAGAGCTGGCAGGAAAGCCGGCCTTCCGAGACATAGAACTGAAACAGGCAGTGGCACGGCGGCAGCGCCATCGCCTCCACCTCGGCCGGGTTCCAGGCAGAGACGATCAGCCGGCGCGAATTGGGATTCTTGCGAATCTCCTTGAGGAGCCCCGCGATCTGGTCGATCTCGCCGCCATGCCCGTCCGGCCACGAACGCCATTGCTTGCCATAGACCGGACCGAGGTCGCCGTTTTCGTCGGCCCATTCGTCCCAGATGGTGACGCCGTTGTCGTTGAGATATTTGATGTTGGTGTCGCCCGCCAGGAACCACAGGAGTTCGTGGATGATCGACTTCAGGTGCAGCTTCTTGGTGGTGGTGACCGGGAAGCCGCGCGCAAGATCGAACCGCATCTGGTAGCCGAACACCGAACGCGTGCCGGTGCCGGTGCGGTCGCCGCGGTCGGCGCCGTTCTCCAGCACATGCTTCAGGAGGTCGAGATATTGGCGCATCGGCTCCGCCTCGATTCGGATGACAAGCAATCATAGCCGACTGGCCCACGGTAGAACACCGCAAAAGCCGGCCGCCAATATGAGCCCTGTAGCAGAGATCGACGGCGCCGGCACGATGTCGCCGTGCCGGCTGCCGAGGAACTTGCCTCAGAGGGCGCCGAGCTTGCCGAGATCCTTCGCCACAAGATAATAGAAAGTCACCCGGCTCTTGGTGTTGTCGGCGGCCATCGCCTTGCAGGCCTTCTCGATCGCACCGTCGGCCTTCTTGACGTCGGCGACGCCGAGCTTTTTGCCGACCCAGTTTTCCCGGACACGCTCGAGTTCCTTGGCGTCCGTGCAGGACACCAATGAGGAATCCCGATTCCTGAGCGCGATGCCCAGATGCTTGACGATCTTCTCGACCGCATCGGCGCTGGCGCCGGCGTCGTACTTCTTCACATCCGCAAGATAGTCGGCCATCAGATTTCCCCTGGTCGGCGCCACGGATCCGATCGATGAGGTTGTGGCGCGCCGCGCGACTTGTGCGCTAGGTCAGAAACTCCTCACCGGCAGCAGAGCTTCGATTGAGTGAACGCTCAAGTCAACCCTCGGCTGCACAGTTAGGCGAAGCGAACAAGTGCCGGTTTGGCCTTTCAATTTCCATCATCGATCCCTATATTCGCTTCGTCGGCTTGACCGACTATGGCGATAAACAGGCGATGAAATAAGCCGTTCGGACCCGGGGGCGGTACCCGGCGCCTCCACCAAAAACCGCTCTGGAGATCGGAGCGGCTTTTGCTGGGGGCGAAATAGGATCGACGAAGGTGTAAAGATCGTACTTTTGCCCGGCATTGTACCACCGTCATCGGGCTAAACTTATAGTTGCCAACGACAACTATGCGGAAGCTCGTCTCGCTGCTTAATGCAGTGCGAACGCTTCAAATCAAGTCCTAGAGGTTCGCACTTCTAGGCGGGGTTCGGAGGTACCTGGCAACAGAAACCTCCACCTTCTCTCTCTTCGCTCTCTTTCCAAATCCACCGAACGCTCGTACCGCGCGTATCCCGCCTTGGTGCTCGTGACATGGACGATGCGGCCAGTTCGTCACATGAAAAAGGCCGGTCTGCCCGGCCTTTTCATGTGACTGGCGGCTCTTACTCCGCAGGCGCTTCCACCGCTTCCCGCGCGCGGCCGAGCGTCACCTTGGCCAGGCTGAACGCGATGACCGCGCAGAGGGTGATTCCGGCAACCATCGGCAGCGGCGTGCCGTCGAAGAAGACGCCTGCGACGCCCATCGCCAGCGCGCCGATGGCGAAATGCAGCGTGCCCATCAGCGCCGAGGCCGTGCCGGCGATCTCGCCATGCTCTTCCATCGCCAGCACCGATGTGGTCGGAATGACGAGGCCGAGGAAACCGTAGCCGACGAAGAGCATCACCGCCATCACGTCGAGCCGGTCGACGCCCGAAGCCATGATCGCGAACAGCGCCACCATCACCGTGGCATAGCCGGTCACCGCGACCCAGACGACGCGCTTGAGGCCGAACCGATCCGCCAGCAATCCCGTCAGCTGCGACATGCCGATGAAGGCGACCGCGTTGATCGAGAAGAACACGCTGTAAACCGAAGGCGACAACCCGTAATGGTCGATCAGGATGAAGGACGAGCTCGACAGATAGACGAAGAAGCTCGCAATGCCGAAGCCGGCGATGGCCGTCAGCCCGAGGAAGTTGAGGTCGCCCAGCAGATAGCGGTAGGCCGAGAGCGCGGTTCCGAAGGACGAGCCGGCACGCTCCTCGACCGACCGCGTTTCCCTGAGCGAGGTGGCCAGTAGGATGGTAGCGAGCGCCGCAGCGCCGGTGACCGTCCAGAACACCGCGCGCCAGCCGAAGCTCTCGATGATCTGGCTGCCGGTCAGCGGCGCCAGAATGGGCGACACCGAGAACACCAGCATCAGCAGCGACATCAGCTTGGCTGCCTCGTTGCCGGTGTGCAGGTCGCGCACGATGGCGCGCGGCACTGCCATGCCGGCGCTGGCGCCGAGCCCCTGCAGGAAGCGGAACGCGATCAGCCATTCGATGGTCGGCGCCATCGCCGAGCCGACGCCGCCGACCATGAACAGTGCGAGACCGGCATAAAGCGGCAGCTTGCGCCCGACCATGTCCGAGATCGGACCGACGACGATCTGGCCGAAGCCCATCGACAGGAAGAAGATCAGCAGGCTCATCTGCACGGCGGCCGTGCCGGCGTGCAGATCCTGGCCGATCGACGGCAATGCGGGGAGATACATGTCGATCGCGAAGGGGCCGATTGCGGACAACAAGCCGAGCACGACCGCGATGCGGAGGAATTTGGGATTCATGATAGGGCTTCTTTCGGATCTGGTTGCCGCCGTGTTCCGGCGTCTACCCAAGGACGTTCCATCCCCGGAAAACCCGACATCCAAGAAACTCTCTGGTGAGCGGATTTCCCTTTATTGTGTCCACAAAATTAGACAGGCTTGTCCAATTCGTCAATCACCGCTATATAGATTTTTATGAAGCCGAGCGTTTCTCCTGACACTTTCCCGCCACGCAGCCACGAGGCCAAGCGCATATCGGTGGTCGGGGCTGCTGCTTCAGTTTTCTGCCGGGAAGGCTATGCCGGCGCCAATATCGACCTGATCGCGGCCGAGGCGGGCGTTTCGCGCCAGACCATTTATAATCATCATCGCGACAAGGAGAAGCTCTTCATGGCCGTGGTGCGCGACCTGACCGAGCGCTGCAACGCCGGCATCTTCGCCACCATCGCCACCTTCCCCGACCAGCCCGCCGATCTCGAGGCCGACCTGATCGCCTTCGCGGTGCGCATGAACCGCAACTGCATCTGCAACCGAGATGGCCGGTTCCTTCGCAAGTTGATTCAGGCCGAGGGCGAGCGCTATCCGGAACTCTTTGCCGAATGGCGAGAACAGGGGCCGGGCCGCACCTGGTCGGCGCTTGCCGCCCGCTTCGCCCGCCTTGCCTATGCCGGTCATCTCGCGATCGACGATCCCGACGTGGCGGCACGCCAATTCCTCGCGCTCGTCAATGCCGAATTGCAGATAACCTTCATGCTCGGGGGCACGCCGACGGACGACGAGGTGCTCCAATCCGCCACTCATGGCGTGCGCACGTTCCTCGCTGCCTTTGGCCTGCCGAAAGTGGCAGCCGTCAGGAAGGCCGCCCTCGCCCACGCTTGAGGGAATCAATTAACCGCGTCCCCCCTTGGCCTGAACGCTTCGCGCCTATATCCGGTTTACGCCGCGCCCAAGCTTGATTACAGCTATGGGGACGATTCAACGGAACCCGACCACCACATGGCCGACGACCACATCCGCTACGACATTCTCGCCCAGGAGGCATTGCGCGGCGTCATGCGTAAGGTTCTGGCGGAAGTCGCACGCACCGGCCTTCCGGGCAATCATCATTTCTTCATCACCTTCCTGACCGGCGCCCCTGGCGTGCGCATATCTTCGCGGTTGCGGGAGCGATATCCGGAGCAGATGACCATCGTCATTCAGTTCCAGTACTGGGATCTCAAAGTGACGGACACCGGCTTCGAGGTCGGCCTCTCCTTCTCCGACGTTCCGGAAAGGCTGGAGATTCCGTTTTCCGCCGTGCGCGGCTTCTATGATCCGTCGGTCAACTTCGAGCTTGAGTTTGACGTCAGGTCGGAAGGAAGCGCTGAGGACGAGGCTCCCACGCCGCCCGAGCCGGTCGCCGTGGTTGCTGAAAAGAAGCCGGAAACGAAGAAGAAGGCCGCCGAGGCCGAGAAGAAGACGGCCGTCGCCGATCCGGGCGGCAAGAGCGCCGACGTGGTTTCGCTCGACGCCTTTCGCAAGAAGTGAACGGACGGGCTGCGCAATGGGCGACGTCGTCAACCTTCGCCAAGCCCGCAAGCAGAAAGCGCGGATCGAGAAAGAACGCCAAGCCGGCCGGAACAGGACGCTGCATGGCCGCTCCAAGGCCGAGCGCGAACGTGACCGGCTGACTTCAGACAGAGTCGAAAAGTTCATGGACGGCCATCGCCGCGAAAAGCCCGGCGATCCCGGCGAACGCTGAGCACCTCGAATGGCTGCGGTCGAAAAACGCTCGGTGACGATCCGAGGCCACCGCACCAGCTTCTCTCTGGAGCAGCCGTTCTACGACGATCTTGTCGCCATCGCGGGGGCGCGTTCGATCTCGCTGGCAGCGCTTGTAGCCGAAATCGACGAAACGAGAACGCGCGACGCCAATCTCTCCTCCGCGCTGCGGCTTTATGTGCTGGCCTGGGCAAAGCGCGGGGGCAAGCCGCCTTGAGCAGCTCTAACATGTCTCCCGAAAGAGGGAACGGTTTCGGGACAAAGAGATGCGTAGAATCAAAAACCTAAAGCGCATGGAGCGAATCTGAAAGATCGTGCGCCTTAGACTGGATCGCCGGCGCTCTGTCGCGCCTTGCGCTTGGCTCCGAAGCTGAGCAACGCTGAGCGCTCGCGCTCTTCAGCCTGCTTCTTCGAGCGCACCCGCATGAGGTCCTTCCAGCCGACATAGCCGACCAGCCGCTGCTCATCGCGCGAGACGACCGGCAGATGCGAGACATTGGCCAGGAGCAGCTTGTCGGACAATCCTTCGAGATATTCGTCGGGATAAGCGAGCGTGACCTTGCTGCCGGTAAGCAGTTCGCCGAGGGTCGTCTTGCGGTGCTTGCCGGCGCGGCGCCAGCGCAGGATCGCCGGCGGGTCGATGAGGCCGAGCACATGCCCGTCCTGGTTGATGACCGGGAAGCTCGGGTGCCTGGTGTGCGGCGCGGTCAGGAACGCCGCCGCGCCATGCAGCGTCATGGTCGACGGCACGCTCTCGACCTCGGTCGTCATCACTTCGCGCACCCTGGTCAGCGCGAAAGGATCGACCCGATACTCGCGGACGAGGTGATGCCCGCGCCGCGCCACCTTTTCGGTTAGGATCGAGCGCTTCATCAGCAGAACGGTGACGGCATGGGCGGTCGCGCAAGCCGCGATCAGCGGCACCAGCATATGAGTGTTGCCGGTGAGTTCGACCGCGAAGAACGTCGCGGTGAGGGGCGCGCGCATGGTGCCGCCCATGGTCGCTGCCATCGCGAGCAGCGGCCAGAAGCCCGGCGTCGCTTCCGGCAGGATGCCGGCAAGCACTGCTCCCATCGCGCCGCCCATGATCAGCAGCGGCGCCAGCACGCCGCCCGATGTTCCAGAACCCAATGCCACCGACCAGATGATGGCCTTCACCACGAGCAGCAGGAGTGCGGCGCCCGCGACGATACGGCCATCCAGCATGTTGACGATGTTGTCGTAGCCGACGCCGAGCGCCTGCGGTTCGATCAGCCCGCCGATGCCGACCACCAGGCCGCCGATCATCGGCCACCACATCCAGTGGATCGGCAGTTTTTGAAACGCATCCTCGCAGGCATAGACCATCTGCGTCAGCAAGCCCGAAAGAAGGCCGGCGGCGATGCCGATCAGCACCCAGCCGCCCAACCCGGCGACCGAAGCTTCCATGCTGCCCGCAAACGGAAAAATCGGCCCCGGCAGGTGCAGCAAGGTGCGCTCTACTTCTGCGATGATCGCCGCCACGGCGACAGGAATAAAACTGCGCGGCGTCCATTCGAACAGGAGCAGTTCGACGGCGAGCATGATGGCGGCGATCGGCGTCCCGAACACGGTCGTCATGCCGGCTGCAGCACCCGCCACCAGCAGCGTCTTGCGCTCATTGTCGCTGACCGGGAGCATCTGCGCGATCAGCGAACCGATGGCGCCACCGGTCATGATGATCGGGCCCTCGGCGCCGAACGGTCCACCCGAGCCGATCGAGATCGCCGACGACAGCGGCTTCAGCACCGCCACCTTGGCATCGAGACGAGAGCGGCCGAGCAGGATTGCCTCGATGGCTTCGGGAATGCCATGGCCGCGGATCTTCTCGCTGCCGAAACGAGCCATCAACCCGATAATCAGCGCGCCGATCACCGGGACGATCACGGCGCCATAGCCGAGCGGGGTGTCCTCAAGCCTGAGTTCGGCCAGACTGAACTGGCCGAAATAGGCAATGTTTGTGGAGAGCCGGATGAGCTTCAACAGCACGATGCCGGCGAACAGCCCGGCGGTCGCGACCACGACCGCTATGGCGGCGATGACGAGCACCCGCGCATCGGTGGTGAAGTCGCGAAGATGGCCGTTTCCGGCGTGAGACGTTTTCATTTCGGGAGCCTGAGCTTTCTGGCGGCGCAAGTGCCGTCCGGTTGTCGGCCGGCTTCATATCGTAATACGATATAATTCTTCAAGGCTGTTTTCGACCATCGCTCCGCGTCATTTTGGACATGGATCGCGCCAGGCCCTGGCCTTCATAAGAGTTGAGCTTTGGCGCAAAAGAGCCATAAGTCGGGGTATGACGCATTCGCAAAAGCCGCGCCCCTCGATCAGCCAGGCCGAATACCAGCGGCTGTCGGAGTTCCGCTATCTAATCCGCCGCTTTCTGGAATTCAGCCAGCTTCAGGCGAATGAGGCCGGGCTCACGCCCCGCCAGCACCAGGCGCTGCTGGCGATCAAGGGTTACCCCAGTGGCGGGCCGGTGACGGTCGGCGATCTGGCCGAGCGGTTGCGCATCCGCCATCACAGTGCGGTCGAACTGGTCAACCGGCTTTGCGAGGCCGGTCTTGTTACGCGCGATCAGGACAAGGCCGACAATCGCCGCGTGCTGTTGCAGCTCACCCCCCTTGCCGACGACCGTCTTGCCGATTTGTCGGCCGCGCATCTCGACGAGCTTTCGCGCATCGAGCCCATGTTGCGGCGCCTGCTCTCTCGCCGGGAGCAGCCCTGAGCGCCATGGCCGGGAGGCGGCGAACGCCGCAGCCGTCCGAAGCGACCGCCGTCATCCGCCGTCCAGCGACTTCAGCAGATTCTCGATCGTGAATGGATTGGCATTGGGTTTCGGGAGCACTGGAGCGGAATCGTCGTTGACGCCGGGAAGCGAGCGGTCGACCTTCGGCTTCTGCTCAGCGGCCTTGCGCTCGGCTTCAAGCCTGGCCTGCTCGGCCTTCTTGCGATCCGCCGCGGCCTGGGCTTTCGCGGCCTCGTCGGCGGCCCCCTTGGCCTTCGCTTCTTCCTCCGCTCTGGCTTTGGCTTCGGCTTCTGCCTTTGCCTGCGCCTCGGCCTGAGCCTTGGCTTCAGCTTCTGCCTTGGCCCTCGCCTCTTCCTCCGCCCTGGCTTTGGCTTCGGCTTCTGCCCTTGCCTGCGCCTCCGCCTCTGCTTGAGCCTTGGCTTCAGCCTCCGCCCTGGCCCTCGCTTCTTGCTCGGCCTTGGCTTGCGCTTCGGCTTCTGCCTTTGCCTGCGCCTCGGCCTCGGCCTTGGCCTTGGCTTCAGCCTCGGCCTTCTGCCGCGCCTCTTCTTCCTGCCGGCGCAGTTCCTCCGCCGCCCGCTCGCGCTCGGTTTGCAGTGCCGCGTAATAGCGCGCCTCGCGCCGCAGCCTCTGCTTCTCGAGCAGCGACGCCTGCATTGCCTCGACGCGCTGCTGTTCCTTCTCCAGAGCACGCTGCGTCAGGAACTGCGCCAGCGGCTCGCTGTCGAACTGACGCGCCGTTGCGCCCAGCGGTCCGGCAACGCTGAAATTCATCGACGGCTCTGATCCCACCATCGCCTCGTCGCCGGCCCGGTAGTGGATCGTGCCGTTGGCTGTGACACTGCCGCCAACGAGGTCGGCGGTAACGTCGGCCGACAACGTTGCAGCCGGATTGTCGAGGCTGATCGGCGGCGCTCGCAGAACACCGCCGGCTACGGTGAAAGCGATCTCCGCGTCGCCTGCGGCGAAATTGCCGTCCCCGACGATCTGCGGCGCGAAACCGGCGGTCCTGGCCGCGTCCATGTCGCGGCCGATGACGTCGGCCTTGGCGATGATGGCGGCAAAGGCATCGGGATTGATGCCGGCGATGTGCAGCCCTTTCAGCGCTGCGGTGCCCGACCCGGACAAGGCGGCGATCATCGCATCGACCGACTTGCCGCTGGTCGACAGCGAGGCCGAAATGTCGGCGGCTCCGTTGATCCCGGTCTCAGGCAAGACCGCGGAGAGATCACCGCCGGCGAGTTTCATCTGCCCCGAAAACAGCCCGGTCCCGTCGGTGTTCTTCAGTTCGAACAGGCCGGTCAGTTCGCCGCCATAGAGTTTGGCCTTAAGATCCGAGACACGGATGCCTTCGCTGTCGAGCTTGAGGGTCAATGAGGCGTCGCGGGCCATGGCGAACGGTCCGGCGGCAAGGGCTGCCGTGTCGAGATCGAGATCGGCGCTGAACGGCAGGCTGGACTTCTGGCTGAAAGGCGCTGCCGGCCAGCCGCCCTTGGCGGCCATGAAAGACTGATCGCCGAACAGGGAAACCGCCAGAGGATCGAGATCAAGCTCATCGAGCGCCAGAGCGCCAGCCAGATGCGGCAACCCGTCCTTGACGTCGACATTCACATCGCCGGAAACCGCCGACTTGTTGATGGAGCCGTTGAGGCTGCTCAGCACCAGCAGCCCGTTGGCGAAATCGGCATCGGCCGCAAGCGATGTCGAGGTTCCGGTCCCCATGCCGGGCAGGCCGATGCCGGTCGTCATCAGCCAAGGCTCGATATCGGCGGCGTCAAGGCTGACCTTGCCCTTGGCGATTGCGCCTTGCGGCGGGTCCGCGATAGTGCCCAGGAAGCCGACCCTGAAGTCGTCGGCCGTCAGGCTGAAGCTGGTCGCCAGGCCACCGCCCAGCGTGCCCTTCGCCGACAAATCGGTGGTTGCCTGGCCGAGCATGCCGAGCGGCAGCGCCGGCAGGCCGTAGAGCGCCAGCAACGTCGTGGCGTTCGCATTCCTGGCGTTGAAAGTGAGCGCGACCGGCGCATCGAGCAGCCGGTCCGCGGTTCCCTTGCCGGACAACGAAGCCGAAAAGGCGGACCCGCCGGCCTTGCCTTGTGCGCTCAAGGCCAGCCCGGTCGTGCCATCGCCATTGTCGGCGGCGCTCGTCAGCAGATCGATACGGGCATCCTGGAACAGTTCGGGGTAGGCCGCCGCCCTGGCCGCCAGGCCCTTCAGCACTGCATTGCCGGGATAGTGTTGCGCCGCTACGTCGATCAGCGGCTTCAGGTCCACCGCCACAACCGAAGCGTCGAGCTTCCCGGTGGGGCTTTCCGGAAAATCCTTGACCCGGCCGGTGGCGCTGATCGATGCCCCGGCAAGCCCGCCGACCGAAAGCCTGTCGATCTCGAGCAGCCCTTGGCGCAGCCGCAGCGCCGTATCCACGGTGTCGGCCGTCAGCCCGCCGGCGCTGACCGGGCCCGCCCTGATCTGGAAATCGAGGTCGCGGTCCGAGAAGCGGTTGGCCCCCTTGTCGCTGACGAAGATCGAGGCGAAGGCCGCCAGCCCGTCGACGTCCAGGTCGCCGCCTTCCAGCCGCATCAGCACAGAGGGCCTTGCACCGTCGGGCTGGCTGGAATCGATGCTGCCCGAGAATCTCGCCTTGCCGAGAACCAGTTCGAGATCGCTGAAGGTCTGCCGGTTTTCGCTGAGGTCGACTTTGGCATGGAACCCCGCCGCCGGCAGCCGCCGGATCGCATCGTCAACGTCCTTCGACAGCCAGGCGGCAAAGCCGGACGGTTGCCCGACGGCAAGCAGCAGCGAGCCCTCAAAGCCAAAATGATCCTCGACGCTCAGCATGCCGTCCGCCTCCAGCGTCGCCCGGCCCGGCAGCGTCGCCGCAAGCGACTTCACCGACCAGCCACCCTCGACCGGCTCGGCCGACAGCCGCACATCGCGGACCGTGGTGTCGCCCGCCACCACCGCCGGCAGCCTGACCTCGACGGTGCCGGGTATGGTCGGCTTCGGCATGTGCAGCAGCGTTTGCTCGAGGCCCGCCATGCGCTGGTCGAGCGTCAGCCCGGTTCCGGCCGCTGCCCCCACCGCCTCGTCGAACTGGACCTGCGCGCCGCTCGCCTCAATCGAAAAGCGCGGCTTTGGACCAAGATCGACGGAAGCCTTGCCGTCGGCGGTATAGGGATTGTCGAGCGGACCGGTTTCGAAACGGAATTCGTCGATTCCGAGCTTTTGGTGATTGAGCGCGAATTTGCCGTTGATGCGAAAGCCCGGGTCCGGCTTGCCGGCGCTGACCTTGACCGGCTCGCCATCGGTGCCGCGTAGTTCGGCCGTGTTGCCGTCGGTGCCAGTGTTGTCGGAACTCGTGATCTTGAACTGGCCGGAATAGGCCGCCGCGCCCTTGACGATGCCGGCATTGCCATCGCTCTCGACGACCATCGGGTAGCCAGCTGGGTTGGCCTTCAGCCGCAGTCGCATCCGGCCGTCTGCCTCCACCTTGCCGGTGGAGGCGCTGACTTGCGCGCCCAATCCGTCGAAGCGCAGCGAGCCGTCCATTCGCCATGGCCCGGCAAGCGACTTCGCCGAAACGGCCGCGTTGATCTCGGAGATCAGATGACTGCGTCCGCCGGCGGCATGGCGCAGCTCGATCTGCCCTTCGGTCACCGTCAGCTTCTCGATCGCGATCTGGCCGGGATCGAAAGGCGTCGAGGGCCGTATCGCCCAGTCGACCGTGCCGTCGGCGGCGACATCTATGGTCCCTTTCGGATGCACCAGCCGCATGTCGAAGATCAGCAGCTCGCCGCGCAGAAACGGCGCGAGCTCGGCATCCATCGAGAAGGTCTCGACCGTCATGGCCGGCTGGCCCCCAGGACCGCCGGCAACCTCGACATTGGAAAACGTCACCGAAGGGAATGGCAGAAGCCGAGCCGTCGCGTCGCCTTTCACCGTCACCTTGCGGCCGAGAATGACGCTCGCCTCGCGCTCGAAATCGGCGCGGTAGCTGGTCCAGTCGATGAAATAAGGCACCACCAGCGCCGCGCACAGCACCAGCACGAAAAGTCCACCGAAGATCACGAACAGACGAGCGAGCATCGGCTCCAATGCGTCGGGTTAAGTCAGCCGCACTCTACCTGCATCCGCGTGTCGATAAAGAGGCAATTCGGCGGGGTCGGCGGGCAAACCGTGGGCGTCCCTGTGGCGGTCCAGAAGATATTGCAGCGATGCGTCTAGCGGGTCGCCGAACGCTTGCGACCAAACGGCAGCGCGATGAAGCACAAGCGAAACCGCTGATCAACCGCGTCGCAGAAGCCGTGTGAAAAATCCAGTTGGTTTGACGCGGTCCGCCGAAACATTGTGACCGATGATCTCCATCAAGGCCGTCAGTATCGCCCCCCTGCGAAGGCTCACCGCGAAATCTTTGGCGACAAATTCAAGCGTTGAATCGTGAAATGTCAGGATGAAATGCCGGTAGCCTGAGAACAGCTCAGGCATGTGCGACGGGTGAACCCGGTTTGCTTTTTCGAGGGATCCTATCCACGAGGAATTTCGGACTTCGAACGCGGAATACGGCTGCAGCCCAAGTCCGTAGAGACGATGACCGCTCAAGGCTTCGTCATTCGGCGGCCCGAATTGAACGGCGAGATAGGGATCTGCCGTCAGGATCGCGACGGACTGACCGCGGGTCGAAGGCGAAACA
Organism: Mesorhizobium sp. M3A.F.Ca.ET.175.01.1.1; assembly: GCF_004791945.1. Taxonomy (NCBI): domain Bacteria; kingdom Pseudomonadati; phylum Pseudomonadota; class Alphaproteobacteria; order Hyphomicrobiales; family Phyllobacteriaceae; genus Mesorhizobium; species Mesorhizobium sp. M3A.F.Ca.ET.175.01.1.1. Next base: position 277,247 of record NZ_SRTP01000005.1, on the reverse strand, counting down.
GAACGCGCATTCGTGCCGTCGAATCCCCGATCTGGGACGCTGACGATATAGGCGATCAACAGCCGCCCTTCAACCGCGAAAACATGCGGCAATGGAGCGCCTGCCGAGGATAGCGGCAGGTCGATCGGCGCCAGATTTTCCGCCTCTGACATCTCTATTGACGGGCTCCCGGCAATATCTTGCCCGGGTTCATGATGTTGAACGGGTCGAGCGCCTGCTTGATCGTGCGCATGACGTCGACGCCATGGCCGAGTTCGTGGCGCAGGAAGCCGATCTTGCCCTGGCCGACGCCGTGCTCGCCGGTGCAGGTCCCTTCCATGGCGATCGCCCGCATGTTCAGCCTGGCGACGAATTTTTCCGCCAGCGCGATTTCTTCCGGGCTGTCGGTATCCATCAGCACCAGCACATGGAAATTGCCGTCGCCGGCATGGCCGACGATCGGCGCGATCAGGCCCATTTCGGCAATGTCGGCTTCGGTCTCGGTCACGCATTCGGCCAGCCGCGAGATCGGCACGCAGACATCCGTCGACAGCCCCTTGGCGCCGGGACGCAGCGTCAGCGATGACCAGTAGGCATCGTGCCGCGCCTTCCACAGCTTCGTCCGCTCCTCGGCGACGCTGGTCCACAAGAACGATCCGCCGCCTTGCTCTTCGGCGATCATGCCGAATGTTTCGGCCTGCTCGGCAACCCCGGCGTCGCTGCCGTGGAACTCCACGAACAGGCACGGGCTTTCTGGATAGTCGAGCTTCGAATAGGCCTTCATGGCACGCATCTGCAGCGCATTGACCAGCTCGATGCGCGCCACCGGAATGCCCATCTGGATGGTCGCGATCACCGTGTTACAGGCCGCCTCCAGGCTTGGGAACGGACAGACGCCGCCGGAGATCGCCTGCGGAATGCCCTGCAGCCGAAGCGTGAGCGAGGTGATGATGCCGAGCGTGCCTTCGGAGCCGACCAGAAGCCGCGTCAAATCATAGCCCGCCGAGCTTTTCTTCGCCCGCTTGCCTGTGGTCACCGCCTCGCCGTCGGCCATGACGGCGGTCAGCGACAGAACGTTCTCGCGCATCGTGCCGTAACGCACGGCGTTGGTGCCGGAGGCGCGCGTCGCCGCCATGCCGCCAAGGGAAGCGTTGGCGCCAGGATCTATGGGAAAGAACAGGCCGGTGTCGCGCAAATGCCGGTTGAGATCCTCGCGCGTCACGCCGGGCTCGACCGTGCAGTCGAGGTCCTGCGGATTGACCGCGAGGATGCGGTTCATGCGCGAGGTATCGACCGAGACGCCGCCGCCCGGCGCATTGGTGTGGCCCTCGAGCGACGAACCGATGCCGAAGGGGATGACCGGCACGCGATGCGCCGCGCAGGCGCGCACGATTTCCTGCACCTCCGGAGTCGTCTCGACGAAGACCACTCCGTCCGGCGCCTGGGTCGGGATATAGGTCGTGGTGTGAGCATGCTGGCTGCGGATCGCCTCCCCGGTCTGAAAGCGCTCGCCGAACTGCTGCTTCAGGATGCCGAGCACCGCGGCGATGCCCTCCTCATTGCGCTCGACAGGATTGAGGTCGCTCAAAGCCATGGATTCCTCCGCGAATGGACCAGTGCCAACGCTTGTCATGAAGCTATGGATGATGCCTAAAGCAATTCCAGGAAAAGTGTGAAGCGGTTTTCCGTCCGGAATTGCCGCATAACAACGCAACTCAAGGAAAAGTGTGAAGCGGTTTCCGTGCGGAATTGCGCAGAACGACGAGAACCTCACCAGTTAGGCCCTGTCCAGCGACAATCAAGGAAGACCAGATGACGATCCCTGCCCCGTTCATTTCGCGAGCCATGGACATCGAGAAGGACTGGATCGACTACAACGGCCATCTCAACATGGCCTATTACAACGTGCTGTTCGACCGCTGCTCGGACGAGGCCTTCGAATTGATGGGCATGGGGCCGAATTACGCCAAGGAGCGCCGCCTCACCATCTACACCGCGGAGGTCCATGTCTGCTACGTGCAGGAGTTGCATCTCGACCACAAGGTCAAGGTCTCGTTCCAGCTCATCGACCACGACGAGAAGCGGTTGCGGGCCTATCAGGAAATCCGCCATGTCGACGGCTGGCTGGCCGCAACGTCCGAATCGCTCTCGCTGCATGTCGACATGTCGGGGCCGAAAGTCGCTCCCTTCCCGGCCGACGTGCTCGCCCGGATCGAAGCCATGCGCGCAGCCCATGCGGCGCTGCCGATGCCGGAGCGGGCCGGCCGCTCGATCGGCATCAAACGCAAGAGCGCTTGAAGGCCCCCGGCGCCCGCGTTAACCTTACCAAGGTTTTAACGTGAACAAGCCGATCGGGGCGTTGAGCGACTCAGCGGGGCGTTCGAGAAGGGACCTGATCGGGTTTGCGCGGGCGGCAGGGCGGAAATGCGGTTCGAGGAAAGTGCATGAAAACCGACATCAAGGTCGAGGTGGAGCGGCTGGCGGCCGATCCGCGCATCACCGACTATGATTTCTGGCGATCGCTCAAGAACGTCAACAACGAGATCTTCCACATTGCCAACAACAACGAGCCGATTCCCTTCGAGATGATCCGCTGGCGTGCGATCCTGAAACAGGCCCGCATGAAGCGCGGTCACGCCTGAATTCTTTTAACCCTCCTTCAGAATGCCCAGCGGCGAGCGCGGCTCGACCGGCGACGACTGTATGATCGCGGTGTTAGTCATCGCATAGGGAATGATCCTGTCGATCACCCGCTCGAGGTCCGTGACCGAGCCGACATGCGCCAGCGCGATGAAGCAGTCCTCGCCGGCCACCCGGTCGCATTGCGCGATTTCCGGCAGCTCGCGGATGATCTCCGTCACGATCGAGAGCTGCCCCGGTACCGGCCTGATCCTGAGCCAGGCCGAGAGCTTCATGCCGAGCGCCGCCGGATTGATCCTTACCGTATAGGCTTCGATCACGCCGCTCTCCTGGAGCTTGCGGATGCGCTCGGCCACGCTCGGCGCCGAGAGCCCCACGGCCCGCGCCAACTCGGCCGTGCTGGTCCGTGCATCCTTTTCCAGGAGCCGCAGGATCTTCAGATCCGCGCGGTCCAGATCGGTGTTTTCATTTCGAAGGCGTTTCAGGAAAACTAACTTTCTTCGATGCAGGATTAGGGTGGAGGAGCCTTTCATGACCCATATGATCGGCAGTTCTACCTGCGATAATGATCGCATGAAACCGCAAGGGCAAGTGCCCGCCGCAAACGTTATCACCCGCGAGGGGGATGCCCCGCGTCCCGCCCGCAGCGGTTGGTCCGATGCGCTGCCGCCGCATGTCTGGTTCTGCGTCAGTGCCGTGTTCCACTATCTCGGGCCGGCCTTCGCCGTGCTGCTTTTCGCCCAGGTCGGCGTGCTCGGCATGGCTTGGCTGCGCATAGCCACTGCCGCGCTCGTTTTCATGCCGTTGACGAAGCCATGGAGAGTGTTCGCTCACGCCGACCGCTCAGCACGCCTCCTCCTGCTGGCCTTCGGCGCCTGCCTGGCGGTGATGAACTGCTCCTTCTATCTGGCGCTCGACCGCTTGCCGATCTCGCTGGTCGCCGCGATCGAATTCGTCGGCACGATCGGTGTGGCGCTTGTCGGGTTGAGAAGCCAACGCAACTTTCTGGCACTCACCATCGCCGTCGCCGGAACCTTGCTGCTGATCGACGTCAAATGGTCGAGCGATCCGGTCGGCCTGTTTTGGGCCTTCCTCAACGGCGCACTCTTTGTCGCCTACATCGTCATCGGCCATCGCCTCGCCCAGACCGGTACCGGCATCGCCGGCCTCGGCGCGGCCATGGCAATCGCTTTCCTGGTCGTGTTCCCCATCGGGTTCAGCGAGGCGCTGCCGGCCTTCTCGGCCCCGCAGTTGCTGTTCGCCGCCGTTGGCGTCGGCGTCTGCTCCTCGGTCATCCCCTATATCTGCGACCAGCTCGCCATGGCGCAGCTGCCGCGGGCGAGCTTCGCGCTCATGCTCTCGCTGTTGCCGCTCACCGCGACCCTGATCGGCGTTCTCGTGCTCAGGCAGGTTCCCAGCCTCATCGAGTGTCTGGGCATCATGCTGGTGGTGACAGGCGTCGCCGTTCACAAACCATTGCAGGCGTAGTTCGCCGGCTTGCCCGTCAGGCGAGCTTCTCCTTCAGGAAGGCGATCGTGCGCGCCCAGGCCAGGTCCGCCGCCTTCTTGTCATAGCGCGCGGCCGAGGTATCGTTGTTGAAAGCGTGATTGACGCCTTCATAGACATGGAGCGTGTATTCGACATGCGCGGCATCGAGCGCCTTCTTATAGGCGTCGATGCCGGCGTCGATGCGCTCGTCCAGTCCGGCATAATGCAGGAGCAGCGCCGCCTTTATCTTGGGCACATCCTCGGCCTTGGGCTGCATGCCATAATAGGCGACGCCGGCGCTGAGGTCCGGCGCATTGACGGCCAGCGCATTCACCGCGCCGCCGCCCCAGCAAAAGCCGATCGCGCCGACCTTGCCGTTGCCGTCTTTGTCGCCCTTCAGATAGGCGACGGTCGCAACGCCATCGGCCGTTACCTGCTTGGCGTCGAGCTTGGTGAACAAGTCGCGGGCCTTGTCCTCGTCGGCAGGCGTGCCGCCAAGCGGCGACAGGAAATCCGGCGCCAGCGCGACGAAACCTTCCAACGCCACGCGCCGTGCGACATCGCGCATATGCGGATTGAGGCCACGGTTCTCGTGGACGACGATGACCGTGCCCAGCCTTCCAGACTGGCCCGCCGGCTTGACCAGATATCCCTTCATCTCGCCGCTGCTGCCGGGATAGGTGATGTCCTGCCCCTTAACGCGCGGATCGTTGTCCGCCACGATCGCCGCCTGCGCCGAATTCGCTGCCAGCATCGGCGCGATCGCGGCGGCCGCCGCGCCCGACCCCGCCAGCTTCGTCAGTTGCTCCATGAAACGGCGCCGGTCGAGCGTCAGATGGGTGTATTCGTCATAGGCGTCGATCATGGCCTGGGTGATGACGGGCTTGGCGACGGGTTCGGTCATGGCTCTCCTCGGCTTTTGCACGGCTTCGTGCGCAAGATAGGGTCGACGCACGCATGGTCCAGACGATGATGAGCATGCTGGGGCTCATCACGTTTTGGTCATTTCCGAAAGCCTTGTTGGTGCTGTCACAATGGGACGGGAAGCTGCCACATGCGCGGTCCGATCGGCGACGAAAGGAGAAGCTCCATGAACGTCCAGGACATCGTCAACACGGTTTCACAAAAGGCAGGCCTCGACCAGGCGACTACGGAAAAGGTCGTGGGCACTATTTTTTCCGTTCTCGAATACGAAGCCGAAGGCACCAGCGTTTCGTCTTTCTTCGACAAGATCCCTGGCGCCGGCGCGCTGGCGCAGCAATATGATGTGATGGCCGCTGGTGCGGCCGGTTCGGGCGGCGGCCTGCTGTCGTCGCTGCAGGGCGCGCTTGGCGGCGTGCTCGGCGAAAAGGCCGGTGCGCTCATCAACGGCGTCGCCGCGCTCAAGGCATCCGGGCTCGACATGGCGCAGATCCGCCAGGCCGGCGAAACATTGATCAAGCAGGCCGAAGCAGCCGCCGGACCCGATCTCACCAACCAGGTCCTCGGCCAGGTGCCCAGCCTCAGGGGCCATCTCGGCCTCTGATGTAGCCTACTGCGGCAGTGAATAAGCCATCACGTAGTCGCCAGGCTTGGTGCCGACCGAGCCGTGGCCGCCGGCGACGATGACGACGAACTGGCGACCGTCGGCGACCGTGTAGGTCATCGGCGTCGACTGCCCGCCCGCCGGCAACCTTGCCTTCCAGAGCTGTCGCCCGCTGGTGAGGTCATAGGCGCGCAGGAAATCGTCGACCGTTGCGCCTAGGAAAGCGACGCCGCCGGCGGTGATCATAGGTCCGCCAATGCCCGGCACGCCGACCTTGAACGGCAGTGGCAGCGGCGTCATGTCGTAGACGGTGCCGTTGCGATGCTTGTAGGCGATGTTTCCGGTCCTCAGGTCGACGCCGGCGACGTAGCCCCAGGGCGGCGCCTGGCACGGAATGCCGAGCGGCGACAGGAACGGCCCCATGACCACGGCGTAAGGCGCACCCTCGTTGCGGTTGAGCCCCTGTTCGCTGCCCTTGGCGTTGTCGCCCGGCGGGGGGACCTCCGCGCGCGGAATGAGCTTCGAGGTGAAGGCGAGATAGGTCGGCATGCCGAACATCACCTGCCGCAGCGGATCCACCGCGACACCGCCCCAGTTGAAGACGCCGAAATTGCCGGGATAGACCAGCGAGCCTTGCAGCGAGGGCGGCGTGTAGCGCCCCTCGTAGCGCAATTTCTTGAGCTCGATCCGGCACGCCAGCTGGTCGAACATGGTGATGCCCCACATGTCGGCCCCTGTCAGCGCCTTCGGGTTGAAGGAGAGATCGGATGCAGGCTGCGTCGGGGAGGTGTGGTCGCCCTCGATCGCACCGCCCGGCGCCGGCACTTCCTTTACCGGCACGATCGGCTCGCCGCTGCGCCGGTCGAGCACATAGATGTCGCCCTGCTTGGTCGGCCCGACCAGTGCCGGCACCTCGCCGCTCTGCGTCGTGATGTCGACCAGTATCGGCTGCGCCGGAACGTCCATGTCCCACAAATCGTGATGCACGGTCTGCCGCACCCAGCGCAATTGTCCTGTGTTGAGGTCGAGCGCCGTGATCGAGGAGGAGAATTTCTCGACATTGGCGCTGCGGCCCATGCCGAGCTGGTCGGGAGTCTGGTTGCCGAGCGGCACGTAGAGCAGGCCGAGCTTCTCGTCGGCACTCGGCGTCGACCACATGTTGGGCGAGTTGTTGGTGTAGTCTTGCCCTGCCGGCAGCGGGGCCGTCTGGTCCGGGTTGCCGGAATCCCAGTTCCACAGCAAAGCGCCGGTGCCGGCGTCATAGGCGCGGATGACGCCCGACGGCTCCTCCGTCGAATAATTGTCATTGACCGCGCCGCCGACGATGATCTTGCCGGCGACAATCAGCGGCGCCGATGTCGAATAGTAGTAGCCCGACTTCGGATAGGGCATGTTGGCCATCAGATTCAGCGTGCCGCCTTCGGCGAAGGACGGGCACACCTGGCCGTTCGCCGCGTCGAGCGCGATCAGCCGCGCATCGGACGTCGGCAGATAGATACGGCTTGCGCAAGGCTGCCCCGCCGCGATCTTGGGGTCGGCGTAGTAGGATACGCCGCGGCAGGTCTGGTGCTGCCGGTTGGGATCGAGCTTGATCTTCGGATCGTAGCGCCATTTCTCCTTGCCGGTCGCCGCATCGACGGCGATGGCGAAATTGTGCGGCGTGCAGATGAACAGCACATCGCCGATCTTGAGCGGCGTCACCTGGTAGGTCGTTTCGCCGATGTCGTCGGGACCTTTCACATCGCCGGTGCGATAGGTCCAGGCCGGCTGCAGCCTGGCGACGTTGTCAGGCGTGATCTGGTCGAGCGGCGAATAGCGCTGGCCGAACGGCGTGCGCCCGTAGAAGTGCCATTCGCCCGCCGGCATATCGCCGCCGAGATTGGCCGTCGGCGTCACCTTGTCTGTGCCGAGCGTTCCGCCGATATCCTTGGGGTCGGCGGTCATCGAATAGCCGGCAACCGCCAGCGATGCGAGCACCGCCAGGATGAGCGGCGCGCGTCCGTCCGGACCGGTGAAGCCCCGTCTTGCCCAAGGCGTCAGCAGCCACAGCGCGATGAGGACGATGACGCCGCCGCGCGGGCCGAGCTGCCACCAGTCGAAACCGGTTTCCCACACCGCCCAGCAAAGCGTGGCGAGCACGATCGCCGCGTAGAGCCACAGCCCTGCCGAGCTGCGCCGGAAAATGAGCCAGGCGGTGACCACGAAGGCGAGCCCGGCGATCAGGTAATACCAGCTGCCGCCCAGCGTCACGAGCCAAATGCCGCCACCGCCAACCGCCAGGCCGATGAGGAGAAGGACGACGGAGGTGAAGGTGACAGCCAAGATGATACTCCTTCGACTGTTTGCGCGCCTGCGGCGGCACGCCAGCAACGGCGCCGTCCCTGCCCAGCCGGCAGCTTTCTCTCGCAAGCTACGGCTGTCAAGCTGGCGTGGGACAAGGAGAAATAGAACAAAACGGAGACACTTCTAGCCTTTCGCTCCCGAATCACTACATTCGGGGTGATGCCCGGCTTTTCGGAAGATATGCCCTTCTTCGACGAACCGAATGCGCGGCCCGCGGCCCCGTCCGGCATTGCCGCGCGCGCCATGGCCGCCCGCAGCGCGCAGAATCGCGCGCCCGACTATCTCAACGGCCTCAATCCCGAGCAGCGGCTGGCGGTCGAAACCACCGAAGGTCCCGTGCTGGTGCTGGCCGGCGCCGGCACCGGCAAGACGCGCGTCCTGACCACGCGCATCGCCCACATTCTCAACACCAAAAAGGCCTGGCCCTCAGAAATTCTGGCCGTCACCTTCACCAACAAGGCCGCCCGCGAGATGAAGCAGCGCATTGGACTGCTGATCGGCGACGAGAATGTCGAGGGCATGCCCTGGCTCGGCACTTTCCACTCGATCGGCGTCAAGCTGCTGCGCCGCCATGCCGAGCTTGCCGGGCTGAAGTCCGATTTCACCATCCTCGACACCGACGACGTGGTGCGGTTGATCAAGCAGATCATCCAGGCCGAAGGGCTGGACGACAAGCGCTGGCCGGCCAAGCAGTTCGCCCAGATGATCGACAACTGGAAGAACAAGGGTCTCGGCCCCGACGAGATTGCGGAAGGCGATGCACGCAGCTTCGGCAACGGCAAGGGCCGCCAGCTCTACAGGGCCTATCAGGAACGGCTGCAGACGCTGAATTCCTGCGACTTCGGCGATCTGCTCTATCACCCGATCCGCATCTTCCGCGCCTATCCGGACGTGCTGAAGGACTATCACCGCAAGTTCAAATACATCCTGGTCGACGAGTACCAGGACACCAACACCGCGCAGTACATGTGGCTGCGCCTGCTGGCGCAAAGGCCAGGAACTTCGAGAAATGGGACTCCGGGCGGCCGCACACCGGGCGCTACGAAGTCGACTATCGATAGAACAGAGGGCGGTCACTACAGACCACCCGTTCCCGAAGAGGAACCGTTAGCCCGCAGCGATGAGTGGGATATTTCGGCCGAAGGCCGCAAGCCCGACCGGGCGTCCGAGCCGTTGCGAGGCCCCCGCAGAGGGCCCGCGCCGGCAGGCGCGGAACAGCCCGTGAGCGTAAATATCTGCTGCGTCGGCGACGACGACCAGTCGATCTATGGCTGGCGCGGCGCCGAGGTTGACAACATCCTGCGCTTCGACAAGGATTTCCCTGGCGCCACCATCATCCGGCTGGAGCGCAACTACCGCTCGACCGCGCACATACTGGGCGCCGCCTCCCACCTCATCGCCCACAATGAGGGCCGCTTCGGCAAGACGCTGTTCACCGACCGCAACGATCCCGAGGACGACAAGGTCCATGTCCATGCGGCCTGGGATTCGGAGGAAGAGGCGCGTGCCATCGGCGAGACCATCGAGGCCTATCAGCGCCCCGATAGAGAAGGCAATCGGCACAACCTCAACGACATGGCGATCCTGGTCCGCGCGTCCTTCCAGATGCGCGCCTTCGAAGAGCGCTTCATCACGCTCGGCTTGAGCTACCGCGTCATCGGCGGCCCGCGCTTCTACGAGCGCCTGGAAATCCGCGATGCGCTGGCCTTCTTCCGCGTCGTCGCCAACAGCGGTGACGACCTCGCCTTCGAGCGCATCGTCAACGTCCCGAAGCGCGGCCTCGGCGAGGCCACCATCCGCCAGATCCACGACACGGCGCGTGCCATGCGCATCCCGATGCTGGAGGCGGCCGCAACACTCGCCGAAAGCGACGAGCTGAAGCCGAAGCCGCGTGCGGCGCTGCGTGAGGTCGCAGCCAATTTCGAGCGCTGGCAAAAGGCGCTGGAAACGACGCCGCATACCGAACTCGCCGAGACCATCCTCGAGGAGAGCGGCTACACCGACATGTGGAAGAACGACCGCTCGGCCGAGGCGCCCGGGCGGCTGGAAAACCTCAAGGAGCTGATCCGCTCCATGGAGGAGTACGAGTCGCTGCGCGCCTTCCTCGAGCATGTCGCGCTGGTGATGGAGGCTGAGCAGGGCGAGTCGCTCGATGCGGTGTCGATCATGACGCTGCATTCGGCCAAGGGCCTCGAATTCGAGACCGTCTTCCTCCCCGGCTGGGAGGAAGGCCTGTTTCCGCACCAGCGCGCGCTGGACGAGGGCGGCCGCTCCGGGCTGGAGGAAGAACGGCGGCTTGCCTATGTCGGCCTGACGCGGGCGAAGAAGAACCTGCACATCTGGTTCGTCTCCAACCGCTTGATCCATGGGCTGTGGCAATCGACGATCCCGTCGCGCTTTCTCGACGAATTGCCGGAAACCCATGTCGATGTCGCCGACAGCGGCAGCAGCTACGGCGGTTATGGCAACCCTTACGGCGGCGGCTCTTTCGCCTCCGGCCGCGGCGGCGGCCGGCAAAATCCCTATGGCGCCTCGCGTTTCGACAATATCGGCACCGAGAAATCGGGCAGCTTCTCCAACACTTATGCGACCCCCGGCTGGCAGCGCGCGCAGGCGAACCGCACCGAGGCGACCGACCGCAACTGGGGCACGCGCTCCGGCCACCAGGTCGAACGCATCGGCTATGGCGAAACAGACTCCGGCTATGGCGCCGGCCGCACCAGCGTCAAGGGCCGCACCATCGAGGGCGAACTGGTGGCCAAATCGGTGGCCGACACCCCGTCCCCTTTCAAGCTCGGTGACCGCGTCTTCCACCAGAAATTCGGCAACGGCAACATCGCGGCCATCGACGGCAACAAGCTGACCATCGACTTCGACAAAGCCGGCCAGAAACGCGTGCTGGACGGTTTCGTCACCGGGGTCTGAGCTGCCCTGCCGCGCAAGTATCCGCCGACACCCGTCGCCTTCCATTAACATCAGCAACCCGCAGCCTCTGTCACGCAACCATCATGTTGGCGTCCTACACCGCTAGTCCTGGGTCTTCAGCGGCCCTCGAAGGCGGGCTCCACCTGCCCTTCAAACCAACCGTTATTGAAGGGGACATGAATCATGAAGACCCTGCGTCCGTCTGGGTATTGGCTGATCGCCGCAACGCTCGCTGCTTCCGCTGTTTCACATCCCGCGCTCGCCGACGGCACCGCTTACGTCAACAAGGGCCTCGTCGGCGTCGGCCGCATTCCGGCCAGCCAGAAGGATAAGTTCGGCGAGACCTTCGGCTCCGGCTCCGGCATGGCGATCGACACCAGGTCCTGGACGCGTGATGGCGCGACCTACAAAGGCTCGCTCTGGCTGCTGCCGGACCGCGGTTACAACGTCGTCGGCACCACCGACTACCGGCCGCGCCTCAACACGATCTCGATCGAGCTTGCCCCGACCGCGTCGGGCGCGGCACCCGCGGCTGGACAAGAACAGTCGGGCGTCAAGCCGACGGTCGCCGACACCATCCTCCTGACCGACGACAAGGGAGTGGACGCCACCGGCCTCGATCCGTTGAACGGCGTGCGTGCAGCCGCGGGCGACATGCCGATGCTGCCGCAGGCCGACAACGGCAAACTGGCCCTGGACGACGAGGCGATCGTGCGGCTGCCCGACGGCACCATGTTCATCTCCGACGAGTACGGTCCCAACATCTACCGCTTCTCGGCCGACGGCCACCTGATGTCGGCGACGCAACCGCCGGCCGCCCTGGTGCCGACGCGCCATGGCAAGCCGAACTTCGCTTCCGACAATCCTGGCGCGGGCGCCGCCGAGCCTGACCCGAAGGACCCCGACACCGGCCGCCAGAACAACCAGGGCCTCGAAGGCATGTCGATGACACCCGATGGCAAGTTCCTGATCGCCGTGCTGCAATCGGCGACCCGCCAGGATGGCGGCGATTCCGGCTCGACCCGCCAGAACACCCGTGCGCTGGTCTATGATACTTCCGACCTCGCCCACCTCAAGCTGGCGCACGAATATGTCGTGCCGCTGCCGGTGTTCAAGGACGCCAAAGGCAAGACCAAGGTGGCCGCGCAGAGCGAGATCGTGGCGCTGTCCGACAACAGCTTCCTGATGCTGGCGCGCGACAGCGGCAACGGCCAGGGCGTGAAGGGCGACGAGTCGATCTATCGCAAGATCGACATTGTCGATCTATCGGGAGCGACCGACATCGCCAACGGCCCGTTCGATGCCGCCGACAAGCCGGTGGCTGCGAAGGGCGTGCTCGATCCGTCGGTGACACCGGCCAAGCTCACCACATTTATTGACATCAATGACAAGGCCGAACTCGGCCGTTTCGGCCTGCATAATGGTGCGCCGAACGACAGGAACAACCTCTCGGAGAAGTGGGAGGCGATGTCGCTGGTCAGCGTGCTCGATCCGAAGCTGCCCGACGATTATTTCCTGTTCGTCGCCAATGACAACGACTTCCTGACCCAGGACGGTTTCCAGGTCGGCGCGGCCTACAAGGCCGAGGATGGCGCCGATGTCGACACCACTTTCCTGGTCTATCAGGTCACCCTGCCCGGCCTGTCGGGAAACAGCCTCGCCGCGAACTGACCCAATGGGGTATCATTTGGCCCAGCCCTGCGAGAAATTCATGGATGTCAGGCCTGCGATAGCATCGCGGGCCTGATCCATTTTGGGTGCCCTCGGCTTTCGCCGAAACGCCGAACCGGCTGATCGTTACTTTGCGTATTTGGCGCCGAACCCCAGTGCCACCATCGAGAAGATCGTGATCATGCCGGCAAAGGCGAGGCTCGCCGCGGTGGCGCTCGCCAAGCTCGACAGGATACCGATGCCGATGACCGGCAGCGCGTTGCCGCAGAAACAGCAGATGAAGAAGGCCGAGACCACTTCGGCGCGGCGGTTGCCTGGCGCGATCTGGTTCACCACCTGCAGGCCGCCTCGATAGCCGAGCGCCGCCGCCACGCCGCAGAGCGCGGTGGCAACGATCATAATCGCCATCGAGGCGAAGACCTGTGCCGCGACGATCAGCGCCACGGTCGGAATCATCAGGACGAGCGCGGCGAGCATGGTGAAGCGGCTGGGCAGCCGCGCCGTGACCAGGATCGTCGCCGCGGCCACGATCGACAGTTCGAAGAACAATCCGCCGGCCTCCGCGTGACTGGTCGCATTGAGTTGCTGCGCCAGGATGCTCGGCGCCAGCGCCGCATAGAAGCCGACCAGCGCCATCGCGCCGAAGCCGGTCACCGCAGGCGCCACGAACTGCGCGCGGATGCTGTCGGGAACCGAAAGCCGAGGTCGCATCGAGACATCGGAAATTCGCCCCGGCCTGGAGACCGTCTCTTGCGTGCGCCAGATCAGCAGGGTGATCAGCGCCAGCACGACAAGGTAGACGCCGAATGTCAGCCTCAACGGCCAGGGCGCATATTGGGCTAGCACCCCCGATAAGAGCGCGCCGACGCCCAGGCCGATGAAGTTGGTGCTGGTGGCGATAATGGCGGCGCGCGATTTGTCCTCACCTTCGATCAGTTCGGCAAGCCAGGCTGTCCCGGTTCCCGCGCCGACACCTATGCCAAGGCCGCTCAGGATGCGGGCGATGTCCAGCCATGCGAGATTTTCGGCGAAGAGAAAGAACAAGGCGCTTACGACGGCTACAGCCATCGCCGCCAGCGCGGCCGGACGGCGGCCGACAACATCCGACAGCCGGCCGAAGAACAGCAGCGCCGCCAGATTGCCGACCACATAGACGGCGTAGACCAGCGTCAACGTGATCTGCGAAAAGCCGAAGGCCTGCTTATAGATGACGTAGAGCGGCGTCAGCGCGGTGCTGCCGGCAAACAGCGCGGCGATCATTGCCGCGACGGCAGCCGTTCCGGCGCGGCCGCCGATTTCATTGTCGCGCGGCATGGTTTGGGTGTAGCTGGTCATGGCGACCTCCGGGAGTTGCAAGCCCAATCGCCTATATGGTGGCGCCGTTCCGCTTTCCCAACGCGCTGCTGACAATCCTGACAGTATGGTCTTATGCGGCGCCATTTCGTAATCTCGGACGATCCGCCAGGGAGGAACCATGGGCAAGGGACGGGTCGAAGCATTCACTGATGGCGTCGTCGCCATCATCATCACCATCATGGTGCTCGAATTGAAGGTGCCGCATGGCGAGGACCTCGCGGCACTGGCGCCGCTCTGGCCGATCTTCTTCTGCTATGTGCTGTCCTTCATCAATGTCGGCATCTACTGGAACAATCTGCACAACATGTTCCACACCGTGCAGCGCGTCGACGGACGCGTGCTGTGGGCCAACCTCAATCTTCTGTTCTGGCTGTCGCTGGTGCCGGTGACGACTGCGTATATGGGCGAGAACCACTTCGCGCCTGTGCCGGTCGCCGTCTATGGCATCGACCTTGTGCTCTGCGCCGTTGCCTACACCATCCTGGTCGTCAAGCTGGGCCATCTGCACGGCGCCGACACGACCTTCGCCAGAGCCATCGGCCACGACAAGAAGGGCAAGATCTCGCTGGTGCTCTACATTGCGGCCGTTCTGCTGACCTTGCTCAGCCAGTGGATCAGCGTGACGATCTACGTCCTGGTCGCCATCATCTGGTTTGTGCCTGACAAGCGGTTCGAACGCCTGATCGAAAGAAGCAGCTAGCGCCACTCCAGGAAAACTGCGCAGCGGTTTTCCGTCCGCAAAATGCGAAAAACAATGATTACTCCCGCATCGCCTTCAGCCTCTCGGCGACCGAGGCGGCAAGGTCGGCATAGCGCTCCTCCAGCCTTTCGGCCGCCTTGATGACCCGAAAATCATGGCCGAACTTCTCCAGTGCCATGCGTAGCTTCTCGGCGAAATCCGCCTGCTTCTCCAGTGCCGAAAACAACGTCTTGACCTGCGTCTCGCTGATATCGGGATTGCCAAGCATCTTGGGCACCTCGCGGCCCATCTGGTCGCCGGTGGCGGTCTGTTCCTTCAGGATGCCGATCCAGTCGGTCAATCGTCGAACTCCTCTTTGCCGGCAGAATGCGCGGCGCGCGCGGTCGCGGTCAACCCGTTGCCGCACATTGCGGGCAATCCGTTGCCGCCATTGCGGTCAATTCGTTGCCGCACATTGCGGTCAACCTATTGGGTCGAACCAGGCTTGTCTCGGCGCTGACCGGCGTTAAGTTCGGCCCGACTGAAAGCAAGGACCTCAATCATGACCAGCGATGCCGAAATCCAGTCTGCCCTGCCCGCCTTTGCCTCCGGCAACGTCGCCGTCATTACCGGCGGCGCCAGCGGCATCGGACTCGCCGCCGCGAAGCGCTTTGCGGCCATGGGCATGAAGACGGTGATTGCCGATCTCGGCGGCCCGCGTCTCGACCAGGCCCGGCAGGCGATCGCCGACTTCGGCGGCGATGTTCTCGCGCTCGCCACGGATGTTTCCAGGGCCGACGAGGTCGATCGGCTGGCCGAAACTGCCCATAACGCCTTCGGTGCGGTCTCGGTGCTGATGAACAACGCGGGCGTCGGCAACAACCCTGGCAAGCCATGGGAAAATCGAGATGCCTGGAAGCGACTTTTTGACATCAATTTCTGGGGTGTTGCGCATGGCGTCGAGGCTTTCGCGCCGCGCATGCTGGCGTCGGGAAAGCCCGCCCTGATCATCAACACCGGTTCCAAGCAAGGCATCACCACTCCACCCGGCAATCTCGCCTACAACGTCTCCAAGGCCGGCGTGAAGACCTTCACCGAGGGACTGGCACATGCGCTCCGCAACGAACCCGGCTCGAAGCTCGCGGCGCATTTGCTCATTCCCGGCTTCACCTATACCGGCCTGACCGAAGGCGCGACGGAGAAACCAGCCGGCGCCTGGACGGGCGAGCAGGTGATCGATTTCATGCTGGCGTCGCTCAAACGCGGCGATTTCTACATCCTGTGCCCCGACAACGAGGTCGCGCGGCCGACGGACGAAAAGCGCATGGCCTGGGCGATCGGCGACATCATCGAGAACCGCCCGGCCCTGTCGCGCTGGCATCCGGATCATAAGGATGCGTTTGCGGCTTTCATGGACCGCTGACGGACTCTCAGGCCGCCGCTTTCTTCTTGGAGCCGTTCTTCTTCGCCACGGCCTTCTTTGCGGCTGCGTCAGCGATCTTGCGGTCGTGGCTGGCCGCGGCCCTCCCAGCCACGGCTTTCTTGGCTGCTGTTTCGGCGATCTTGCGGTCGTGCCGCTTTGCCGCCGCTTCGCATTTGGAACGGATCTCCTCGACCTCGGATTCGGTCAGGTGCTCGATGCCGATGAAATGATTGTGAGCCTGGCTGACGCGGATCAGTTCGTCGAGCTTGGTCTGAATCGCGGCCCCATCACGGTTCTGTGTGTTCTGGATGAGAAACACCATCAGAAAGGTGACGATGGTGGTGCCGGTATTGATGACCAGTTGCCAGGTATCCGAGAAGCCGAAGAGCGGGCCACTGATCGCCCAGATCAACACGATCAGCACGCAGACGGCGAAGGTCGGCGGCGTGCCGGCCAGGTGAGCCACCCAATTGGCGACCCTGGTAAAATGTTTTTCGAGCATCCGATCCTCGTGAAACGCGGCGTTTCGGAAGAAACAGGCTCCAGCCCTCCCGGTTCCCAAGGAACATGTTTTCAATTTCCGCGCGTCTGCAACCGCGAAAGGCACTGAGGGATGAAAAGCAACCCGCCGGCGCCGGCTGGAAGACCTGCTCTCTCCGCTCAAAGCGGCTTATCCACTCCCTGCCGCTGGGCCGCATATCGAAACCACCATGGGCCGGAACAACCAGTGTTCAGGGTTGGCGTTCCCAGCGATCGAGGAAGGCCTCGATGGACATGGCTTGCACGTCGGGAATTGCCCTCGCCAGTTTGTCGGGCGTCCAGTCCCACCAGGCGAGGTGTTCGATGCGCGCAGCGATGTCGTCAGCGAAACGCTGGCGCAGCGGCTTCGCTGGAACACCGGTCACGATCGCATAGGCCGGCACGTCTCGCGTCACCACGGCATTGGCGCCGATGACCGCGCCGTTGCCGATAGACACATCGGGCATGACAACCGCGCCATGCCCGATCCAGACATCGTGACCGATGGCAACCGACTTGGCCTGCCGCCGCTCGCGAAACGCCGCATCGACGCCGAGCCAGCGGAAATATTCGTTCGGCCGGTAGCTGACCTTGTGCTGGGTCAGCCGCTCGATCGGGTGCTCCAGCGCATTGATGCGGCTGTTGGCAGCAATCGAGCAGAACTTGCCGATCGTCGTATAGATCGCCTCCGAATGGCGTTCGAAGTAAGAGAAGTCGCCCACCGTCACGTCGCGCAGGATCACCCGCTCGCCGATCGAGGCATAGCGGCCGAGTTTGCATCCCTTCAGCTCCGCGGTCGGATGGATGCGCGGCTCAGGATCCTTCAGGACGAGGTTTTCGGGGCGGTCCATGGCGCGGCTTTACGCCCCGGCGGCTGGTCCCGCAAGCCGGAGCCGATCGCCATCAGCCTTGGCCGGTCTCTATTGCGGCTTGCCCTTCGTCCACACCACGTTCTGGCCGTAGAGCGGAACGGTGGTGACGGACATCTTCGCCGAGCCGTTCTGCACCTGGCGCGAATGCGACAGGTAGATCAGCGTCTCGTTTTTCTTATCGTAGATGCGGTTCACCACCTGCTTTTTCCAGATCAGGCTGAGGCCTTGCTTGAACACCTCCTCGCCGCTTTCGCTGGTGTCGATGTCGCCGATGCTGATCGGACCGGTTTGGCGGCAGGAGATCGAGGAATCCGACGGATCCTCGAACCAGTTGCCCTTATGCAGCCGGTCGATGACACTGCGATCGAAATAGGCGACGTGGCAGGTGACCCCTTCGACTTTCGGGTCCTTGATCGCATCGATCATGATGTCGTTGCCGACCCAGTCGACACCGACCTTGCCGACCTCGTCCGCCATGGCAACACCGGCGCTCAGGGCAAGGAAGGCGGCGAAGACGCCGATCAGTTTTCGCAAGGAAGCCTCCTGGGTTCTCGTTTGCCGCAGTCAGGTGGGATAGGACCGTCGCATTTGCAAGCCGGTCGAGTCGAGGCACTCTAAGCTTGGCGGAATGCCAGCATCTGGCGCAGCACATCCGTCTTCAGGACGAAGTGCTGGACCAGCGCGCCCGCAATGTGCAGCAGCACCAGGTAGAGCAGGACGTTCTTGCCGACGACATGCACCAGGCCCGCTCCCGGCAACTGCAGGAACCAGGCGGCGGCGCCCGAGATCGGAACGACGAAGATGAGTGCGTAGATCGCGAAATGCGTTGCCTGGGCGAGCAGCCGCAGCGCCGGATGCTCCAGGCCCGAAACCGGTGGGACACCGCGCGTCCCCCGCAGCCAGAGCCGCCACGTTGCCAGGGCCAGCACCGCAAGACCAAGCACGACATGCATGTAGGCTAATGGCCAATCGCCGGCCGCAGCCTCTTGTCCCCGACGCAGTGAACGCCAGACATGCTCCATGCCGTCATGGGCAAGGAACTGGACCAGGATCAGCGCCGCGATGCTCCAGTGGAGCCATATCTGGGTCTTCGAATAGGATGCCACCGGCGAATCGGCCATCGTGCTGCTCCGTGAGGAAGAAGTCTTGCAACGCAGTCTGGAGGCGAAGTCGGTCAAAATAAGATCGGGCCGGCCGCGCATGGGCGGCCCTCCGATCCTGGCCGATTGCGGCAACGCGACATCTTGGCGCCGGCGGTCTCGAACCGTTAAGACTGTCGGCCAAAAGCACGTCAACTGAGCCGGAGCGGACGGCATGACAATCACGACGGACACTCCCTCATGATGCGTTCAATCCTGATCGGCATTCTTGTCCTGATGGCAGCGGGCATCGGCTGGCTCACCTTCGACTGGTACCGCAGTCACTATAGCGGCCAGCCGTTCGGCGCGCCCTTCACGCTGGTCGACCAGAAAGGCGCTCCGATCACCGAGGCCGCGTTCAGAGGTCATCCGAGCGCGGTCTTCTTCGGCTTCACGCATTGCCCGGAAGTGTGCCCGACGACGCTGTTCGAGCTGGCCGGCTGGCTGAAGACGCTTGGCGACGACGGCAAGAACCTGCACGCCTATTTCGTCACCGTCGACCCGGAGCGGGACACGCCGGAAGCCATCAACGCCTATGTCAGCAATTTCTCCGATCGTATCACCGGCATCACCGGAGAGCCTGACAAGGTGCATGCCATGGCCAAGGCCTTCAGCATCTACTGGAAGAAGGTGGACACCGGGAACGGCGACTACACGATGGACCACACCGCCTCGGTGCTGCTGCTCAATTCCAAGGGTGAGTTCTCCGGCACCATCGCCTATGGCGAAAGCGCCGACACCGCCATTGCCAAGCTGAAGCGGCTCGCGGCGGGCTAAGCATGATCCCAAAAAGTGGAACCCGGTTTCTGGAAAAGATCATGCTCGAGCAAGAGTCGACCTGATGCCGCAGACCAGGCTGCATCTCAACGCGACCAAGTCAGAGGCCGACCGCATCTTCGCAGCCCTTGCCGACGCCTTCGAAGATGACGGCCTGCCGATCGCAGTACTGGAGGTCGACGACGACAAGGACATCCACGAAGTGTCGCTCTATGCCGATGGCGAGATCGATTCTGTCGAAGCGCGGATGAAGGACGTTCTCGCGGGCCTTGGCTTGCCGAAACCGGTGGAACGCGAAACGCTTCCCGAGATAGACTGGGTGGCACGCTCGCTGGAAGGGCTGAGGCCGGTGCGCGCCGGGCGTTTCCTCGTCCATGGTGCGCATGACCGCGGCAAGCGCCACAGCGGCGACATCGCCATCGAGATCGAAGCGGGGCTTGCCTTCGGCACCGGCCACCACGGCACCACCGCCGGCTGCCTCGAGACGCTGGAAAAGGTCGTGCGGCGCGAACATCCGCGCAATGCGCTCGATCTCGGCACCGGCAGCGCCGTGCTGGCGATTGCCTTGGCCAAGCTCGCGCATATCCCGGTGCTGGCGACCGACATCGACCCGGTCGCAGTCCGTGTGGCCGCCGCCAATGCGCGCCTAAACCGGGTCAAAGCACTCGTCGAGACGGTGACGGCGCCGGGTTTCCATCATCCGATCTTTCGCAAGCGCGCTCCCTTCGACCTGATCGTCGCCAACATATTGGCGCGGCCGCTGATGCGGCTGGCGCCGCAGATGGCCAGGCACATCACGCTCGGCGGCTCGCTGGTGCTCTCCGGCATTCTTGACCGGCAGCGCGAGGCGGTGATCTCGGCCTATGTCGGCCAGAGCTTCCGTCACGTGCGCACCTTGCACCGCGAAGGCTGGGTGACGATCCATCTCAAGCGTTGAACTGGACCAATCCTCACCCTCCGCGCGCGATCGAAAATCGATTCCGGTTTTTAGGACCATGCGCTACGGTTGTGGCAAGCATCGAGGAGAGGCCGTCATGTTCCAGACCTTTGATTCCGCTGGTGATCCGGCCGTGGGCAAGCCGCGCGTGGCGTTGCTGCGCCAGTGGCTGGCGGAGAACGGACTCGACGGCTTTATGGTGCCGCGCGCCGACGAGCATCAGGGCGAATATGTCGCCGACCGCTCGGCACGGCTGAAATGGCTTACCGGTTTCAGCGGCTCGGCCGGTGTTGCCGTCATTCTGCGCGACCGCGCCTTCATCTTCGTCGACGGCCGCTACACGCTGCAGGTGCGCAACGAGGTCGACCTCGGGATCTTCACCATCGAGAGCCTTGTCGACAACCCGCCGGCCACCTGGATCAAGGAAAATCTCGGCAAGGGCGCGCAGCTCGGTTTCGACCCATGGCTGCACACGATCGGCGAGGTCAAGGCGCTGAAGGCCTCGGCCGAACAGTCCGGCGCAACCTTGGTGCCGCTCGACGAGAACCCGATCGATATCGTCTGGAAGGACCAGCCCGGGCCGCCGCAGGCGCCGGTCGAGCTTCACCCGCTCAACTTTGCCGGCGAGCTCGCCAAGGACAAGCTGGCGCGGCTGGCGAGCGCGCTCCAAAGGGACGGCGCCACCCACGCCGTGCTCACCGACCCCTCTTCCATCGCGTGGGCGTTCAACATCCGCGGTGGCGACGTGCCGCATACGCCGCTGGCTCTGGGCTTCGCCGTGCTTGCAGCCGACGGCAAGCATCAGCTGTTCATGGACCAGCGGAAATTCTCACGCATGGTGGCCGCCTATCTCACCCAGCTTGCCGACCTGCACGATCCAGGTGAGTTCGAAACCGCCGTCGCTGCCCTGGCCGGGGACGGCGCCAGGGTCGCGCTCGATCCGGTGCTGGCGGCGGAAAAGCTGAAGATGCTGGTCGAGGACAATGGCGGCACGGTTGTTTCCGCGCCCGATCCGGCCCGCATTCCGCGCGCCACAAAAAACCAGGCCGAGATCAACGGCAGCCGCGCCGCGCACCGCCGCGACGGCGCAGCGGTCGCCAAGCTGCTCTGCTGGCTCGACCGCCAGGAGCCAGGCACGCTCGACGAGATTGCCGTCGTCACCAGACTCGAGGAGGTGCGCCGGCAGACCGGTGAGGAAACGCAGATGCCGCTGCGAGACATTTCCTTCGACACGATTTCCGGCGCCGGTCCGAACGGCGCCATCATGCACTATCGGGTATCGCGCGCCACCAGCCGCAAGCTTCAGAGCGGCGAGCTGTTCCTGCTCGATTCCGGCGCCCAGTACCAGGACGGCACCACCGACATCACCCGCACCGTGCCCGTCGGCCAGCCGACAGAGGAGATGCGCGAGCGCTTCACATTGGTGCTGAAGGGCATGATCGGCATATCGATGCTACGCTTTCCGGCCGGCACGCGCGGCTCGGAAATCGACGCCGTCGCGCGCATCGCGCTTTGGAGACATGGCTGCGATTTCGCCCATGGCACCGGCCACGGCGTCGGCTCCTACCTCGCCGTGCACGAGGGACCGCAGCGCATCGCCCGCACCGGCACCGAGAAGCTGCTCGCCGGCATGATGCTCTCCAACGAGCCGGGCTACTACAAGGAAGGCTCCTACGGCATCCGCATCGAGAACCTGGTCTTGGTAACGCCGGCCGAACAGATCGAAGGCGGCGACATCGCCATGCATGGCTTCGAGACGTTGACGCTGGCGCCTATCGACAAGCGCCTGGTCCGCACCGATCTGTTGACCCGCGACGAGTTGCACTGGCTCGACCAGTATCACGCACGTGTGCTGGCCGAGATCGGGCCCATGGTGGACGGCGAGACATTGGCGTGGCTGGAGAAGGCGACCGCGCCGCTGCCGCACGACACCAAGATCTGATTCTTATCCCACGAACTGGCGCGCAAGAATCAGAACTGCAGCGCCGGCCAGGAACATCGCCATCAGACCGCCACGCAAGGAGACGATGGCGGTGACAATCAGAGCAGCCCATTCGGCCGGGCCGGCGCTGAGTGCGGCGGGCGCGACCAGCGTCGTCAGCACCGCAGCCGGCACGGCGTTCAACCCAGCTTCGACGCGCGGATGAACGCTCTCGAAGCGCGAGATGACGAGGTGGCCACCGACACGGGTCAGATAGGTGGCGATCGCGCCGGCGATGATGATCCAGAATGTGGTGCTCATGGCCGCTCTCCCACGCCACTGTGATGGGGCGGCAGGATCACCGCCAGAAGCACGCCTGCAACAGCTCCGATGGAGACATGCCAGGGGGAGCCGACCGTCTTGTAGGCGATGATGGAGGCGATCGCGCTGGCGACGACCACGGGCGCCCAGAGCGGCCGCTTGCGGAAACCCAGGACTAGGCCGAGGAAGTAGATCGGCAGCAGGAAGTCGATGCCGAGCGCCTGGGTGTCGGGGATGAGCTTGCCGAACACCGCGCCCAGACCGCTTTCGATTACCCAGAGCACATAGACCGGCAGGCCGAGGCCCAGATACCAGGCAAAGCCGACCGTCTGTCCAGATGCGGCTCTCGCCTCGGCCACGGCATATTGCGGATCGGTCATGATGAAATAGCCGAGCGCCTGCTGCAGCACCGGCCAATGCGCGATGCGGCGGCCAAGGCCGGCGGAATAGAGCACGTGGCGAAAGTTCACCGCGAAGATCGACAGGACGATCAGCCACGGCGCCACATGCTGCCCGAACAGCTCGATCCCGACCATCTGGCTGGCGCCGCCGAAGATCAGCGCGCTCATCAGAAAGGCCTCGAGCACCGAAAATCCATTGTCGACGGCAAGCGCGCCGAACAGCATCGCGAACGGAGCCGCCGCGACAACGACGGGCATCGACAGCCGCACGCCATCCCAGAAATCGCTTCTGGCACTGCTATCGGAAATCGCTTCCGCCGACATCGACCGCTCCCTTGAGGCGTTTCATGTAGGGAGCGCGGGCTTCCTTGTCACACCAATTCGCTTGAGCCAACAATCAGCGGAACTGATCCCTGTGAGATGCGATCCCTAAACGGCGGTGCCCTGGATCGCCCTGCCCCAGTCGAGCAACGGCTTGGCGCGCAAGGTGAAGCCGACGAGGTCGTCGACCAGCGCCGGCGAATGGATCATGGTGGGATCGATGTCGTGTCGGACCACGAAATGCCGGTTGCGGACGGCTTGGGCAAGGTCGGCTTCGGCTACCTCTTCAAAACCGCGCGGCGCGCGTTTGAGGCAATCCTCGGGGTCGAGTGCGAGGCCGTTCTTCTTCAGCGACGTCACCATGGCGCGGAAGGCGGCCGGCTTGGTGACGATCGCCTTGCGCATCGCCTGCAGCAGTTCCGGGCTCGGTTGCCACCAGGCGACGCCGGCGAAACAGCTTTCGAGCCCGATATGGACGTAGAAAACGCCTTGCTCCATCTTGGTGCCGTCAGGCGACAGGATGGCCGACAGATGCCGGTTGTAGGGCCGCTTGTCCTTGGAGAAGCGCACGTCGCGGTTGATGCGGAACAGCGACTTCTTGCGATCTCCGCGCAGACCGAGCTTTGCCGCAGAAAAACGATCGCTGAGCGTCTCGACCAGAGCGCAGAACGGCTCGTGCAGTTCGCTCTCGTAGAGGTCGCGGTTCTCCTGGAACCACTCACGGCTCTGGTGAAAGTCCAGCGCCTTCAGGAACGGAATGGCTTTTTGCCCAAAACCCTTGAACACGCCGGCCATTAACCACCCCTGCCGATCCGCTGCAGCCAAGTGTCCTCGTCGATCACCTCGATGCCGAGGTCGGTCGCGGTCTTGAGCTTGGACCCGGCGCCTGGCCCCGCCACCACCAGATCGGTCTTGGCCGAGACCGAGCCCGCAACCTTGGCGCCCAGGCGTTCGGCCATCGCCTTGGCTTCCGAGCGCGTCATCTTCTCCAGCGTTCCGGTGAACACCACAGTCTTGCCGGAGACCTCGCTGCCGGCCGAAATCTCGACGACATATGGCTTCGGATGCACCTGAGCCAGCAGCGCGTCGATCACGTCGTCGTTGCGCTCGTTGCCGAAGAAGTCGCGCAACGCATTGATCACCGTATCGCCGATGCCGTTGATCGACGGGAAAACGTCATGCGGATCGTCAGCCTTTGCCGTCTCCTTCCCGACGCGGATCAGTTCTTCGATCGTTGAGAACTGCCGCGCAAGCACCGCCGCCGTCGTCTCGCCGATATGGCGGATGCCGAGCGCAAAGATGAAGCGGTCGAGCTCCGGCTCGCGCCGCGCATCGATCGCCGCAAAAAGCTTGTCGAGGCCTTCATAGTTTCGTTCCTCGACGCTGCGCACATTCTTGCGCGTCTTGCCGGACGCCTCTTCGCGCAGTCTCGCCTGCTCCTCTCGCCGCTCGGCCAGTGCCCTGGTAACGGCGGGGCGACGGTCCTTGAGCGTGAAGATGTCGGCGGCCGTCTTGATCAGGCCGGCATTGAAGAACAGGTCGATGTTCTCCGCGCCCAGGCCCTCGATATCCATTGCGCCGCGCGAGACGAAATGGCGCAATCCCTCCACGGCCTGCGCGGCGCAGATCAGCTCGCCGGTGCAGCGACGGCGCGAATCCTCCTTCCCGGTCTTCTCGTTGATCTCGCGCGTCGCCGGCGAGCCGCAGATCGGACAGGTGTGCGGGAATTGGTAGGGCACCGCGTCGGCCGGCCGCTTGTCGATGACGACGCTGACGATCTGCGGAATGACATCCCCTGCCCGCTGGATGACCACCGTATCGCCGATGCGCACGTCGATGCCGTCGCGGATCGGCTGGCCGTTGCTGTCGAAGCCTTTGATGTAATCCTCGTTATGCAGCGTGACGTTTTCGACGACGACGCCGCCGACCGTTACCGGTGCCAGCCGCGCAACCGGCGCCAGCGTGCCGGTGCGGCCAACCTGGATGTCGATCTTCTGCACGGTCGTCATCGCCTGCTCGGCCGGGAACTTGTGGGCGACCGCCCAGCGCGGCTCGCCGGTGACAAAGCCCCAGCGGCGCTGCAGCTCCAACTGGTCGACCTTGTACACGACCCCGTCGATGTCGTAGCCCAGCGCCGAGCGTTGCTCCTCGATCCGATGGTAGTGTTCGATCAGATTCTCGACCGATTTCGCCCGCACCATCAGCGGGCTGATCTTGAACCCCCACTCCGCGAACTTCTGCACCGAATCATATTGCGTCGGAGCGGGATCCGCAGTCGTGTAGCCCCAGGCATAGGCGAAGAATTTGAGATTGCGGCTGGCGGTGACGGCGGGATCCTTCTGGCGCAGCGAGCCGGCGGCCGTGTTGCGAGGGTTGACATAGTCCTGACCTCCGGCCGCGGTCGAGCGTTGCTTCAGCGCCTCGAACTCCGCGTAGGTCATGTAGACCTCGCCACGGATCTCGATGACCTCCGGCCAGCCCGAGCCCTTCAGTGTCTTGGGGATGTCGCCGATCGTCTTCAGATTGGCGGTGATGTCCTCGCCAACGGCGCCGTCGCCGCGTGTCGCGCCCTGCACGAACACGCCGTTTTCATAGCGTAGCGATGCCGACAGCCCATCGATCTTCGGCTCGGCGGTGAAGGCGATGTCGAGGTCCTTGTCGCGGTCGAAGAAGCGCCGCCCGCGCTCGATGAAATCGGCGACATCCTGGTCGGTGTAAGCCTTCGCCAGGCTGAGCATCGGCACCGCGTGGCGGACCTTGGCAAAACCTTCCGCCGGCGGCGCGCCGACCCGCCGCGACGGCGAATCCTCGCGCACGAGATCGGGAAATCGCTCTTCGATGGCGAGGTTGCGCCGCGCCAGCGCATCATACTCGGCGTCGGAGATCGTCGGCGCATCCTCGGCATGGTAGCGCCGGTCGTGCTCGGCGATCTCCCCGGCCAGACGCTTCAGCTCCTCCGCGGCCTCGCTTTCGCTCAGCGAGTCGACTGGTTTTTCCGACATGCGATGCTGTCCTCGACTTATGGCGCGCCACTATAAATCAGGATTCGCAGGCAGGGAGTCGACTTGCACAAAAATCATTCCTGAACAGCAGGATGCAGCCATCTGCTGACTCATCAAGGGAATCCGGCTTTCTACGCCGCCGTGATGTTCTCGCGCAGCAACCGCTCCGCCGCCGCGCGTGCCTCCTCGGTGATCGTGGCGCCGGCAAGCATGCGCGCGATCTCTTCCTGGCGCGCGGCGCGATCCATCTCGGCAATGCCGGTGGCGACACGATCCTTGCCGGATTTGGAAATCAGGAAATGCGTTGCGGCACGCGCTGCCACCTGCGGAGCGTGGGTGACGGAAAGCACCTGCACCCGTTTCGACAGCCGCGCCAGCCGCTGGCCGATGGCATCGGCCACCGCCCCGCCGACACCGGTGTCGATCTCGTCGAAGACCAGGGTCGGCGCCGAGCCGCGATCGGCGAGCGCCACTTTCAACGCTAGAAGGAAGCGCGAGAGCTCGCCGCCCGAGGCCACCTTCATCATCGGCCCCGGCCTCGTGCCTGGATTGGTGCGCACCCAGAATTCGATCTGGTCGATGCCTTCTTCCATCCTGCTTTCGGCATCGCTCGCCAACTCGACGATGAACTCGGCGCGCTCGAGCTTGAGCGCCGGCAATTCCGCCATAACCGCCTTGGTCAGGCCGGCTGCCGCGCCATGGCGCAGCGACGACAGCTGGGTTGCCGAAATATCGTAGGCCTCGCGTGCGGCGGCCGCCTGCTTCTCCAGCCCCTGCAGGCGCTCCTCGCCCGCATCCAGGTCGGCAAGGTCGGCTGCCATCGTATCGCGCAACTGCGCCAGATCGTCGACGGCGACATTGTGCTTGCGCGAGGCGGCGCGCAGCGAGAACAGGCGCTCCTCCGCCTTTTCCAGGCGTTGCGGATCATATTCGGTGGCGCGCAGCGCTGCCTGCACGCCCGATTGCGCCGCATCGAGCGAGATCATCGCCTCGTCGAGGGACTTCAGCACATCCTCGAGCAGGCCCGGCGCCTCCCCCGCCTTGCGCTGCAGCCGCCGCAACAGGCTGGCAAGCTGCGGCAGCGGCGAGGACGGTCCCGACAGCACATCCTGGGCATCATGGATTTCGCCGGCGATCTTCTCGGCCCGCATCATCTGGGCGCGCAGTTCGGCAAGCTCGGTCTCCTCGCCCGGCTGCGGATCGAGCTTGGCCAGTTCGGCAACAGAGGCGCGCAGGTAGTCGGCCTCGCGCGCCGCCGCCTCGACCTTGGCGCGGTGCCTGGAGAGCTCCTGCTCGCAATTGCGCCAGTAGCGCCAAGCCTCGGCCGTTCCACGGACCGCGCCGAGATGGCCGCCGAAGCTGTCCAGCAATTCGCGGTGCGCGCCGGGATCGACGAGCGCGCGCTCGTCATGCTGGCCGTGGATCTCGACCAGCGCGCGACCGACATCGCGCATCAACGTCACGCTGGACGGCTGGTCGTTGACGAAAACGCGAGTGCGGCCGTCGGCCGTCTGCACGCGGCGCAGGATGATGTCGCCGTCGTCCTCGATATCGTTGTCGGCAAGCAGCAGGCGGGCGGGATGATTGCGCGGCACGTCGAACACCGCGATGACCTGTCCCTGCGCCGCTCCGTGACGGACCAGCGAAGCGTCCCCGCGCGCGCCGAGTGCGAGCGAGAGCGCATCGAGCAGGATGGATTTGCCGGCCCCCGTCTCGCCGGTCAGCACCGAAAGGCCGGGCAGAAAGTCGATGTCCAGCTTCTCGATCAGGACGATATCGCGGATCGAAAGTCTGGACAGCATCAGAAATGTCAGGCGCCGGTGATCAGCTTCCCGGCCTTGGATATCCACGATCCGGCATTCTCACGGGGCTGAAGCCCGTTGCTCTGCAGGAGCTTGTAGGAATCCTTATACCACTGGCTGTCCGGATAGTTGTTGCCGAGCACCGCCGCGGCCGTCTGGGCCTCCGAGGTCAGTCCCATCGCATAGTAGGCTTCGGTCAGGCGTGCGAGCGCCTCCTCGACATGGCGCGTGTTGGAGTAGGTCTCGACCACGGTGCGGAACCGCTTGACGGCGGCGATATATTCGCGGCGCTCGAGATAGTAGCGGCCGATCTGCATTTCCTTGCCGGCAAGCTGGTCGGTGGCAAAGCGGATCTTGTCCTTGGCGTCGTCGACATATTCGGAGGTCGGCCAGCGCGTCACCAGATCCTGCATGGTCTGAATGGTTTGGCGCGCTTCCTTCTGATCCTGGGTGACGTCCTTGATCTGGCGGTAATAGCTGAGACCGATGATGTACTGCGCATAGGCGGCCTCGTCGGTCGAGGGGTAGAGCGTCAGATAGCGCTTGGCGGTACCGATCGCCTCGTCGTAATTGCCGGCCCGATAGTCGGCGAAAGCCCCCATCACCATCGATTTGCGCGCGAATTCCGAATAGGGGTGCTGCCGGTCGACGGCATCGAACTTCTTGCTCGCCTCGTCGAGGCGGCCTGCGTTCAGATTGGCCAGGCCCTGATTGTAGAGAACGTCCGCCGGCTCGGTGTGATCGACATAGGTCGAGAGGTCGACATCCTTTTCGGACGACATGCAGGCCGACAGTACCAGCGAAGGGGCGATCAACGAAAACGCCAGGAAAACAGCCCGATGCGGCGCCTTCGATTGACCAACTCGCTTAAAGAACATGATTGGATTCCGCCCTTTCGGCGTCATTTCAGTCTGGGGCAGCAGCCATAAACCATAACTGCCTAATGCGGCAACGCTATCTGCGGCCAATCGCACATTTTTGTGGCGGCCCGGCGCGCTCCCCGAAGCTCAGCGATTTCACGGACTTGTGATGCAGCATTGCAACAGAGCCTGCCAGCCACGAGGCCGGAAAATCAGATCACCCAGGGCGCGTAGACCGGCCTGCTGACGGCAATCATCTCCGCGCTGCGGCCGCGCTCGCGCCGCGTCGTCTCGACGATTTCGAACGCCGCGCGATCCGAGAGCAGGCGCCGCAGCGCCGCCGCATTCATCCGGTGACCGCCGCGGTAGGAGCGGAAGCAGCCGATGAAGCGGGCGCCCGCCAGGGCCAGGTCGCCCATGGCGTCCAGTGTCTTGTGGCGCGCGAACTCGTTGGGGTAGCGCAGGCCGCCGACATTGATGACGCGGTTGTCGTCGCCGATAACCAGCGAATTCTCGAGCGACGAGCCGAGCGCGTAGCCGGCGGCCCATAGCCGCTCGACGTCCTTCATGAAGCCGAAGGTGCGAGCCCGCGCAAGGTCGCGGCGGAAGATGTCGGGATTGATGTCGGAAGCAAACAGCTGCCGGCCGATCGCCGGACTTTCGAAATCGATCTCGACCTCGAAGCGTGTGCCGTCATAGGGGCGGAACTCCGCCCAGGAGGCGCCGGCTTCGACGCGGACCGGTTTCACCACACGGATGTAGCGGCGCTTCACCGCCAAGATGTCGATGCCTGCATGGTCGATAGCCTCGACGAAGGCCATCGCGCTGCCGTCGAGGATTGGAACCTCCGGGCCATCGATCTCGATGACGAGGTTGTCGATACCAAGCCCGAACACCGTCGCCATCAGATGCTCGACCGTGCCGATGTGCGCGCCCGCTGGGTCGCCAAGCATGGTGCAGAGATCGGTAGCGCCGACTTCGGAGACCAGCGCGCGAAACTCGCGGCCTTCGCCCCCATTCAAGAGATGGAAGACTATGCCCGTGTCGGCATCGGCTGGCAGGAAATGAACCGTGACCGGCTTGCCGCTGTGCACGCCGGTGCCGGTCAGCGTCGCGCGCGATTTAACCGTGGTCTGATAGTCCTGCAAGACAAACCCCATAAGCCCTGATGCCCGTCCGCTTTGTCAGCCTGTTGAGCGTTTTGCAGCCAAATGGGAACAGATGGCGTCCGCGCGCTGCGGCAAAATGAACAAGGCTTGCGGCTCTGTATGATCGGCAGGCAGGGCCAACTCCCCGAATCCCGGCAAACCGACTTTAGTCCGGCGCGAAGATAGTCGCGCGTCCGGGAGACTCCAAATCACGCTTTCTTACCCCGTGTAACTGCTGCCCGGAGCGAGGAAACGCGCCTAACGATTTGATTTGTAAGGCATTTAAATGTCAACAGGCAGACGATTTCTCGTCTGCCTGTTAACAAGCGTTATATATCGTTAACGATCAGTTAGCCTGACGGCGCAGGAACGCAGGAATCTCCAGCTGATCGTCGTCCTGCACGGTGCGGCTCTGCGGCGTCAGCCGGCCCTGGTCGTCCAGTTGGCCGCGACGCGGCGCGTAGAGCTGCGGATCCTGGCTGGCGAGGCGACGCATCTCGGGTGCCGCCTGGCGCAGTTTCGGCTCGCGCGGCTGCGCCGGCTGCAGCCGTGCCGGCTCCTCCTCGCGGCGGGTCAGGCCGTTCGTCAGGCGCTTGATCAGCCCCATCGGCCCGCTGTTCTCATGATCGGCGGGGCGGCTCTTGGCTTCCACCTCGGCCTTCACCACCGGGGGAAAATCCTCGACACGCGGCATGCGCTGGGGCGCCGCGGCCATCGGCTGCGGCATCTCGCGCTGCGGCGCGGGCTGCACGACCTGCTGCTGCACTACTGGCTGCGGCGGCGCCGGCGGGGCCTGGAAGATCTTGCTCTGCGGCCGGAAGTCGTCGACCGGCGCCGGACGCGGCTGCGCCATCGCGGCCGCGTTTGCCTCGGCAAGCTGGATCGCTTCGGCGACCGGATCTACAGCGCGCGGCTCGTATGCGGCCTGCTGCTGAACCGGCGCAGGACGGCTTTCCTGGGCGGGCACCGCCGGGCGGTTCACCGGCTTCTGCGGCGCGCGGATCGAGATCGGCGCTGCGGCGATTTCGGCCGCCGACTTGTCGATGCCGGTGGCGACAACCGAGACGCGGATCACGCCTTCCAGTTCCTCGTCGAAGGTAGCGCCGAGGATGATGTTGGCGTCCTGGTCGACCTCCTCGCGGATGCGGGTGGCAGCTTCGTCGACCTCGAACAGGGTGAGGTCGCGACCGCCGGTGATCGAGATCAGCAGGCCCTTGGCGCCCTTCATCGAGGTCTCGTCGAGCAGCGGGTTGGCGATCGCTGCTTCGGCGGCGGCCATCGCGCGGCCCTCGCCCGAGGCCTCGCCCGTGCCCATCATCGCCTTGCCCATCTCGCGCATAACCGAGCGGACGTCGGCGAAGTCGAGGTTGATCAGGCCTTCCTTGACCATCAGGTCGGTGATGCAGGCGACACCGGAGTAGAGCACCTGGTCGGCCATGGCGAAGGCATCGGCGAAGGTGGTCTTGTCATTGGCCAGCCGGAACAGGTTCTGGTTCGGGATGACGATCAGGGTGTCGACGCATTTCTGCAGTTCCTCGATGCCCAGGTCGGCCGTCTTCATGCGGCGCTGGCCTTCGAAATGGAACGGCTTGGTGACGACGCCGACGGTGAGGATGCCCTTCTCGCGCGCGGCGCGGGCGACGACCGGAGCAGCGCCAGTGCCGGTGCCGCCGCCCATGCCGGCGGTAACGAAGCACATATGCGTGTTGGAGAGATGATCGATGATCTCGTCGATGCACTCCTCGGCGGCGGCGCGGCCGACTTCCGGCTGCGATCCTGCGCCGAGTCCCTCGGTGACATGCGCGCCGAGCTGGATCAGCCGCTCCGACTTCGACATGGTCAGCGCCTGCGCATCGGTGTTGGCCACCACGAATTCGACGCCGCGCAAGCCGGCGGTGATCATGTTGTTGACGGCATTGCCGCCGCCGCCGCCGACACCGAACACGGTGATGCGTGGCTTCAGCTCGGTGATGTCCGGCTTTTGCAGATTGATGGTCATTGTCTCCGTCCTTTGCCTTTCCCGCCGCTTCGCCGCTGCGGCCGCCTATGGGGCTGTCCCCGTCAAATTAAAAACTGTCTCTCAACCACTGACTCATGCGATGCAGTTTTCCGCCTGTTCCGGTCATCCTGAAACCGGAAAGTCCTTTCGCCGTATGGCTCTCGAAGCTCGCCATCTGCGGATAGATCAGCAGTCCGACCGGGGTCGAGAACGCCGGTCCCTTGGCCGCCTCGGGCAGGCCCGCCACGCCGAGCGGCCGGCCGATGCGCACGTTGCGTCCGAGGATGCGCCGCGCCGCTTCCGGCAGCCCCGCCAGCTGGCTGGCGCCGCCGGTGAGCACGACGCGTTTGCCGACGGCATTGCCGTAGCCCGACTTGTTCAGCCGGTCGCGCAACAGCTCCAGCGTCTCGTCGATGCGCGCGCGCACGATCCGCGTCATCACCGAGCGCGGTATCTGCAGCGGCACCTCGCCTTCCTCGCCGATCGGCTGGATCGATACCAGATCGCGGTCGTCGGCGCTGCCGGGCAGTGCCGAGCCGTGCATCACTTTCAGCCGCTCGGCGGCGTCGAGCGAGGTCGACAGGCCCTTGGCCATGTCGAGCGTGACATGGTTGCCGCCGATGGCGATCGCATCGCCATGCACGAACTTGCCTTCGGAGAACACCGAAATCGTCGTGGTGCCGCCGCCCATATCGATGCAGGCTGCGCCCATTTCGAGCTCGTCGTCGACGAGCGCCGCAAGCCCGCTGGCATAGGGCGTCGCCACCATCCGTTCGACCGACAGGTGCGAACGGTTGATGCAGAGTTCCAGATTGCGCATCGGCGCGGCATCGCCGGTCAGCACATGCATGTCGACGCCGAGCGCGTCGCCGACCATGCCGCGCGGGTCGCGAACGCCGCGTTCGGCATCAAGCGAGAACCCCACGGGAAGCGAGTGGATCACCTCGCGTTCGGCTTTCAGCGCCTGCTTGGCGCCCGCGGCGAGCACGCGCTTGATGTCGGCTTCCTCGGCCTCATGGCCGCCGAGATTGATGGTCGCCGAGAAGGCTTCGCTCTTCAGGCGCCCGGCCGTCATATTGACGATCAAGGAGTCCACGGTGAGCCCCGCCATGCGCTCGGCGGCGTCGACGGCAAGCCGGACGGCATGTTCGGCGCGGTCGAGGTCGACAACGACGCCGGACTTCACCCCTTGCGACTTCTGGTGGCCTATGCCGATCACCTGGATGCGGTGCGAGCGACCGCGCAGGAGCTTGCCGTCCTCGTTCGGCTTCAGCTTGGCCACCACACAGCAAACCTTGCTCGAGCCGACATCGAGCACCGTAAGCGTGCCCGACCGGCGCGAAGAAGCGTCACCGCTGCCGCCAAGCCAGCTCATATCTTCGTCTCCGGCTTGCGCTTGGTCAGGCTCTTCGGCTTTTCGCTGAGCGCAGCTTCGCGCTGCGTCGCCGCCTCCGGCGACAGCTCCACGACCAGCCGGTCGGACAGGCGCATGTCGACCGCGGCGATGTCGCGCGTCAAAAGCCCGTTGTCACGATCGAGCTTGACGAGTTCGGCGAGCGCCTGGTCCTCGCCGTCCTCCGGCAACTTGACCGTGATGCCGTTCTCCAGCTTCAGGTCCCAGCGCCGCTCGCCGACGCGGATATAGCCTTTGACCCGCGCGGCGAGTTCCGGGTAGCGCTTGACCTTGTCCACAAAACCAGGGGCAGCCGCCGGAGCGCCCGTGCCGACGATCAGCGGCAGCATCGCCTGCTTGCCGCCAGAGAAGGGCGCGATCACCTCGCCCGACCGCTCGATCACGGAAAGCGAATTGCCCTGCTGCCACAGGGCGAAAGCCTCACGCTCTTCGACGCGCACCTCCAGCGTGTGCGGATAGATCTTGCGCACCGCCGCGACCTCGACCCAGGGCAGCGTGGCGATGCGCTCACGCGCAGCCTCGGCGTCGAAGCCGATCAGCGACGTCCAGCCGTCGAGGCCGAGCCGGTCCAGGATGTCGATCTCCGACGTCTGGAGATTGCCGACGACCTTGATCTGATCGACGGCGAAGCCGGTGCGGGCCGTGACGCCCTGGACCACGACATCCGTGTAACCGCCGAGATAGGCGCCATAGGCGCCGCTCGAGCAGAGCAGCGCGGCCGAGAGGATCGCAGCCGAGAAGCGCGGCGGTTCGTATTCGCCGCTGCAGAGGCGCGCGAGCACCCGCATCGGCCGGCGAAGCTGACGCGGCAACACGAAATGATCGAACGGCAGCGGGATGCCAAACAGCACCGGACCGGCCCCGCCCTTGCCCTGTCCCCACCTCAACGCAGACACGAAGCGTCCTCCACCATCCAACTCAACAGATCGCCGAACGAATGTCCCGCGTGCGCGGCGATTTCAGGCACCAGAGACGTCGGCGTCATGCCCGGCTGGGTGTTGATCTCGAGCCAGACAACCTCGCCGTTTTCGGAGTGGCGGTCGTCGTAACGGAAGTCCGACCGGGAAACGCCCCGGCAGCCGATAGCAAGATGAGCCTTGAGGGCCAGTGTCTGTATTTTTTGGTAAATATTCGGTGAAATTTTAGCAGGGGTTTCGTGTTTTGATCCGCCGGCGACGTATTTTGAATCGTAGTCGTAGAAGGAATGACCCGTCGGGATGATCTCGCAGACCCCGAGCGCCACATCGCCCATCACCGCGCAGGTCAGCTCCCGCCCGTGGATGTAGCGCTCCACCATGACGGTCTCGCCGTACTTCCACTCGGGCGAGCCGATCACCTGCGGCGGATGCGACTGCCCTTCATGCACGATGACGACGCCGAAGCTCGAGCCCTCGTTGACCGGCTTCACCACATAAGGCGGCCTCATCGGATGCTTGCTCCGGATGGCGAAGCGGCTGGTCACCTTCGATTCCGCGACCGGAATGCCCGCCGCCTTGGCGATCTTCTTGGCCTGCTGCTTGTTCATGGCCAGCGCCGAAGCGAGCACACCCGAATGGGTGTAGGGGATCGCGAGATATTCGAGAATTCCCTGAATGGTGCCATCCTCGCCGAACGGGCCATGCAGCGCATTGAAGGCGACGTCGGGCTTAAGTTCGGCAAGCTCGGCTCCGACGTCGCGCGAAACGTCGACTCGAGTGACCTGATAGCCTTCCTTCTCGAGCGCATCGGCACACGCCTTCCCCGACGACAGAGACACGGGCCGCTCCGAGGAGAATCCTCCGAGGAGCACAGCCACATGCTTCTTCTTCATTCCCGTCATTCCCTCTCACGCCGGGCTGCAACCACCAGTTCCGCACCACATTCCCGAACATTGAGTCCGAGTCTTCCGGCAGGTTGCCCCCCAGACGGAAAACGCGACTTCACGCGTCGAACGACTCAAATCAGGAAACGCTTTAGAGCAGAGAATCAGAGAGTTGATTCCCTGGCAAGTGCTTATGATTCCGAGCGATTCACTTTCCGCGAAAACCGGCGCAAAAACCGTGTTGTGAGTCTTTGCGGCAACGGTCTTCAGGCCATTGCACCGCCTGAAGTTCAACCATCACTTGAACATCGCAAGGCGCTAATGCATGTTGCGCAGAAGCGCGCCGCGGTTCGGGGACATCGACACGCACCAAAGGCGTTCGCCTGAATGCGTTGCGGCGGGATGCGCCTAGAGCAGCTGTCCGAGGAATTCCTGGACGGCATGGCCCGGCCGGAAATTGCCGAGCCGCTTGATTTCCCAATGCAGCCGGATGCCCGAATTCTCGAGCACCCGCGCGCGCACCGTCTCGCCGAGATATTCGAGGTCGTAGCCGGTTGCGGTGCCGGTATTGATCATGAAGTTGCAGTGCATCGGCGACATCTGCGCGCCGCCGATCATC
The DNA here is from genome assembly GCF_004791945.1 of Mesorhizobium sp. M3A.F.Ca.ET.175.01.1.1. NCBI lineage: Bacteria > Pseudomonadati > Pseudomonadota > Alphaproteobacteria > Hyphomicrobiales > Phyllobacteriaceae > Mesorhizobium > Mesorhizobium sp. M3A.F.Ca.ET.175.01.1.1. The sequence goes on along the minus strand of NZ_SRTP01000005.1, from coordinate 241,365 downwards.
AGCCCACGACAGCCGGCCTTGTCGATCTCCTTCCAGGCCGATGTGCCATCGGGATTCTGGAAAGTCGAGCCGCCGGTCTTCTCGCGGATCGGCTGCACCGTCTCGCGATGGTTCTGCACGGCCTCCATCGCCGCCTTGATCGCGGCCTTGTCTTCCGGAAACCCCTCGAAGATGGCGGAGGTGAAGATCAGCCCTGCAGGCGCAGACGAGTGGCGGTAGGCATAGCCCATGTCGGCATTGCTCAGCGTATGGAGATTGCCCTTGCGGTCGAGCGCCCGCACCTCGACGACGCGCTCGCGCGTCTCCGTGCCATTGGCGCCGGCATTCATCCTCAGCGCACCGCCGACGGCGCCGGGAATGCCATGATAGAAATGGAATCCACCAATGCCCGCTTCATACGCGACAGCCGCGACGCGTTTGTCCGGCGTTGCCGCGCCCGCCTTGATTGTCGTGGGTCCGGTGACTTCGGCTTCGCCAAAGCCCTTGGCCGACAGTCTGATGACGAAACCCGAGATGCCGCCGTCACGCACCAGTAAGTTGGACCCGACGCCGACGACTGTAAGCGGGATCTCTTCCGGCACAGCGCTCAGGAAAGCGGCGAGATCCTCCTCGTCAGCCGGCTGGAACAGCGCCTCAGCCAGGCCGCCGGCGCGGAACCAGGTGATCTTGTCCATCTCGGCGTTGGGCGTGATGCGACCGCGCAGGCCGGCAAGCCGGTCGCCGAGTTTGTCGATCAATTCCTGCCCGCGCATCATGAGGGCGTCCCGCCGAGTTCCTTGGGCAGCGCATAGGCCCATTGCGTGATGTTGCCGGCGCCGAGGAAGACGACGAAGTCTCCAGGCTTGGCCAGATCGCGAATGGCCGGCGCGATTGCCGCGGCACCGTCGATATGGCGCGCGTCGCGATGGCCGCCGGCGCGGATCCGCGACACCAGCGCGTCGGAGGTCGCGCCTTCGATGGGCTCCTCTCCGGCCGGATAGACCGGTGCCACCATCACCGTGTCGGCGTCATTGAAGCAGACGGAGAATTCCTCGAACAGGTCGCGCAGCCGGGTGAAGCGGTGCGGCTGCGCGATGGCGATGACGCGCCCAGTGGTGGCGCTGCGGGCGGCCTTCAGCACGGCCGCGATCTCGACCGGGTGATGGCCGTAGTCGTCGAAGACCTCGACCCCGTTCCAGGAGCCGGTATGGGTGAAGCGTCGCTTGACGCCGGCGAAGGACGACAGGCCCTTCTTGATCGCCTCTGGCGAAAGGCCCAGCTCATGCGCCACGGCGATCGCCGCCGTCGCGTTGGCGACATTGTGCCGGCCCGGCATCGGCAACCGCAGTCCCTCGATCATCGTTGAGCCGCGCCCCTTGCGGTCGCGGATCACCACGTCGAACACCGACGTCGCCCCTTCAATGCGGTGATTGGTGAAGCGCACATCGGCCTGCGCGTTCTCGCCATAGGTGATGACGCGCCGGTCCTCGATCCGGCCGACCAGCGCCTGCACCTCCGGATGGTCGGTGCACATCACGCCGAAGCCGTAGAATGGCACGTTCTCGACGAATTGGCGGAACGCCTCGCGCACTTTGTCGAAGCTGCCATAGTGGTCGAGATGCTCGGGATCGATATTCGTCACCACGGCGATGTCGGCCGGCAGCTTCAGGAAGGTGCCGTCGCTCTCGTCGGCCTCGACCACCATCCATTCGCCGTCGCCCATGCGGGCATTGGTGCCATAGGCGTTGATGATGCCCCCGTTGATGACGGTCGGGTCGAGCCCCCCGGCCTCGAGCAGTGTCGCCACCATCGAGGTCGTCGTCGTCTTGCCGTGCGTGCCGCCGATCGCCACCGCCTGGCGGAAGCGCATCAGTTCGGCGAGCATCTCGGCACGGCGGACAACCGGAAGCAATTTTTCCCGCGCGGCCCTCAGCTCCGGGTTGGTCTTCTTGATGGCGGTCGAAACGACCACGACTTCGGCCTCGCCTAGGTTCTCCGCCTTGTGGCCGACGAAGCATTCGATGCCCTTGTCGCGCAGACGCTGCACATTGGCGCCGTCCGCCTGATCGGAGCCTTGCACTTTGTAGCCGAGGTTGTGCAGCACCTCGGCAATGCCGCTCATGCCGATGCCGCCGATGCCGATGAAATGCACGAGGCCAATCGTCTGCGGCATCTTCATGCGCGCGTCCTCCTGAAGTCCGAAACCGTTTTGCCGGACGCAATAGCCTCTGTCAGATCGGCGAGCAACCGCGCCGCGTCGGGTTTTCCGGCCGAACGGGCGGCCGCCGCCATGCCCGCCAGCCTGCTGGGGTCGTTCATGAGCCCTCCCACCAGCGCGGCGATCCGCTCGGCCGAAAGCGTCGACTGCGGGTGGAGCTCGGCACCGCCGGCGGCGGCGAGCGCCGCAGCATTCGCCGCCTGATCATGGTCCAGCGCGTGTGGATAAGGAACCAGCAGCGCCGGCCGGCCGATGACCGAGATCTCGGACACCGTCGAAGCGCCGGAGCGCGACATCACCAGATGCGCCGCAGCCATCCGTGCCGCCATGTCGGTGAAGAACGGCGAGACCTGCGCGTCGACCGCAAGCTCGGCATAGACGGCCTTCACCCGCCCGACATCTTCGGCGCGCGCCTGCTGTGTGATCAATAGCCGCTTGCGCTGCGCCTCGGGCAACAATGCGATCGCCGCCGGCACGGCATCGGAAAAGAACTGGGCTCCCTGGCTGCCGCCAAACACCAGAAAGCGGAACGGTTCGCCGTCCTTGGACGGCACATAGGGCGTTTTTGCCGCCTCCAGAACCTGCGGCCTGACCGGATTGCCGGTGGTCACCGTCTTGGCGCCGGCGGCACTCGCGCCTTCAGGCAGGAAGCCGCCGGCAATCGCATCGACACGGCCGGCCAGGGCTTTGTTCGCCCGGCCCATGACGGCGTTCTGCTCATGGATCAGCGTCGGCACCTTGCGCCGTGTCGCCGCATAGAGCGGCGGCAGCGTCGGATAGCCGCCGAAGCCGACCACGGCCTCGGGCTTGATCCTGGCCATGACCTCCCCCGCCTGCCGCACCCCTTGCCATATCCTCCAGAAGGACGAGAGCACAGCGATAGGATTCCTGGAGCCCAGAGTCGCCGATGCGATGGAGTGGACGGCGACGGCAGGGAACTGGCCGGAATAGCGCTCGGCGCGATGGTCGGTGGCGAGATGCACCTTCCAGCCGCGCTCGATCAGCTCATGCGCCAGCGCTTCGGCCGGAAACAGATGTCCGCCGGTTCCGCCAGCCGCAAGCAGGATGACACCCTTCGACATCCAGCCTCATTCCGCCGGCATGGCGCGTTGCGCGAAGACGAAGCCCATCTGCTTGCGCTTTTCAGGCCGCCTGCGCGTCAGCGCCAGCACCATGCCCATTGAGATGGCGATGGCGATCTGTGACGAGCCGCCATAGGAGATGAAGGGCAGCGTCATTCCCTTGGCGGGCATCAGCTGCAGGTTCACGCACATGTTGATCACCGACTGCAGGCCGAAGACGGTGACCAGGCCGCCGACCGCATAGCGCGTGAAGTCGTCATGTTCCTTGAGCGCCGTGTTGAGCCCGCGCAGCACGATGAAGGCAAAAATCGACATGATGAAGAAGCACATGATCAGCCCGAACTCCTCGCCCGCGACCGAGAAGACGAAGTCGGCATGACTGTCCGGAATCACCCGCTTGACGGTTCCCTCGCCAGGGCCGACGCCGAACCAGCCGCCATTGATCAGCGCCTCGCGGCCCATGTCGACCTGGAACGTGTCGCCCTCCCCGGTCAGGAACTTGTCGATGCGCGCGGCGACGTGCGGGAACACCGTGTAGGCGGCAAACAGCCCGGTCGCGCCGGTTATGCCGAGCGCCATGATCCACAGCCACGGCAGGCCGGCCATGAAGAACATGACGCCCCAGGTGCCGGTCACCAGCATGGTCTGGCCGAGGTCGGGCTGGGCAACCAGAAGCGAAACCACGAGGACGAGAAGCAGCAGGGCAAAGAGATTGCCGGGAATGTCCGGCTGGCGCTTGTGCTCGGCAAACAGCCAGGCGCAGATGATGACGAAAGCCGGCTTGAGGAATTCCGAGGGCTGGATGGAGAGGCCGGCGAGCGACACCCAGCGCCGCGCGCCCTTCACTTCGACGCCGACATAGAGCACCGCCACCATCAGCACCAGCATGATGGACAGGATCAGCAACGCCATTCGCCGGATCTGCCGCGATTCGAGAAACGAGACAGCCAGCATCACGCCAAGCGCCGGGATGGTGAAGATGATCTGCCTGGTGGCGAAATGGAAGCTGTCGAGACCGATGCGCTCGGCCACCGCCGGGCTGGCGGCGAAGGACAAAACGATGCCAAGGCCCATGAGCGACAGGAATGCCGCCAGGAACCAGCGATCGATTGTCCACCACCAGGTTGCGACCGGACTTTTGTCGAGACGGCTTTGCATCAACGTGGCCCTCCGATGGGTTTCACCCCATCAATAGCAGTCGCAGCTTGCCTGAAGGCTTCGCCGCGAACCTCGAAATTCTTGAACTGGTCGAAACTGGCGCAGGCGGGCGAAAGCAGCACCACAGCCTCGCCACCGCTATCGTTCGCGGCGTCGCGCGCGGCATGCTCGACCGCAGCGGCCAGCGTGCCGGAGATCTCGTAGGGCACCGCCTCACCGAGCGTTGCGGAAAAGACCGGCGCCGCTTCGCCGATCAGATAGGCCTTGGCGATGCGCGGGAAGAAGCCGCGCAAAGGCTCGATGCCGCCCTCCTTGGGCAGGCCCCCGGCTATCCAGTAGACGCGGCTGAAGCTGGATAGCGCCGGGGCCGCGGCGTCCGCATTGGTCGCCTTGGAATCGTTGATGAACAGCACATGATCCTTGCGGCCGACCTGCTCCATGCGGTGCGCGAGCCCCGGAAAGCTTTCGAGCCCCGCCTGGATCTCGCCGAGTTCCAGCCCGACTCTCAGGCAGGCAGCGACGGCGGCCAACGCGTTCTGCGCGTTGTGCTGGCCGCGCAGCGAACCGATGCCTTCCAGGAAGCCGACGCGGCTGTAGCGGCCATGTACGGCTTCCATCAGGTTGGTGCCGTCGGCGAAGTAGCCGTCGGTCAGCGGCAGACGCTTGGAAATGCGGATGACTTGCTTGCCGGCCCGCTCCAGCCGGTCGGCGATCTGGGCGCACCAGGAATCGTCGACGCCGATGATGGCGGTCTCGCTGCCGGCGACCAGCCTTTCCTTGATCGAGGCGTAATGCGCCATCGTGCCGTGGCGGTCGAGATGGTCGGGCGTCAGGTTGAGCAGGACACCTGCGGTCGGGTTGATCGAGGGCGCCAGATCGATCTGATAGGAGGAGCACTCGACGACATAGTGCCGGTCCGCCTTCGGCGGATCGAGCGTCATGATGGCGCGGCCGATATTGCCGCCCATCTGCGTGTCGCGCCCGGCTGATTTCAATATGTGGGAGGTCAGCGCCGTCGTCGTCGACTTGCCGTTGGTACCGGTAATCGCGATGAACGGCGCCGCCGGCGCCAGTTGGATGCGCTCGCGGCAGAAAAGTTCGATGTCGCCGATCACCTCTACGCCGGCGCCGCGCGCCAGTTCCACCGTCCAATGCGGCTTCGGGTGCGTGAGCGGCACCCCGGGCGACAGCACGAAGGCCGCGAAGCGCGACCAGTCGGCCGCGCGCAGGTCACCGGTTGCGATCCCCGCGGCGGCAGCCTTGGCAACGCTGTCCGGATTGTCGTCCCAGGCAAGGATTTCGGCGCCGCCCTCGATCAGCGAATGCGCGGTGGCAATCCCGGAACCGCCGAGCCCGAAGAGCGAAACGCGCTTGCCTGAGAAGGATGCGGCGGGGATCAACTGGTGTCCTTACCTGAGCTTGAGTGTGGAGAGGCCGACCAGGGCCAGGATGACGGCGATGATCCAGAAGCGGATCACCACCTGGCTTTCGGTCCAGCCGAGCTTTTCGAAATGATGATGGATCGGCGCCATCAGGAACACGCGCTTGCCGGTCATCTTGAAGTAGCCGACCTGGATGATGACCGAAAGGATCTCGACCACGAACAGGCCGCCGACGATGACGAGCACGATCTCGTGCTTGGTGGCGACCGCGATGGTGCCGATCAGGCCGCCCATTGCCAGCGAGCCGGTATCGCCCATGAAGATCGCGGCCGGCGGCGCGTTGAACCACAGGAAGCCGAGGCCGGCGCCGATCACAGCGCCGAGCACGACGGCGAGTTCGCCGGTGCCCGGCACGAAATGGATCTGCAGATATTCGGCGAACACCGCATTGCCCGATAGATAGGCGATGACGCCGAAGGACGCGGCCGCGATCATGATCGGCACGATCGCCAGCCCGTCGAGGCCGTCGGTCAGGTTCACCGCATTGCCGGCGCCGACGATGACGAAGCAAGAGAACGGCACGAAGAACCAGCCGAGATTGATGATGAATTCCTTGGCGAAGGGAAAGGTCAGCGACGAGGAGAACGGCGCCTGGCCGTTGTGCATGATCACCCAGGCGGCGATGCCGGCGATGACGAATTCGATCGCCAGCCGCGCCTTGCCGGAGAAGCCCAGATGCGACTGCTTGGTGACCTTGAAATAGTCGTCATAGAAGCCGATCGAGCCGAAGCCGACGGTGACCAAAAGCACCACCCAGACATAGATGCTGGAGAGGTTGGCCCACAGAAGCGAGGAGCCGATGATGCCGGACAGGATCATCAGGCCGCCCATCGTGGGCGTCCCCGCCTTCTTGAAATGCGTCTGCGGCCCGTCGGCGCGGATGGGCTGGCCCTTGCCTTGGCGCAGCCGCAGCGAATTGATGATCGTCGGTCCGAAGATGAAGACGATGAGCGCCGAGGTGATCAAGGCGCCGCCGGTGCGAAAGGTGATGTAGCGGAAGACATTGAAGGCCGAGATCTTGTCCGCGAAATCAACAAGTAAAGTGAGCATACGCTTCCGTCCCCCGGAGCCCGACCTCAGGTCGGTTCAATGGTTGTGGCTTCCGCCGGAAATTTGCCGAGCAAAGCCTCGACCAGCTTTGAAAATCCGATGCCCTTCGACGACTTGACCATCACCACGTCGCCGGGCTTGAGCGCCGACAGCAGGACCGGCTTCAGCTCTTCCGCTCCGGAGCGGTATTCCGTCTCGACGTCGGCCGGCAGAACCTCGGCCAGCGCACGCATCTCCGGGCCGCCGAGATAGACGTTGCGTGTTCCGGTGCCGATGATGAGCTCGGCGAGCGCTGCATGAAGTTTTGCCGAGTGGCTGCCGAGTTCCAGCATATCGCCGAGCACCGCGATGCGCCGTCCCTCGCCCCATACCGGCGTGGCGTTGAGCAGCGCCATGGCTGCCGCCATCGACGCCGGGTTGGCGTTGTAGCTTTCATCGATCAATGTGATCGGCCCCCTCGGATGGCGCAGTATGTGGCGCCTGCCGCGCCCGCGTTCGGCCGCGAGATCTGCGAGCGCCGCCACCACCTTGTCGAGATCGGCGCCGACCAGTTGCGCAGCGCCCAGCACCGCCAGCACGTTCTGCACGATATGGCGGCCGGGGGCGCCGACGCGAGCAGTCACCTCCCGCTTGCCGATCTTCGCGACGATGTCGGAATGATCGGCATGAAGCTCGCAATTGGTGAGCCGGAAAGTCGAGCGTGCGTTTTCGCCAAAGCCGAAGACATGCTCGATGCCGGCCTCTTTCGCCATTCTGTCGAGCAGCTTCCAGCGCGTGTCGTCGCGGTTGAGTAGCGCGGCGCCGCCGGACTCCACCCCCTCGAAAATCTCGGCCTTGGCATGCGCGATCTCGTCGAGGTTCCTGAAAAAGCCGAGATGGGCGGCAGCAATCAGCGTCACGATCGCGACATGCGGCCTGACCATCTTGACCAACGGCCGGATCTCGCCGGGATGGTTCATGCCGATCTCGAAGATCGCGTAGTCGCAATCGTCTGGCATCCGCGCGAGCGTCAGCGGCACGCCCCAGTGATTGTTGAACGACTGCGCCGAGGCGTGCACCTTCCCGACCGCCGACAGCACATGCCGCAGCGCTTCCTTGGTCGTCGTCTTGCCGGCGGAGCCGGTCACCGCGATGACCTTCGCCCGCGAGCGAGCGCGGGCGGCAACGCCGAGCTTCTCGAGCGCTGCAAGCACATCCTGCACCACGATCATCGGCGCCGTCAGCCTGCCGAGCGAGGGCAGCTTGCCTTCTGCGACCACCAGCACGGCCGCTCCGGCCTTGACCGCCGCGGTCGCGAAATCATGGCCGTCCATCGTCTCGCCCTTGATGGCGAAGAAGGCATTGCCGGGCTCGAGGCTGCGACTGTCGATGGAAATGCCGGTGATTCCTTCCGGCAGCGAGCCAATCGGCCTGCCGCCCATGGCTTCGACCAGCGCGTGCGACGTCCAGAGCAAGCTCATGCGGCGCGCTCCTTCAAGGCCTCGCGCACTTCCTCGTGGTCGGAGAAGTGGAAGGTTTCGGAGCCGATTGTCTGGCCTTCCTCATGCCCCTTGCCGGCGACGATCAGCGTGTCGCCCGCGTGAAGCATGGCCACCGCCTCACGTATGGCCTTGCGCCGGTCGCCGATCTCGATGGCGCCTGGCGCCGCCGCAAGGATTGCGGCGCGGATCGTTTCAGGGACTTCCGTGCGCGGATTGTCGTCGGTTACGATGACGACATCGGCAAGCCGGCTAGCGATCTCGCCCATGATTGGCCGCTTGCCGCGATCGCGATCGCCGCCACAGCCGAACACGACGACGACGCGGCTCGTGGTGAAAGGACGAACCGAGGCCAGCACGTTTTCCAGCGCGTCGGGCTTGTGCGCGTAGTCGACATAGACGGGAGCGCCGGCGGCGGTCGTACCGACGAGATCGAGCCGGCCCGGCGCCCCCTTCAATTTTTCCAGTGCAGCCAAGGCTTTGTCGACGGAAGTTCCAGTCGAGATGGCAAGGCCGGCCGAAACCAGCGCGTTGGCGATCTGGAAATCGCCGGCCAGCGGCAAGTCGATCTCATGCAGAACGCCGTCCACTTCGACCTCGGCGCGCTGGCGATGGCGCTCGTGCTCGACCCGCTTCAACATAAGGAAATCGCCATGGCGGCCGACCGTACGCACGGCCAATCCCGCCGCCCGCGCGGCATGAGCCGTCGGCTCAGACCATGGATCGTCGGCAAAGATGATGGCCGGCGCCCCCCTCGGCAGCAGCGTGTCGAACAGGCGCAGCTTGGCGCGGTGATAGTCCTCGACCGTCGGATGATAGTCCATGTGGTCGCGGCCGAGATTGGTGAAGCCGCCGGCGGCGAGTTTCACGCCGTCGAGGCGACGCTGGTCGAGACCGTGGCTCGAGGCCTCCATCGAGGCGCGGGTGACGCCGGCCTCCGCCAGTTCCTTGAGCAGCTTGTGAAGCGCCACCGGATCAGGCGTGGTCAGCGAGCCATATTCGTTGCGACCAGGGGCCACCACGCCGGTCGTGCCGATCGATGCGGCCGCCAATCCCGCCTGCTCCCAGATCTGGCGGGTGAATGCGGCGACCGACGTCTTGCCGCTGGTGCCGGTGACGGCGACCATGGTTTCAGGTTGTCGGTCGAAGAAACGCGCTGCGCTGAGCGCCAGCGCCAGGCGCGGGTCGTCCACCGCAAGAACCGGGATCGAAAGACCGGAGATTGTGCTGCCTTTGGCCGCCACGATTGCGGCAGCCCCGCGACGAGTGGCGTCCGCGGCATAACTCGCGCCATCCGCCTTGCTGCCCGCAAGCGCGAAGAAGACGACCCCCGGCTTAACCTGGCGAGAATCCGAGGAGAGACCGGTAACCTCCAGAGCGCGGGAAGCTGTTCCCTCGACAGGCAGGATACCGGCTAGATCTTTCAGATGCATCGAGTTCCGTTCACCGCAACAAAATAGCGCGCAGTTGCCGGCGCGCCCCAAGAATCACTGATAGGAAACCAGCGTTGCACCATTTTCATGGCTGAAATCTGGCTTAACGCCAAGCATGGAAGCCGCGCGCCTGATGATGTTTCCCGCCATGATGCCGGCGTTCGAGGCGGCGGTGGCCCCCATGCCGGGCTTTTCCGGCTTCGGTTCGTCGGCGATCGTCAGCACGATGTATTGCGGATCATCCATTGGAAAGGCCGCCACGAAGGCATTGAAATTCTTCTCTTTCGAGTAGCGGCCATTGACCACCTTCTCGGCCGTGCCGGTCTTGCCGCCGACGCGGAAACCCGGAACCCTGGCGCTCTTGCCGGAGCCCTTCTCGGCGTTGAGCGCATAGAGATAGCGCATCCCTTCCACGGTCTTGTCGCTGACCACTTGCTTGGCGACCTCCATCGCCTGCTCCGCGGTGCGCGGCAGGAAGGTCGGCTCGATCAGGTAGCCGCTCATCAGCGCCGCACAGCCAACAGCAGTCTGCAGCGGCGTCGTCGACACGCCGTGGCCGAAGGCGATGGTGATCGAATTGACCTGTTTCCAGACCTTCGGTTCGGTCGGGCGCGCCACTTCCGGCAATTCGGTCTGCATCTTCTCCAGCACGCCGAGGCGATGCAGGAATTCGCGGTGCCCCTCGATGCCCACCGCCTCCGCTTCCTTCGCGGAACCGATGTTGGACGAATAGATGAACACTTCCGGCACCGACAGCACGCGGCCCTTGCTGTGGAAGTCATGGATGGTCTGACGGCCGATGCGGATCGGCCGCGACGCGTCGAAGCGGCTCTCCAGCGTGACCTTGCCGGAATCGAGCGCCATGGCGGTGGTGAAGCTCTTGAAGGTCGAGCCCATCTCGTAGAGGCCGGCCGACATGCGGTTCAGCCGGTCCTTGTCCTGGGCATTGTAGGGATTGTTGGGATCGAAATCCGGGGCCGAGGCCATGGCCAGCACTTCGCCCGTCTTGATGTTGAGCACCACACCGCCCGCCGCGATCGCGTGGAACCGCTCCATGCCGGTGGCCACCTCATCGCGAACCACGTGCTGGACGCGCAGGTCGATCGACAGCTTTACCGGTTTCAAGTCCCTGGCGACGGCCAGTCCCGACGCCTGCAGATCGGTCAGGCCCTGGTCGTCGATATATTTCTCCATGCCGGAGATGCCCTGATTGTCGATATTGGTGAGCCCGACAATGTAGGAGGAGGTCTCGCCGCTCGGATAGAAGCGGCGTTTCTCGGTTCGGAAGCCCAGACCGGGGACGCCGAGCGCCATGATGTCGGCCTGCTGCTTCGGCGTCAGTTGCCGCTGCAGCCAGACGAAGCCGGCGCCGCTTTTCAGCTTGTGATAGGTCTGCTCGTAATCGATCTCGGGGAGCACCGTCGCCAGCTTTTCGATCGCCTCGTCGGCATCGACGATGCGGCGCGGCTCGGCGAACAGCGACGCCGTCTTGATGTCGGTCGCCAGCACCTCGCCATTGCGGTCGACGATGTCGGGCCGCGAAGCCGTAACCCTGCTCTGTGGGCCGCCTGACATGTCCGGGTTCTGCAGGCCAAGATAGACCAACCGGCCGGCGATGGTCGAATAGATGGTGAAGAATACCGCCATCGTCATGACGATACGTGTCTTGGCCTTGCCGCCGGTCGCCTTGCGGGCGGCGTCGACGACGATCGATCCGTCCTCGGTGGGCTTCTTGCGGCGCCTCAGCAGTTCACCGACCTTTGGAAGTCTGCCGATCATTGCGCGGTGCTCCCGGTAACGACCGGATCCTTGCCGGCCGAAGGACCCTTGCCGGAATTCTCGGCCATGGCGCCGGGCTCTTGCGACAAAAGATCCTGGATGTTGACCGGCTTCACCGGCACATCGTCGAGACCACCGATCTGGCGGGCGCTGACCGGCTCGAGCCCGAGCTGCGACTTGTAGGTTTCGGCAAGTTTCTGCAGCCGCGCCGGCTGCGTGAGCAGGCTCCAGTCGGCTTTCAGCAGATCGATCGTGTCTTCCTCATACCGGATCTGCGCCTGCAGCTTCTGCACCGACGCCAGCTGTTCCTCGGCCTCGCGCTTGGTCTTGTAGGTCAACGCCGCCGCCGAGACCATGACGGCGATCAGGACTATGTCGCTGGTACGAAACACGTGCTTACCTCTCCCCCGGCCGCTCGACGGCGGGAAGCTTTGGAAGGCCGAAGATCGAAAAGTCGCCTGCGCGCGCCGGCGCATCGGTGCGGATGGCCGCGCGCAGCCTGGCCGAGCGCGCCCGCGGATTGGCCTCGATCTCGGCTTCGCCTGGGGTGACGCCGCCACCGGATTTGCGGAAGGTCGCCAGCCGGGCCGGCGCGTCGGGCAGGTGGCGCGAGCCGGCCGCCGCATCGGCACGATCGGCGATGAAGCGCTTGACGATGCGGTCCTCCAGCGAATGGAAGGTGACGACGGCAAGCCGGCCGCCGGGCTTGAGTACGCGCTCCGCGGCGAACAATGCCCGAGCCAGCTCGCCAAGCTCGTCATTGACGAAGATGCGCAGCGCCTGGAAGACACGGGTGGCCGGATGGATCTTGTCCTTCGGCGCCCTGCCGATATGGGTGGCAATGGCGTCGGCCAGTTCGAGCGTGCGCTCGAAAGGGCGCTTCTCGCGCCGGCTCTCGATCATGCGCGCGATGCGGCCGGCATGACGCTCCTCGCCGAGGAAGCCGAAGATGCGGGCAAGATCGCCAGCCTTGAAGGTGTTGACGACATCGGCGGCGCTGAGCCCGGCCTGCGCCATGCGCATGTCGAGCGGTCCGTCGGCACGAAACGAAAAGCCGCGCTCCGCCTGATCGAGCTGCATGGAAGAAACGCCGATATCGAGCACGACGCCGTCGGCGCTCTCGACCTGTTCGTCCAGCGTCGAAAACGGCGCCTGCACGAGTCTCAGCCTGCCCGCGGCCTGTTCTTCCAGGGCCCGGCCCGCAGCGATGGCGTCCGGATCGCGGTCGATGGCGACGACCGAAGCGCCGCGCCCAAGAATGGCGGCCGTATAGCCGCCGGCGCCGAACGTTCCATCGACGATTGTCTCTCCTGGCTTGGGCGTCAGCGCCTCCAGCACCTCGGCAAGGAGGACCGGAATGTGGCGAGCCAGTCCGCCAACGGCGTGGGGATCATCGCCGCGGCCAGCCATCATTCCGGTCGCTCCCCGGGCTTCGTCCCCTGCCGAAGCTGCAACAGCCTGGCGCGTGCCTGCGCCCCATAGGCGGCAAGCCGGCCCGGCTCCCAGATCTGGAAGAAATTGCCGCGGCCGACAAAGGCCACCTCCGCCGAGATGCCCGTGTGCTCGCGGATGAAGTCGGTCATGCCGATGCGGCCGTCCTGATCGAGCTTCAGGAACATCCCGTCGCCATGGCAGAAGAACGACATGTCGTCCGCTGTCTGCAGGAAGGGATCCTCGAGCGCTATGCGTTGCTCGTAGCGGTCGAGCAGGTCGAGACCGCCGACGTCCATCGCAGGACGGTCGAGACAGCGCAGCGCATAGAGTTCCGAATAACCGCGCTTCTGCACGACCGAACGGAAATGCGCCGGAACGGACACCCGCCCCTTCGCATCGATCCTGTTGATTGCGTTCGACAGAAATCGGTCCACTACGCGTTACAGCCGCCGTCGCCGCTGTACCCCTTTCCATCTCTATACCCGCGCCGCCGCAGCGCGGTCCCTGCCCTGAACCCACCTTCGCAAGGGCAAAACCCGGCAAACGGGTGGCCGCTGCGGCTGCCCGATTGGCGTACGCTCCACCCTGACACGAAACGAAGGCTTGAGTATCGATATGGGATATCATGGGGCACTATGGGCGTCAACGGGAAGAGGCATCACAAACGCGTTCGACAACCAGGAAGGGCAGGCTACCGGCAAGTCTCGTCTTTATCGTCTATTAAGCCTAACGAAGCGTTTAGAGCCGTCTGGCCCAAAAGGACGCAGCTTGCCGCGGACTGCCGGCGCGCATAGCGTCGAGAGCTTCTGTTCAGCGAAGGATCGAGCCCATGTCGGAAACCGCGAACTCACGCGCTGCGGCACTTGTCCATCTGCGCAGCGGCGACTTCGCCAAGGGCGACCCCATCCCGTTGCCGCTGATCATGGCGTCCATCTTCCACTCGCCGGGTGACGCGACGGGATTCCACCAATATGGCCGTTTCAGCAATCCGACCTGGCATGCTGTCGAGCATGCGCTCGGCCATCTGGAAGATGCGCAATGCGTTGCCTTTCCCTCAGGAATGGCCGCGATTTCAGCGGTCTTCTTCGCGCTGCTGAAATCGGGGGACCGCATTCTGTTGCCTTCGGACGGGTATCACACGACCCGCGCGTTGGCAGAGCGCTTCTTGAAGCCGCTCGGCGTCGCCTATGACGTGAGGGCGACGTCGAACATGCTCGATGCCGGCTTTGCCGGCTACCGCCTGGTGTTCGTGGAAACCCCCTCCAATCCGCGTCTTGATATCTGCGACATCGCCGCCGCCGCCAAGGCCGCCCATGCGCAAGGCGCGATCCTCGTCGTCGACAACACGACGATGACCCCCTTTGGCCAGCGTCCGCTCGATCTCGGCGCCGAGATTGTCGTCTCGGCCGACACCAAGGCGATCAATGGCCACTCGGACGTGCTGTTCGGCCATGTCGCGACCCGCAATCCGGACATCGTCGCGAAAATCAAGGACTGGCGCGAGACCGCTGGCGGCATCCCCGGCCCGTTCGAAGCATGGCTCGTGCATCGCGGCCTCGAAACGCTGGAAATGCGTTTCGACCGCATGTGCTCCTCGGCGGAAACGATCGCCAGGCGGCTCAAGGCACATCCCGCGGTGAGCGGCCTGCGCTTTCCTGGGCTCGAGGGCGACGCCTCGCACAACCTCGCCCGAGCCCAGATGGAGCGCTTCGGCTTCATCATCTCCTTCGAATTGACATCTGAGGAAAAAGCCGAGGATTTCATCACCAGCTGCGCGTTGATCGAATCGGCAACTTCGTTTGGCGGCGTGCACACCGTGGCAGAACGGCGTTCGAAGCGCGGCGACTCCGTGCCGCCCGGCTTCGTGCGCCTGGCGATCGGCTGCGAACCGGTCGAACAGCTGTGGCAGGCGATCGAGGCGTCGTTGAATAGTGTCGGCAGCTAAGGCGATCACGGCGCCGGAACATCGGCTCCGATCTTGCGCCGACCGTGCAGCACGCGAACAATTTCGATATCGCTGTCGCTGACCCGATAGAAGCTAAGATATTCACCTAAGACGATGCGACGAATGCCCGGCGCAATGTCGTCTCGTGGAAAGCCTGAAAATGGTGGAGGGTCAACAACTCCCATCGCCGCTGCAAGCTGTTTGAATAGCTATAAGAACGAAAATGCCAGCTGGCCTGTAAGCCGGGTTCTGTATGGCCCCGCGCCTTGCGGCGCGAGAACGTGGCGGCCATTCATCTTGGGCGCATGTTGCCATGCGCCTCACGCAACCTACCCGGGCGGTGGGCCGGAAACAGCCCTCGAAGGTTTCCCCTCGCACCGCCCCTATTCGGTTTTGCTCCCGGTGGGGTTTGCCGTGCCGCTCCTGTTGCCAGTCGCGCGGTGGGCTCTTACCCCACCCTTTCACCCTTGCCGCAGCGCATACCGCGGCGGTTTGCTTTCTGTGGCACTTTCCCTGGGGTCGCCCCCGCCGGCCATTAGCCGGCACCGTGTCTCCATGGAGCCCGGACTTTCCTCACCCGCAGCCTTTCGGCTCTTGCAGGCGCGGCCGCCCGGCCAGCTGGCAAGGCGTATAAAGGGATTCCCGACTGAAAACGCAACAGAAAAGGCTGCGAATGTCTCAGGCGGGCGAACCCAGTGCTGCCATCTGCACCTTCACCTTGCTGCAATAGGCGGCCGAGATCGGGTTCATGCGCGTCGCGCCATGACCGGCATTGTATTTGAGGATCGTGCCGCAAGTCGTGCCGCCACCCAGACCCTGCGCCATGGCAAGATACTTCATGCCAAATTTGATGTTGGTGTCGGGATCGAAGAGGCCCTTGACCGAACCGGTATAGCCCATCATCCGAGCCGTTGCCGGCTTGATCTGCATCAGACCGATCTCGCCGGCGCCGCCGACCATGTTCGGCCGGTAATTGCTTTCGATCTTGATGACCGCCTTGGCGAGCGAAACGGGCACGCCATAGCTCGCCGCATAGCGGGCGATGATCTCCGAATATTGGCTGTCGCCGGCGGCAGAGGTCGGCGCCTCGACCTTTTCGGGGTGGATGGAAGCCGTCGCTGTCAGGTCGATGACCTGCCGGCTGCGCTTGGCGTGGCGCTTTGCGGTAGACTTCGCCGACTTCAGCGCGGCAACTTTCTGCGCTTTGCCCGGGGTGGCCTTCTGGATCTTTGCTGTCTTGTTCGGGGCCGCCTTCTGGGTCTTCGCTGTTTTGGCAGTCGGCGCTGCCTTTGGCTTCGCGGGAGCTACGGCAAAGCCGCTGTCCGCACGCGGGCTGAGGGCGGCGCTGTTCGCTGGGTTGAAGGCAAAAGTGATCACTCCGGCAGCAACGGCTGCCGCTACAACGGTCAATCTCTGCATGTAGTCCTGTTCTTTTAGAACCGCGCGAAGAATTTCGCGCAGCTTGGCCAACTCAACATCGGAGCATCCTGGGAGGATAGACGTCCGACAACTTTCGGGAGATGCGTTTGGAGAGCGAATTGGCACCAAAGAAGGCGAGGCAATTCACTTTCTATGACAAACTGTAATTTGGGCAGCTCGGATAGATTATCTGGACGAAGCTGCCTTCACCGAGGCCAGCAGCCTTTGCAAGGTGCAGATCGTCGAGTCATCGGCGGCGCCGTCAACCAAACGTCGGCGGAAATGCCGCTGAAACGCAGCGACGACGACTTCGGTCTGGCGATCGAAGTCGCCTGTGATTTCGACGCCGTAGCCGTAAAGCGCCAGCATCGACTGCAGCGCCTCGACATCTGTCCCGCAATCGCCGGCTTTCAGCACCGTGCCTGGCCTGACCGGCGCGGCAGGGACGAGGTGCCCGATACCGGCGGCAAAAAGCGCTTGCCAGGGGAACTTCTCGCCCGGGTCGACCTTGCGTCCCGGCGCCACATCGGAATGCGCGAGCACCCTTTGGGGCGGAACGGAATGTCGGCCGACAATTCCCGCGCACAGGCCGATCACGGCGTCGACCTGCCGCTTCGGGAAGGCTTTGTAGCCCAGGGCATGTCCGGGGTTGACGATCTCGATACCGACCGAGCAGGAATTGATGTCAGTGCGCCCGAACCACGAGCTCTTGCCGGCATGCCAGGCACGGTCGCTCTCGCGCACCATCTGGACGACGCGGCCGTCTTCGTGAACGAGATAGTGGGACGAAACCTCGCTCGCGGGATCGCACAGCCACGCCTCGGCGGCGGGGCCAGTGTCCATGCCGGTGTAGTGGAGCACGATCATGTCGGGCCTGAGCGTCTCGCGCCGGGGGCCGAAATTGGGTGATACCCTCACCTCGGCACCAGGCTGGTCCGGCAGGAAACCGCTCATGCGTGCCTGAGGCCTCGCTCGATCATCTCATAGGCGGCATTGATGGCAGCGACTCTCGTCGTGGCTATCTTGATGAACTCCTGCGGCAGGCCGCGTGCGATCAGCCGGTCGGGGTGATTGTCCGAAATCAGCTTGCGGTAGCGCTTCCTGACCTCCTCGAACGGCTTGCCCCGCTCGATGCCGAGAACAACATAGGGATCGGCGGCGCCCAGATTGACGTGCCGGGACAGGATGGCCTGGTAGTGCACCTCGTCGATCCTGAAGATTTCGGCGATGCGATGCAGGAATTGCCCTTCCCGTTCATGGACCATGCCGTCCGCTTTGGCGATGTGGAACAGCCCGTCGAGAATGTCTTCCAGCATCATGCAATTGGCGTGGCCGGAACCGCACAGCTGAGCCATGCGCTGGGCGTAAATCTCGAACCCCGCGACGTCGCGCTTGGCGAGGTCGTAAAGGCGGGCCACATTGCGTGTTTCGCTTGGCGGCACCTCGAAGATTTCCTGGAAAGCGCGCACCTCGTCCTGAGTGACGACGCCGTCGGCCTTGGCCATCTTGGCCGCGAGTGCGATCATCGCCACCGAAAACGCCACGCGGCGCCGCAGATCCGGGTCGCCGGAGAATACAGTCCGCACAGCCTCCACGACATCGGCGACGCCCGAGGACGCCGACGACGAAACACGAGCGATGAAGTCGCCGAGGCGGTCCCAAATCGACATGCGGCTTCTTAGTGCGAACCGGGCCTCGCTATCAAGCCGGGACGATGCCGCAGGAAAACTCGTCGACGGAGGTCCCAGGCAAGAGGAAGGCCGGCACAAGGCCGGCCTTCATGATTTCATCGGATTGAATTCTACTGCGCAGGTGCAGCAGGAGGTGTTGCCGGAGCCGGTTCAGCGGGCTTCGTGGTGTCAGGAGTGGCCGGCTTCATCGGCTGTTCGTTGGCCGGCGGATTGGTGCTCTGTGTGGTGGTATTGTCGGTGCCGCTGTCGCTACAAGCCGCGACCCCCAGCAGGGCGAGCGCCGAAACAGACGCCAGAATGAGCTTTTTCATGCTATCTCTCCTTCAGCAAACGCTCACATTTCGGTGAGCGGTCGCAGGGGAAATGCATCAGTCACGGCGCCGGTTTCGTAACGTTGCGTTTCCAAATGTAACATCAACTTGTGATTGCTGCAGCTGAAACGGCGAACTAACACAGCAGTCGCTCGCATCGATTGGACGATCAGAAATGCCGAAAGCCGCAATCAACAAGAAATGGGATTTCTGGATCGATCGCGGGGGCACCTTCACCGACATCATCGGCCGCAGTCCGCAGGGACAGTTGCACCCGCGCAAGCTCCTGTCGGAAAACCCTGAAGCCTATGCCGACGCTGCCATCCAGGGCATTCGCGATCTGCTGGGGCTGGCATCGGGCGCCTCTATTCCCGCCAACGTGATCGGCGACATCAAGATGGGCACAACCGTCGCCACCAACGCGCTGCTCGAGCGCAAGGGCGACCGCGTGCTCCTCCTCATCACCAAGGGGTTTCGCGACGCGCTGCGTATCGCCTATCAGGCGCGGCCGGACATCTTCGCCAAGGAAATCATCCTGCCGGAGCAGCTTTACGAGCGGGTGATCGAGATCGACGAGCGCGTGCGCGCCGATGGTTGCGTCGAGCGGCTGCTCGACATCGCCGCATGCCGCCCGGCGATCGAACAGGCCAAGGCCGACGGCATCGATGCGGTCGCGATCGTGTTCATGCATGCCTGGAAACATCCCGACCACGAGAAGGCGGTTGCCAAGATCTGCCGCAAGATCGGCTTCAGCCAGATCTCTGTCAGCCACGAGGTCTCACCGCTGATCAAGCTGGTGGGCCGTGGCGACACCACCGTGGTCGACGCATACCTGTCGCCGATCCTGTCGCGCTACGTGCAACGGGTAGCGGGGGAACTGGGCTCCGGCCCCCGGCTGATGTTCATGATGTCCTCAGGCGGGCTCACCGCTGCCGACATGTTCCAGGGCAAGGACGCGCTGCTGTCGGGTCCGGCCGGCGGTGTCGTCGGCATGGTCGAGACGGCGAAGCTCGCCGGCTTCGACAAGGTCATCGGCTTCGATATGGGCGGCACCTCGACCGACGTCGCCCATTTTGACGGCGAATACGAGCGCGCTTTCGACACCGAAGTCGCCGGCGTGCGGATCCGCGCGCCCATGATGCGTATCAACACAGTCGCCGCTGGCGGTGGATCGATCCTGCATTACGAGGCCGGCCGCTTCCGCGTCGGCCCCGACTCCGCCGGCGCCAATCCCGGCCCCGCTGCCTACAGGCGCGGCGGGCCGCTCGCCGTCACCGACGCCAATGTCATGCTCGGCAAGCTGCAGCCCGATTTTTTCCCGGCGATCTTCGGCCCAGGCCAGGACCAGCCGCTCGATGTCGCAACGGTCCGCGAGAAGTTCGCAGCACTGGCCGCCGAAATCGGCGATGGACGAACGCCGGAGGCGGTCGCCGAGGGCTTCGTCACCATCGCCGTCGAGAACATGGCCAACGCCATCAAGAAGATCTCGGTGCAACGCGGCTACGATGTCACCGAATACCTCTTGAACTGCTTCGGCGGCGCCGGCGGCCAGCACGCCTGCCTGGTCGCCGATGCGCTCGGTATGGAAGCCGTTCTCATCCATCCCTTCTCCGGCCTGCTTTCGGCATACGGCATTGGCCTGTCGTCGATCTTCGCCTCGCGCCAGCAGGCACTGCTCAAGCCACTCGCGGACGAGTCGCGATCGTCAATCGAGGAGCTCATCGCGGCACTTCGTGAAGACGTTGTCGCCGAGCTTGCGGCGCAGGGCATTGCGGAGACCGCCATTGTCTCGAAGCCGATCCTGCAGATCCGCTATGACGGCACCGACACGGCACTGCCGGTGAATTTCGAACACGGCTCGATCTTCCGCGCCAGAAACGATTTCGAGACCGCTCACAAGGCCCAGTTCGGTTTCGTCTACGAAGACAAGCCGATGATCGTCGAGGCGGTCGACGTCGAGGGCAGCGATGCCGTGGCAATCGGCCGTGACGAAAATGAATCAAGTCTCGAAGATGAGGCGGCAACTCCCTGGCAGACCCGGCAATTCTTTGCGGACGGCGGCTGGCGCGATGCCGGCATTTTCCGTCGTGAGGACCTGAAAGCCGGTCACAAGGTCGCTGGGCCGGCGCTCGTCATCGAGCCGAACCAGACCATCATTGTCGAGCCCGGCTGGCAGGCCGAAATCACGGCGAAAAACCATGTGCTTCTGCGCCGCATCGAAAAGAAGCGTCGGCAGGCCGCACTTGGCACCGAAGCCGACCCGGTGATGCTCGAAGTTTTCAACAATCTGTTCATGTCGATCGCCGAGCAGATGGGCGTGACGCTGCAGAACACCGCCTATTCGGTCAACATCAAGGAACGGCTGGACTTTTCCTGTGCGGTGTTCGACCGCCATGGCGCGCTGGTCGCCAACGCACCGCACATGCCGGTGCATCTGGGCTCCATGGATCGCTCGGTCGAAACCATCATCCGCCTCAACTCGGGCGACATCCATCCGGGCGACGTCTTCGCGCTCAACGCGCCCTACAATGGCGGCACGCACCTGCCCGACATCACGGTCGTGACGCCGGTCTTCGACGACACGCGCACCGAAATCCTGTTCTGGGCAGCCTCGCGCGGCCATCACGCCGATGTCGGCGGCACCGCGCCCGGTTCGATGACGCCTTTAGCGACAACCGTCGATGAGGAAGGCGTGCTGTTCGACAACTTCCGCATCATCGATCGCGGCCGTTTCCGCGAGAAGGAGCTCGAGACGCTTCTCACCGATCATCCCTATCCTGCCCGCAATCCCGCCCAGAATATCGCCGACCTGAAGGCGCAGATCGCCGCCAACGAGAAGGGTGTCGCCGAACTCCGAAAAATGGTCGCGCATTTCGGTCTCGATGTCGTGGAGGCCTATATGGGCCATGTCCAGGACAATGCCGCCGAAAGCGTGCGCCGGGTGCTCGAACGGCTGCCCGATAGCTCCGACTATGAATATCCCACCGACACCGGTCAGGTGATCAAGGTAAGGATCACCGTCGACCGCGAAAAGCGTGAGGCGACGGTAGACTTCACCGGCACCTCGCGCGTCATGAAGAACAATTTCAACGCGCCGGAGCCGGTCGCCCGCGCAGCCGTGCTTTATGCGTTCCGCGTCATGGTCGAGGACATGATCCCGATGAACGCGGGCTGCCTCAGGCCGATCAACATCGTCATTCCCGATGGCTGCATGCTCAAGCCCGCCTATCCCGCGGCAGTGGTGGCCGGCAATGTCGAGACCTCGCAGCACGTCACCAACGCGCTGTTCGGCGCCATGGGCGCACTCGCCAACGCGCAAGGCACGATGAACAACCTCACTTTCGGCAACCGGCAGTACCAGTATTACGAGACGATCTGCTCAGGCTCACCCGCTGGCCGAATGAATTCGGGCCGCGGCTTTGCCGGCACATCGGCCGTCCACACGCACATGACCAATTCGCGGCTCACCGATCCCGAAGTCCTGGAACTGCGCTTTCCTGTACTGCTGGAGGATTTCCACATCCGCGAGGGGTCCGGCGGCAAGGGCAAGTGGAACGCCGGCAACGGCACCAAGCGCACGATCCGCTTCCTCGAGAGAATGGAGTGCGCGATCCTCTCCTCGCACCGCAACCGGCCGCCCCAGGGTCTCGACGGCGGCGGCGACGGCCAGGCCGGATCGACCAAGATCCGGCGCAAGGATGGATCCATCGACACGCTGAAAGCCTGCGACCAGACGACGCTCGATCCCGGCGAGGCCGTCACCGTCATCACCCCGACGCCTGGCGGATTCGGCAGGGCATAAATATCAGCGCCGACAGCCTGTCACCCGCCTGTCATAACGCTGCGCTACCCGCTTGCGGTAATGCAAACGGGGAATCGCCTTGCCATGTCGGATGTTTCGGGAGACCTCGTTTTTCGCCGTGGCAAGGAAGTCGGAAAAGCGGTCTACCAGAACCGAGCGTTATCGAAGGAAGGCATTTCCGAGCGGCTTTTCGCCTTCCTGTTTTCCGGGCTTGTCTACCCCCAGATCTGGGAAGACCCGGATGTCGATATGGACGCCATGCAGCTCGGTGCTGGGCATCGCGTCGTCACAATCGCGTCGGGCGGCTGCAACATTCTGGCGTATCTTACCCGCTCGCCGGCCCGGGTCGATGCCGTCGATCTCAACGCCGCGCACATCGCGCTGAACCGCATGAAGCTGGAAGCGGTGCGCCATCTCCCGTCGCAAGGCGATCTGTTCCGCTTCTTCGGCTCCGCCGGGACCAGCCATAATTCGCAAGCTTACGACCGCTTCATCGCGCCGCATCTCGATCCGGTCAGCCGTCACTACTGGGAGCGTCGCAATTGGCGCGGCAGGCGCCGCATCGCCGTTTTCGACCGCAACTTCTATCAGACAGGGCTGCTCGGCCTGTTCATCGCCATGGGTCATCGCGTGGCGAAACTGTTCGGCGTCGATCCGGCCGGCATCATGAAGGCGCAGACCATCGCTGATCAGCGCCGCTTCTTCAACGAGCAGCTGGCGCCGGTCTTCGACAGGAAGCTCCTGCGCTGGGCGACGTCGCGCAAAGCCTCGCTGTTCGGTCTCGGCATCCCGCCGGCCCAGTACGACTCGCTGATCACCTCCGGCGACGGCAGCATGGCGAGCGTGTTGAGGGCGCGGCTGGAAAAGCTCGCCTGCGATTTTCCGCTGAGAAACAATTATTTTGCCTGGCAGGCCTTTGCCCGGCGCTATCCACAGCCCGGCGAGGCCGCACTCCCCGCCTATCTGGAGCAGGCCAACTATAAGACGATCCGCGCCAACATCGACCGCGTTGCCATCCACCATGCCAATCTGATCCAATTCCTGGCCGGCAAGGATGCGGGCGCTATCGATCGCTTCGTTCTGCTCGACGCGCAGGACTGGATGACCGACGACCAGCTCAATGCCCTGTGGACCGAGATCACCCGCACCGCGTCGGCCGGCGCACGCGTCGTTTTCCGCACGGCCGCCGAGCCCAGCCTGCTGCCCGGCCGCCTCTCCAGCTCGCTGCTCGATCAATGGCGCTATGAGGAAGAGGCCTCGCGCGAATATTCGGCGAAGGACCGCTCAGCCATCTATGGCGGCTTCCATCTCTATGTGAAGCGCGCCGCATGAGCGCGACCGACCTGCCGGCCAGCCACGCCGAACTGATGGATGGCGTTTATCGCTGGCAGCGCCACATCTACGATGTGACCCGCAAATATTACCTGCTCGGCCGTGACCGGCTGATTGCGGGGCTGGAGGTGCCGGAAGGCGGCTCCGTGCTCGAGCTCGGTTGCGGCACTGGCCGCAATATCGTTCTCGCCGCCAGCCACTATCCGGACGCCCGCTTCTTCGGCCTCGACATCTCGACCGAGATGCTGGAAACGGCCGGCGCCGCCATCGCACGCGAGGGCCTCTCGGCCAAGGTCAGCCTCGCCCGCGGTGATGCGACCGACTTCGACGCCAAGGCGCTTTTCGGCATCGAGCGCTTCGACCGCGTATTCGTATCCTACTCGCTGTCGATGATCCCTGGTTGGGAAAAGACCGTGGCGGCCGCACTGGCCGCACTTGCCCCAGGCGGCTCGCTGCATGTCGTTGATTTCGGCCAGCAGGAGGGCCTGCCGCGCTGGTTTCGGGCTATGCTGCGCGGATGGCTGCGGAAGTTCCATGTCGAGCCCCGCGCTTCGCTGCGTGACGTGCTGGAATCGGAATCTCAGCGCAGGAGCGCAACCTTCCGTTTCAAAACGCTTTATCGCGGCTATGCCTGGCTGGCTGTGGTTGGCTTTCGGAAATAGCAGGGCCTATTGATGTAGCGCCTTGACCAGCGCCGCTACCATCGTCTGCGGCCGGTAGCCGAGCTTTGCCGGCGTCAGGCCGAGCCGCACCACGACGAGTTGCTCGGACGGAATGATGGCGACGGTCTGGCCATCATGGCCTTCCATCCAGTAGGTGTCGTTTGGCAAACCGGCTGCGATGCCCGCGCCGGGGCTTTCCTCGTCGCCCGGGCCCTCGATCCACACCTGGCCTTTGCCATAGACCTTGGAGGCCGAGGCCGGCTGCCGCATCCAGTCGACGAAGCCGGCGGGGAGGATCTGCGTGCCGTTCCAGACGCCGCCCTGCAGCAAGAACTGGCCGAAGCGCGCCCAGTCACGGGCGGTGGCATAGAGGTAGGACGAGCCGACGAATGTCCCCTGCTCGTCGGTCTCCAGCACCGCGCTATGCATGCCGAGCGGTTCGAACAGCGCCGTCCGCGGCCATGCCAGCGCCTTCGCCTTGTCGCCGAGCGCGTCCTGCCACAGCCGCGACAGAATCAGAGATGTGCCGCTCGAATAGGAAAACGCCTTGCCTACCTCGCTGGTCAGCGGCTTGGCCGCGGCAAAACCCGCCATGTTCGGCTCGAGATAGAGCATGCGCGTCACGTCGGCGACGTCGCCATAATCCTCGTTGAATTCCAGCCCGCTCGACATCGCCATCAGGTCGGAAAGACTGATCGCCGCCCGTCCATCCGCTTTCCAGCCTGCGAACAGGTCCTTGTTGTCGAGCGCCAGCTTGCCGTCCTTCACCAGCGTGCCGACGATCGCGGCATTCACCGTCTTGGTCATCGACCAGCCGAGCAGCGGCGTTTTCGCCGAAAAGCCGTCGCCATAGCGCTCGGCGACGATGCGCCCGTTCTTCACCACCACGAGCGCGCGCATGCCGGCTCCGGCCATGGCCTGATCGTCGACGATCCTTGACACTTCGGGGTTTTGCGAAGCATCCACCCGCTCGCCCTCGGGCCAGAGCGCGTCCAGTTGGACCGCCGCCGACCGCGCAGCGCGCAATGACGTCTGCCTCGCTTTGCCGGTGTTGCCGTCTGGAACTGACGCGCAGCCGACCCCGTCACGCTCGACCGCGATGCTCTTGCCCAACACCCACAACAGGCCCGCCGAGACAAGCCCCCTCTCCTTGTCGACCGACACTTTCATCAGCTTGAGCAGCGGGTGACCCGGCGCCTGGACGTCGACCGCCAGCACGTCGTTCGCGTCTCGGCCGGCGATAAAGACATTGGAGCAGACGATCTTGGCCGAATAGCCGGCACCGACGCGGATCAGATCCGGCGGCGCGAAGTAGAGCCACGCCGCCACCGCGACCACCGACAGCACTGCGAGCCCCAGCAACCCTTTGATGAACCTTACGACAGCCCGCATCTTGCGCCCCCGCATCTTGCGCCTTGGATTTTCCGGCTCGCTTTGTGTCATTGATTTGCCGCCATTGCTTCCGCAAAATCGTCGGCGCTGTCGAGCGCGGTCAATGGATTATCAACCAAGTTCGGCGATCAACAGTGGATGTCGCCCAAAAGTGCCAAGCGGTTTTGGGACAACGACATGCCGGAAGAATACGGGCGGTCCTGTGGGGCGACCGTTCGGAGGGGGCCAGCGCAAGCAACGGCCATCTGCAACGACCCATCAGCGGCCGGCTGAACCCGGCTCGGGGAACAGTGATGCGCCGTCTTGCGGCCGTATTGATGTTGACGCTGCTGGGCGCCTGCTCGACGGTAGACGATCTTTCGCCGCTGTCGCCGTCCAGTTCGGCGACCGTTGCCGTTCGCGCGCCCCGGTTCGAAGACTCCAAGCCGCATGAATGGGACAGCGGCGCGCCTTGGAACTACTCGATCCACGGTACAGACGTCTCCAAATACCAGACCTCCGTCGACTGGCCCACGGCCAAGGCCAGCGGCATCTCCTTCGCCTTCGTCAAGGCGACTGAAGGCGGCGACCGGTTCGACGATTATTTCAACGAGCACTGGGCCCGCACCAAGGCCGCGGGCATACCGCGCGCCGCCTACCATTTCTTCTATTTCTGCACGCCGGCCGCCGCCCAGGCGCGCTGGTTCATAGCCAATGTTCCGAGAGACGCATCAGCCATGCCGCCGGTTCTCGACATGGAATGGAATCCGAAGTCCCCGACCTGCAGGCTTCGTCCCGATCCGGCAACGGTGCGCAGTGAAATGAGCACCTTCCTGCAGATCGTCGAGCGCCACTACGGCAAGAAGCCGATCATCTACACCTCGCTCGATTTTTTCGACGACAACCAGCTTTCCAGCTTCCGCGGCTATCCTTACTGGCTGCGCTCGGTGGCGGGCCATCCGCGCCAGAAATACGGCAGCCACCCCTTCACCTTCTGGCAATACACCGGAACCGGCATCGTTCCCGGCATGGCGGGCAAGGCCGACATCAACGTTTTCAACGGCTCGGAAGCCGCCTGGAACAGGTGGCTACGGCAGAACACCCGTTGACATCGGGCTTTGCGCCTGCTTTTCGAGACCGCGGGGCGGCGATATATGCAACCGCTGATGATGCGGAGCGGTGCACCCAACCGGGTGCCGAACGGCGCTCCTGAACTTTGAAATCTGCGCAAGTTCCTGTCCAGACTCCGGATCGGGTCCAAGAGGGTCATGCGCCGATCTCGAGAGGAAAACGATGCGATTGCGCGTTGACGTCCTGGCGGCGCTGCTGGTTGCCGCTTTCGCCTGGCCCGCCGAGGCACAGGAATGCGGCGGCGATTTCGAAACCTGGAAGCAGGGAGTGGCGGCGGAGGCCAGGGCGGCAGGTGTCGGCAGCGTCGGGCTCGACGCCCTGGAAGCGGCCACCATCGATGAGAAGGTCCTGGCGCGCGACCGCGCCCAGGGCGTCTTTACCCAGACCTTCACCGAATTCTCGAACCGCATGATCTCGGCCTATCGCCTGAAGCAGGGCGCCGCGAATCTGAAAAAATATGCCGATGTCTTCGCGCGCGCCGACAAGGAATTCGGCGTGCAGCCAGCCGTCATTGCCGCTTTCTGGGGCCTGGAGACCGATTTCGGCGCCGTGCAGGGCGACTTCCACACGCTCAACGCTTTGGTCACGCTCTCACATGACTGCCGCCGCCCGCAGTTGTTCCGGCCGCAGGTGGTGCCGCTGCTGACGCTGGTCGACCGCGGAGTGCTGCCGGCCGACGTCAAGGGCGCCTGGGCCGGCGAGGTCGGCCAGACGCAGATCCTGCCCACCGACTATCTCGCGCGCGGCGTCGACGGCGACGGCGACGGCAAGGTCGACCTCCGCAACAGCGTGCCGGACGTGATCATGACCACGGCCAACAAGATCCTGTCGCGCGGCTGGAAGCGCGACCAGCCCTGGGTCGAGGAAGTGCGGGTTCCCGACGACATGCCCTGGGACCAGACCGGACGCACCAACAAGCTGCCATTGAGCCAATGGGCTCAGTGGGGCGTGACCAACCCCAACGGCACGCCGCTCGTCGACAACGGCCTGAAGGCCGGTCTCGCCTTGCCGATGGGCCGGAAGGGTCCCGCGTTCTTCACCTACGACAATTTCGACGTCTATTTGGAGTGGAACCAGTCCTTCACCTACGCGCTGACCGCGGCAGTGCTTGCGACGCGGCTTGCCGGCGCACCGCAATTCGACCCACGCACTCCTGAAACGGGTCTCAGCGGTGATCAGATGAAAGCGCTGCAGACCAAGCTCGAGGCCAAGGGTTACGACGTCGGCACGGTCGACGGCATTCTCGGAACGAACACCCGCGAGGCCATACGCAAGGAGCAGATGCGGCTGGGCCTGCCGGTGGATGGCTGGCCGACGCCGGATTTGCTGGCGAAATTGTGAATGGTGAATAGAGTGAATGGTGAATGGTGAATGGTGAATGGTGGATGGTGAATAGTAACGATTAAGCTTGCGATCTCGCGGTTAAGCCCACGAGCATCTCTCAATCACAGTTTCCTAATTCCCTATTCACCATTCACCATTCACTATTCACCATTCACTAATCCGCCATCGTCTCCAAACTCGCAAACCCCTCCGGCGCATCGCCTTCGTCGAACGGCGTCGTCAACTCGATGAATGTGTCGGGATAGAAGCCGTTGAAGCGCGTTCTGAGCGAGAGCGAGTAGGCGCCGATATGACCGATCTCGATCCAGTCACCGGTGTCGACCGTTTCCGGCAGCCAGAACGGCCGCGACAGTATGTCGACGGAATCGCAGGTCGCGCCGCAGACCTTGAACGGCACGATGTTCTTCTCGTCGCCATTGCGCGTGCGGATCGCGGGGTCCGGAATGAAGCGTGCCGGCAGCGTGATCTTGCCGGTCCATGAATCCGAGAGCGAGGCCCAGATGCCGTCATTGATGTAGAGCCGCTTGCCCTTTCGCAAGAGCACCCGCACGATCAGCGAAAGGCAGCGCGCCACGATGACGCGCCCTGGCTCCGCCACCAGCGGCAACTGGTCGAACTGGTACTCCTTCAGGTCGCCGGACAGCCGCGACATAAGCTGCCCAAGCGACGGCATCTCGATGTGCTTGCGATTGGGATCATGGCCATATTCGGCCGGAAAGCCGCCGCCGACATCGAGCCCGGCAATGTCGAAGGTCAGGCGATTGCGAACCCAGTCGGCCGAGGCCAGCGCCCGCTCATAGGTGTCAGGATCCTCGATCTGGCTGCCGACATGGAAGCAGAGGCCGACCTTGTAGCCGGTGCGGTTGAGCCGCTCTGCAAGCTCGACCGCATTGGCCGGACCTGCCCCGAACTTCTTCGACAACTCGTAGGCCGCATGCCCCTTCGTCTGGATGCGCACAAAGACCGTGATCGCGCCGGGATCGATGTCGAGCGCCCGCACCACGCGCGTCAACTTGGTGATCTCGTCCTCATGATCGAGCGAGATGACGCGAATGCCGTATTTCTCCAGGGCCAGCTTGATGTCCGACTGCGCCTTGATCGGATGCATGTAGAGCATCTCGGCTTCCGCAGAAACGGCGCGGACGGCGGCGAACTCGCCGGGCGAGGCGACGTCGAAGGCGCCGACGCCGGCTTCCACCAAGGTCCTGAGCACGATCTGCTCGCCATTGGTCTTGACCGCATAGGCGGTCTTGCCCGGGAACATGCCCATGAACTGCAAGGCATCGGCCTTCAGAACCTGCGGGCGGAAGCAGTAGACCGGATCGTCCGGGCGAAGCGCCAGTGCCGCTTCGCGAGCATTCTCGAATCGCTGCATGGACGAATCCTCAATCGGGCGCGCACAATTAATCCTAGCTAGCCGCCAAAGAAAACAGTTCTGTGTCTCCCCTTCCCGCGCGACCGGCCCCATCCTTTTCCGCCATGCTGAATTACCGCTCAGGTTTCGGGTGGCCCTTGCCGCCTGAGCGGATATCGGTTGCAGCTGTTCGGCGGCTGAGTTTGCCAGCGGCCTGGAGGTTTTGATGACGATGACGGCCGGCGCCGCGGCGACGCGCGGACCCATGACGCTCAAGGATTGGGCTCAGCTCCTGCTGCTTGGCGCGATCTGGGGCGGCTCAT
The DNA here is from genome assembly GCF_004791945.1 of Mesorhizobium sp. M3A.F.Ca.ET.175.01.1.1. Lineage (NCBI taxonomy): Bacteria > Pseudomonadati > Pseudomonadota > Alphaproteobacteria > Hyphomicrobiales > Phyllobacteriaceae > Mesorhizobium > Mesorhizobium sp. M3A.F.Ca.ET.175.01.1.1. The sequence continues at coordinate 211,627 of NZ_SRTP01000005.1, read as the reverse complement.
TCTTCTTCGCCCGCATTGCGGTGTCGGAAATTCACCCGCTGGCGTTGGTGCTGTTGCGTGTCGCGATCGCCGCGGCAGCGCTGCAGCTCTATCTGGCGATTCGCGGCCCCTCCTTCCGCCTCGCCTTGCCGCATGCCGGTTTCTTCTTCCTGCTGGGCCTTGCCAACAATGTAATCCCCTTCTCGCTGATCTTCGCCGGCCAGACCCAGCTCGGCGCCGGGATCGCCTCGGTCCTCAACTCGACGACGCCGTTCTGGACGCTGATCCTGGCCAATGCGCTGACAGTCGACGAGAAGCTGTCCTGGAACAAGCTCGCCGGCATCGCGCTGGGCATTGCCGGAACGGCGGTGATGATCGGCCCAGGCCTGCTTGCGGGGCTCGGCGGGCCGGTCTGGGCCAAGTTCGCTCTGATCGGCGCTTCGCTGTCCTATGCCATCGCGCTGATGATCGCGCGGCGCTTCAGAGGTGTCCCCTCACCGGTGATCGCGACCGGCCAGCTCACGGCCTCGACCATCATCATGATCCCATTGGTGCTCAGCGCGCTCGGCCCGGCCGGAGTGCTTTCGGCCTCGCCGCCCGTCTGGGCGGCAGTGCTGGCGTTGGCGCTGCTCTCGACCGCCTTCGCCTATATCCTTTATTTCAATCTCGTCGCCTCTGCCGGAGCCACCAACGCCTCGCTGGTGACATTGATCGTCCCGGTCAGTGCGATGCTGCTCGGTTTTCTCTTCCTTGGCGAGCGGCTGGAACTCTTCGAAATGGGCGGTATGGCGCTCATCGGACTCGGCTTGATTACCATCGACGGGCGTTTGCTCGGTCGATGGTAGCGGTTTCACGCCACACCGCCGCCACAATTTATTCACAACGGCCAAGCCCGGTTTTAGCGAAGAGTTTCAAGGCCTAACGGTAAATCGCAAGTCGCAAATTTCACAATCGCGTCGCATTGCAGCACATTTTCCGCTTGCCTGTGGCCCAAATGCCCCTAGAGTCCTGCCATAGCTCTTAAGAGGAGGCTATGACATGGGACTGACGAGGCCAATCAACGCATTGATGATTTGTGCAGCGTTCGCATTCATCGGAGCCCTTATCATAGGCGTTCTTCCCTGACCCGCCAAAGCCGGGAAGACCGAGCACCGAAAGCAGTCAACCAATTTGAAAAGGCCGGGTTCTACCCGGCCTTTTCCATGTCCGGCTGCTTCATGCGGCGGCCGACCCTGCCGCCTCTGCTTCATGCGAGCGGATGCCGATCATGTGGCAGACGGCGAACACCAGATCGGCGCGGTTCATCGTGTAGAAATGGAAATCGCCCACGCCGCGCTCGACGAGATCGAGCACCTGCTCCGCCGCCACGGCCGAGGCTACCAGCGCATGTGTCTGCGGGTCGTTCTCGAGTCCCTCGAATCGTTCGGCCAGCCAGGCCGGCACCAGCGCCCCGCAGCGTGACGAGAAATTGGCGACCTGGCTGAAATTGTGCACCGGCAGGATGCCAGGCACGATCGGGATATAGATGCCGGCGCGCCGCGCCCGCTCGACATAACGCTCGTAGAGGTCGTTGTCGAAGAAGAACTGAGTGATCGCGCGGGTTGCGCCGTTGTCGACCTTGCGCTTCAGCATGTCGATGTCGGTTGCGAAATCCGGGCTTTCGGGATGCTTCTCCGGATAGGCCGAAACCGAGATGTCGAAATCACCGACGCTCTTCAGCGCTCCGACCAGTTCGGCGCCATTGGCATAACCGTCGCGATGCGGACGGTAAGCAGTTCCCACGCCTGCCGCCGGATCACCGCGCAAGGCGACGAAACGGGTGACGCCCATTTCCGCGAATTCCTGGATCACCGTGTCGACCTGATCGCGGTCGGCATCGACGCAGGTCATATGCGCCGCCGGCGTCAGCGTCGACTCGGTGAGAATACGCCTGACCGTACGGGCCGTGCGCTCGCGGGTCGAACCGCCGGCGCCATAGGTGACCGACACGAATTTCGGCTTGAGCGGCTCCAGCCGGGTGACGGTGTCCCAGAGCCTTGCCTCCATCTCGTCCGTCTTCGGCGGAAAGAATTCGAACGAAACCCGGACCTTGTGGCCAATGTCGGGGCGGCGGGAAAAGCGGAACTGGTTCATCAGGCTGTTTCCCTTGCTTGGAACTGGTCGTTGGACGGATCGGCGATCAGCAGCCGGCGATCGCGGCCGAGCCAGAGCTTGACGGTGAGCCTTGCCTCGGCCTGGCCACGCGGCTCGAATTCCTGGCTGTCCTCGAGGTCGATGCCGGCTTCGGCGAACCAATCGGCGATCTGCCGGTCCGAGAAACCGAGCCGCATATGGGCGTGCTGGTCGCGCAGGAATTCCAGGCTGTGAGGCGCGAAATCGACGATGACCAGCCGGCCCGACGGGCGCAGCAGCCTGGCCGCCTCGCCGATGGCGCGGGCCGGATCGTCGAGATAGTGCAGCACCTGGTGGATCGTGACGAGATCGAAGGCGTTGCGCTCGACCGGCGGCGAAAAAATGTCGCCCTGGCGCACCTGCGCGTTGGCAACGCCGGCCTTGTCTAGATTGGCGCGCGCCACGGTCAGCATCTCGCGCGACATGTCGATGCCGACGCCGCGCCGGTAGAGCGGCGAGAATATCTCCAACAGCCGGCCCGTTCCGGTGCCCAGGTCGAGCATGGACTGGAATGGGCGTTTGCCGACCAGCTTGAGCAGGGCTGCTTCCACCGCCCGGTCCGGCACGTGCAGCGAGCGGATGCGGTCCCAACTCTCGGCGTTTTCCGAAAAATATTCGGCTGCCCGGTCCTGCCGCTTGCGCTTGACTGCTGCGAGCCGCTCCATGTCGCGCACCACCTGCGGATCGGTCTCGCGAATGCCCGAGACCAGACGCTGCACGAAGTCGCGTGAGTTGTCCGTATCCGTCAGCCTGAAGAAGGCCCACGATCCTTCCTGGTAGCGACCGATGAGCCCGGCATCGAGCAGCAGCTTCAGGTGGCGCGAGACGCGCGGCTGCGACTGGCCGAGGATTTCGGTAAGGTCCGACACCGTCAGGTCCCCGCGCGACAGCAGCACCAGGATGCGCAGGCGGCTGGATTCTGCCGCAGCCTTCAATGTATCTACCATCGTGTCGAGCGTGACGTGCATGGGCGGGTCTCGTTGAAAAGATATAAAGATATGTTTATGTCGATTTTGAAGCCCTGGCAAGCGCTATGTCGTTTCCGGACAAGAAAATGGCGCAGCCATGATCCGGGTGTGACCGGCGGTTCCTGCGCGGACTGAAAGGGACGAAGGCGATGTTCAAGACGCGCGAGGGTGAACAGCTCCTGGATGCCGATCCGGCGCACCTGCCGGCCGACAGCCATGTTGTCTTTATCGGCCGCGTCGTCTCCCCGTGGACGAGTCGCGAGGAATGCCCCAAGAACATGCGCGCTGCCCGTGAGGCAGAACGATCGGCAACCCTCCTGATCGATGAGCCCTACCGCCCAGGGCTGCAGAACCTCGACCGCGCGAGCCACATCGTCATCCTATCCTGGCTTGATCATGCGCCGCGGAATCTCATTGTGCAGAAACCCCGCCATGCGATTGAGCCGAAAGGCGTTTTCTCGCTGCGCTCCCCTGCCCGGCCGAACCCTGTCGGGCTGCATGTGGCGAGGATCGTGGCGTTCGATGGCAAGGCCGGCCGCATCGAGATCGACGCCATCGACCTGCTCGACGGCACGCCGCTCATCGACATCAAACCCTACTACGCTTCGACCGACGCTTTTCCGGAAGCGACGATCGCCGGGCGCGACGAGAAATGAGCGCGCCAACCGGCCGCCGCCGCGCCATCGCCAAGGCACTGACCGCGCTCTTGCCGCTCGGGCCATATGCCGACATGGAAAGAATCCGTGCCGACGCCGGTGCGGTGCATATGAAGACGTTGCCGCCGACGATCGCGGTATGGCTGGCGACCATCGCGCATGTCCGCCACGCCCATACCGACTACGAAAAGCTGCTCGCCGAAGGCTATGATCGCGACTCGGCGCGCTTCTTTGTCATCGGGCAGACCAATGAAGTGCTGACCCGCTGGCGAGCAACGCGCCTGCTCGATGAAGACGACGAGGACGGATGAGGCTGAAGCGGCCCCGGCATCCGTAGCCGCCCCGAGACGGCCAAGCAGGACCTGTGGCCTGGCTCTAGTTCGACAGGGACCGGAGGCTAGCCTGCCCTTGCCGCAATGACGAGAGGATCGAAAATGAGCCAAGCCGCCGAGCAAACTGGGTCGCTTCCCCTCCTCTCGGATCGTCACCTCGACCCGCACATCTATCCCGACGGTGTTGCCTTCCTGGATGGACAATATCTGCCGATGTCGCAGGCCAAGGTCTCGGTGCTGGACTGGGGTTTCCTGCATTCGGACGCCACCTACGACACGGTGCATGTCTGGGACGGCCGCTTTTTCCGCCTCGACCTGCATCTCGATCGTTTCTTCGGCGGGTTGGAAAAGCTGCGCATGACGATCCCCTTCGATCGCGACGCCGTCGCCGAAATCCTGCACAATTGCGTCGCGCTGTCCGGTCATCGCGCCGCCTATGTCGAGATGCTGTGCACGCGCGGCGCCTCGCCGACCTTCAGCCGCGATCCGCGCCAGGCGATCAACCGCTTCATGGCTTTCGCCGTCCCCTTCGGCTCGGTCGCCAATGCCGAACAACTGCGCCGTGGCCTGCATGTCGCCATCAGCGACAAGGTTCGCATCCCGCCCGCCTCGATCGATCCATCGATCAAGAACTATCACTGGCTCGATCTGGTGCGCGGCCTCTACGATGCCTATGACCGCGGCGCGGAAACCGCACTGATCCTCGACTTCAACGGCAACGTCGCCGAAGGTCCAGGCTTCAACGTGTTCTGTGTCAAGAACGGGAAGTTGTCGACCCCCGCGGACGCCGTGCTGCCTGGCATCACGCGCCGCACCGTGTTCGACCTGTGTGCCGAGCTGGGGCTGTCTGCCGCAGCGACGGACGTCAGCGTGGTCGCGCTCAAGACGGCGCACGAAGTCTTCATCACCTCGACCGCCGGCGGCATCATGCCGGTCACCACGATCGACGGCGCTCCGGTGGCCGATGGCAAGGTCGGCGCAACGACGGAACGCCTGATGCGACTCTATTGGCAGAAGCACGAGGACCCGGCCTGGTCGAGCCCGGTGGCCTATCAGGCTCTGTAGATCCACTGCTCCGGCACGCGGACCGAAATCTCCTCGCCGGACGTGATGACTCCGGGCTTCTCGACCCAGGCGACGAGGCCGCGCAGCCGCTTCGCCGCCTTCGGGAACAGCAATGCTCCGGCTTCGTGATCGGGCATGCGCGCATTCTCGGCGACGGAGCGGCCGGAGAGACGGCAAGGCCCGTTCTGCGCATCGACCTTGATGGTCACTCCACCCTTGAAGAACAGAAGTGAGCCCGCCGGCAGCATGGACAGATGCGGCACGCCCTCGATCAGCAAATTGGCGCCGATCCATTCCGGCTGGATCGCGGCAACACCCATGCGCTCCGCGACGATGGCAAGCTCGTCCGCCGCCACCAGCGACAGTTGCCTTTCGTTGCGCATCTCGGTGCCGCGCGGATACCAAGGCTCGCGCCCGCCGGAGCGCCGCGTCGCGCCGGCGTGGAAGTCCCCCTCGATGCCGTCGAAGCCAAGCCGCAGTTCCTCCACCGGTCTCGTCTCGAAATGATCGAAGGGCGCCTTGTAGAGCGCCGCCGCTCTCGCCGCGAGCTTGCGGCCCGGCACGATGTCGACATTCGGTTCGCTCACCGGGAAAAGCTCCGGGCTCGTTTTTGTATCCTGCATGTCGCCGGTCTAGACACCCTTTCCGATGCGGTCCAGTCGAAAGCACTGATGGTCCGATCAAGCGGCTTGATGGGCGTTCACGACTTTCTTACCTGAAATGCCATCGCCTTTCCGCATTGCCGCCGCCTGGCGGGATTATGTGACTTTGCGCATCGGAGGAGGAGACCATGCATCCCGCTCCCGCAATGGCCGCGCTCTGGCTGATCTGGGTCGTTACCTGGACGCTTGCAGCTTTGTGGGCCGATCCGGCGCAAAAGCGGGCAGACCTTAGGGCGGAGGCCCGCTATCGGGCGCTGTGGATGGCCGGCACCATCCTGCTGTTCGTGCCGCCGCATGGCTATGCCGGCCGGCTGCGGCTGTGGACGCCAAGCCTTCCCGAGGCATGGATATGCGTTGCGCTGATCGCTGTTGGCCTGATTTTTTCCTGGTGGGCGCGCCTGCATCTCGGCAGGCTGTGGTCCGCCGCCGTGACAGCCAAGGCCAAGCATCGCGTGGTCGAAACCGGACCCTATGGCTTGGTCCGCCACCCCATCTATAGCGGCCTGCTGCTGGCAATCCTCGCTACGATGGCGGAAAAGGGCACCGTTTGGAGCATCGCCGGCGCTGCCCTGCTCATCCTCGGCATTTTCATCAAGGCACGGCTGGAAGAGAGTTTCTTGCGCGGCGAACTGGGCAGCGCCTATGACGACTATGCCAGGCGTGTGCCGATGCTGGTTCCGTTCGTGCCGGCTTGATGCATGTCGCCCAGAAGTGTGCAGCGGTTCTGGGGCAACGACATGCGTGAAAACAAGACCTAATGCACGTCGCCTGAATCCGTTTCAGCGCGATGCGCTTTAAGCCGGCTACAGCATCCGCAGCAACGCGCCGCCAATCGAATAGCCCGCGCCGAAGGCGCAGAGCAGGCCGAAATCGCCCGCCTTCATGTCGGCGTGATTTTCAGACAGCGCCACGATAGCGCCGGCGCCTGCCGTGTTGCCGAGCCGCTCCAGCACCATGGGCGCCCGGTCATGATCGACCTCATGCCCGAAGGAGAGCTTCAGGATCATCGCGTTCATGCGCGCATTGGCCTGATGCAGCCAGAAGCGGCGGATGCCTTGCGGTGTCAACCCGTGCTCGGCCAGGAATTCGACAATGAATTTGTGGCCCGCGACGGTGACTTCCTTGAACACCTTGTTGCCGACCTGCTTGATCAGGTTGCCCTCGAGATCGATCACGTAGGGATCGTCCTGGGCGGTGCGGGTGTGATAGCCGAGATTCGTACGGATGTTGTTCGACATCTGCGTCCAGGTCCGCGTATCGAGCACCTCGAAGCGCCCCGGCCGCTTCTCGCCCTGGTCCAGACCTTCGACGATCATGGCGACCGAGGCATCGCCGAAGATGAAATGCGTCTGGCGGTCGCGGAAATTGAGGTGGCCGGTGATGATCTCGGGGGTCGACACCAGGATGCGCTTGTGCGCACCCGCCCTGATGAGGTTGACCGCGACATGCAGCGCCGCCGCGGCGGAAGAACAGCCCAGCCCCATGTCGAAGCCGGCGCCCTTGGTGCCGAGCGCCTGCTGCATCTCGATGGCGATCGCCGGATAGGGCCGCTGATGATGCGAGGCCGAGCAGATCACCAGGTCGACGTCGGAGGGATCGACTCCGGCGTGGTCGAGCGCCTTTTTCGCCGACGCGATGCCGAACTCGGCTTGCAGCGACAGCGCCTCGTCGGGCCGCGCCGGGATCCGCGGTGACATCCGGGTCGGGTCCAGAATGCCTTCGCGCTCGATCACATGGCGGGTGCGGACACCCGATGCGTGCTCGATGAAGGCGCTGTCCGACTTCTGCAGCAACGCCTCGCCGGTGACGGCACGCCGCGCATTTTCGGTTTCGACCCAGCTGTTGAAGCTCTCGACCAGCTCTTCATTGGTGATGACGGGCTCAGGGATTTCGGCGCCGATGCCGCTGATGATGACGCGATGCATGTCCAACTGTCCGAGGCACGGGCTTGATGCGGGCACCGAACCGGCCCGCGCTACCCTTGTCGCATTTGCCCGGTTTATGCCAGCTTAAACCGCCGCTGGCGGCAGCTCTCGCGGCAAATTGAGCGGCGCTCAGGCCCGCTTGGCGATGATGAAGATGCGGGGAAAGCGCAGCAGCACCTTGCCGTTTGCCGTCTTGGGATAGGCCTTCGCGATCTTCGCCGTGTAGCTTTCGAGGAAGTGCTTTTTCTCCTCAGCATCGAGCGGATCGAGGAACGGCTTCAGCCCGGTCGACTTGACCCATTCGACGATCGCCTCGGCATCGGCCAGCGGATGGTTGTAGATCGTGTGCCAGATATCCACCCGATCCGCGAGCGGCGACAGAAGATCGTAGTAGAACGACACCGGCGGCAGCGGTGCACGCGCCGCGTGCTTGAGCTTGGCCGAGAACGGCATCTCGGCCGCCGCGTCCCGCATCAACTGGTGCGAAGGCTCTGCGAGATTGTCGGGCATCTGGATGGCCAAAGCGCCGCCCGGCGCCAGCAGTCCCACCAGTCGCTGCAACACCGCCGGATGCTCCGGCAGCCATTGGAAGACCGCGTTGGCGAAGATGACGTCGACCGGCTTCTCGGGCTGCCAACTGGCGGCATCGGCGAGCGCGAAATTGACATTGGGCAGCCGTGCCCTCGCCTTCTCGATCATGTCCGGCGAGGTGTCGAAGCCGCTGACCTCGGCATCCGGCCAGCGCTCGACCAGAAGCTCGGTCGAGTTGCCCGGCCCGCAGCCGATGTCGACGACGTGGCGCGGGAAATCGACGGGAACCTGTTGAGCCAAGTCCCGCGCGGGCCGCGTGCGCTCGTCCTCGAATTTGAGATATTGAGCGGCGGACCAGTCAGCCATTCGAGATTACCTCCCTTGTCTCGCCGCTCTCGCTTGGCTTATCGCGTCAGCCGCTTATGCGTCATGCGGTGCGGAGTGGCCGCTTCCGCGCCCAGGCGGCGAAGCTTGTCCTTCTCATATTCCTCGAAATTGCCCTCGAACCATTCGACATGCGCGTCGCCCTCGAAGGCGAGCATGTGGGTGGCCATGCGGTCGAGGAACATACGGTCGTGGCTGATGATGACGGCGCAGCCGGCATAGGCTTCCAGCGCGTCTTCCAGCGCGCTCAGCGTTTCGGTGTCGAGGTCGTTGGTCGGTTCGTCGAGCAGCAGCACATTGCCGCCGCCCTTCAGCATCTTGGCCAGATGCACGCGGTTGCGCTGGCCGCCGGAAAGATTGCCGACCTTCTGCTGCTGGTCGCCGCCACGGAAGTTGAAGGACGAGCAATAGGCGCGGCTGTTGACCTCGTGCTTGCCGAGCTTGATCACCTCGGCGCCGCCGGAGATCTCTTCCCACACCGTCTTGTTCGGGTCGAGCGCGTCGCGACTCTGGTCGACATAGCCGAGCCTCACCGTCTCGCCCTTGCGGATCGAGCCGGCATCCGGCGTTTCCTGGCCGGTGATCATCTTGAACAGCGTCGTCTTACCGGCGCCGTTGGGGCCGATCACACCGACGATGCCGCCCGGCGGCAGCCTGAACGACAGATCCTCGATGAGGAGTTCATCGGCGAAGCCTTTGTTGAGGCCCTCGACTTCGATGACGACATTGCCGAGGCGTTCGCTGGCCGGAATGACGATCTGCGTATCGGTCGGCTTGCGATTCTGCGACTGCTCGACCAGTTCCTCATAGGCCTTGATGCGCGCCTTGGACTTGGTCTGGCGCGCCTTCGGCGAGGACTGGATCCACTCGCGCTCGCGCCAGATCGCCTTCTGGCGGGAGTCGTCCTCGCGGCCTTCCTGGATCAGGCGCTTGGCCTTGGCGTCGAGATATTTCGTGTAGTTGCCCTCGTAGGGGATGCCGCGGCCGCGGTCGAGCTCGAGAATCCAGCCGGTGACGTTGTCGAGGAAGTAGCGGTCGTGGGTGATGATCAGCACCGAGCCCGGATAGTCGCGCAAATGCTTTTCCAGCCATTGCGTGGTCTCGGCGTCGAGATGGTTGGTCGGCTCGTCGAGCAGCAGCAGGTCGGGCTGCTCGAGCAGCAGCCGGCAAAGCGCGACGCGGCGGCGCTCGCCGCCCGACAGGTTCGTCACCTCGGAGTCGGCCGGCGGGCACTGCAGCGCGTCCATCGCCATCTCGACCTGCTGCTCGAGGTCCCACAGGTTGAGCCGGTCCATTTCGTCCTGGAGCTTGGCGGATTCCTCTGCCGTCTCGTCGGAATAGTTCATCATCAGCTCGTTGTAGCGCTCGATGATGGCGGTTTTCCTGGCAACGCCGTCCATGACGTTCTCGCGAACGGTCTTGCTGGCGTCAAGCTGCGGCTCCTGCGCGAGGTAGCCGACGGTGGCGCCCTCGGCCAGCCACGCCTCGCCCTGATACTCCTTGTCGAGACCCGCCATAATGCGCAGGATGGTCGACTTGCCCGAGCCGTTGGGCCCCAGAATGCCGATCTTGGCGTCCGGGTAGAAGGACAGGTGAATGTTGTCGAGCACCTTCTTGGTGCCGTAGGCCTTCGACAGGCCGGACATGTGATAGATGAACTGGCGAGCCACGCGCGCTTTCCCTGGAAACTGAAGTGTCAACTGAATGGGGATTTGCGCGCTATGTAGGCGATGAAGCGCCGAACGGCAATCGCTTTCGGCAGGCGCGGGCGATCCTGGAGGTTTCGCCGCATCGAAGCCTCCATCGCTTACGATCTTTTCGATCTGCGGCGCCGGTCCGCGAAAGCCGAGGTTAACCATTCCCCGTCAGAACGGATGACGTCGGGAAATCGCGGCCAAGATTGCGATTTCCGCAAAAAGATCGGGTCGATGGTTTGCTGAACGGTCTCCTGCTCCTTGCCGAAGCGGTTCTCTATTTCGGCGCCATGGTCACGCTCTTCCGTTTCAGGCGACGCATCGGGCTTGGCGTGTTCGTCTGCGCGATGGGCGTCATGCATTTCCTGGAAACCTATCTCGCCAGCGTCTTCTATGTGGCCCTGCCCTTCGGCATTGTCTCGCCGGGCTCGGCCGTTCTGTTTTCAGGCAAGCTGGTGATGCTGCTCCTGCTCTACATGAAGGAGGACGCCGCGACCGTCCGCCAGCCGATCTACGGGCTGCTGCTCGGCAACGCGCTGATGATCGGCCTGGTGCTGATCCTGCGTCTGCACGCGATCGCGCCGCTTCCCGATGGCCGGGTTCCCGACATCGCCTTCATCGACAAGATGGGCTGGCTGATGGTCTGGGGCACCTCGCTCCTTTTCGTCGACGCCATCCTGATGATCCTGCTCTATGAGAAGCTCGGCGCCTATCTGCGGAAGGTGCCTTTTGCACGCATCCTGGCGTCGGTCGCCTGCGTGCTGACATTCGACCAGGTCGGCTTCTTCCTGGCTCTCCATTTCGTCGCCGGCGCTCCGATCGAGGTCTTTTTCGGCGGCTGGTTCGCCAAGCTGGCGGCGGCGCTCGCCTATAGCAGCATGCTGGTCGCCTATCTCAGATGGGCCGAGGACCATGAGACCGCGCTGCCGCGCGGCCTTTCCGACGTCTTCGACACCCTCACCTATCGCGAGCGCTACGAGGCACTGGTCAAGCATGTCGGCCGCGATGGGCTGACCGGCCTGCTGCATCGCGGCAGCTTCGATGCCGACGGCGCTGCGGCCGTCGCGACGGCCATCAGGACCGCCAAGCCGCTCAGCCTGCTAATCGTCGATGTCGATCACTTCAAGTCGATCAATGACCGCTTCGGCCACGCCGAGGGCGACAAGGTGTTGAAATCGTTGGCTGCCGTGCTGACGGAGACTGTGGGCAGCAGCAATCAGGTGTTCAGGATCGGCGGCGAGGAGTTCGCCATTCTTTGCCCGCAACCGCATTCGCTGGCGAGACTGCTTGGTGAAACCATCAGGAGCGCGGTCAAGAGCTCTGCCCACACCAGCCGCTTCAACATCACCGTGAGCGCCGGAGTCTCCTCCGTAAGTGACACGACGAATTGCCTTGCCGACATCTTCGCTCTGGCCGACCAGCGCCTCTACAAGGCCAAATCGGGCGGGCGCGACCGGGTGATCGGCGAGCCGGGCTCCGAAGCCGTCACTTTACGAAGCCGCCCCTAGGACGATCCGGCCTCGGCGACCAGCACCTCTCATTCGCCGTTTACTGGAAACCGATCGCGTCGACCGTGCCCTTGGGACAGCCGGCCTTGCTGGTCGGGGCCGAGGCCAGAAGCAGATCGCCGAGCTTGCTGTCTGCGGCGATTGAACCGGACAGGCCGAGCGTCAGCTCGCCGATCATGCGCCTGCCGCTGGAAGGATCGACCAGGCACGAGACGCGCACGCGGTCTCCGGCACCGGCGCCGAAGGCATGGTCAAACGCGCTGCGGATCTGTTCCGAGGTCAGCTGCTTGCCGATGCTCCTGGTGAAAAGATCGCGCACCGCCGACGCGTTCACCGCGCGCATCAGATTGAGCGCGTCGGCGAAATATTCCTGCTGGCTTTTGCCGTAGCAGGTGCCGTGCTTGATCCACTCGTGGCGGTCCAGCTTGGAGGCGGTGCCCGGCATCACCCTGTCGAGCTCGGCGCGCGTTCCGGCATCGAGATCGACCGCCGGCAGCTCCTCCCAATGCGCGGGATTGTCATTCGCCTTGTCGCTCGCCGACACCTGGCAATAGAAATTGCCATTCGGCTGCGGCCAAAGCCCATGCAAGGTGAAATGGGTGGCCTCGAATTCGTTCCGGTTTTGGACCTTGCACTCAGGTTTGTTGGCCTTGGTTTCGCAGAAGGCTGGCTGCCAGCTCAGCGCGAAGACATATTCGGGTTTGCCCGAGCTAGGCTGCGGGGATTTGGCCGGGCCGGCGGGCGCCCCCGACGCACTGCCGCCGGTGACGTGACCGCAACTGGTCTTGACCCAGCGCCGCTCCGGGTCGGCGCCCGGCACCTGGATCAAGTAATGCGTGGGCTCGTCCTTGTTGCCGGCGAGCAGTTGATAGCTTTGTCCGGCCATGATTGAGATGTTGCCAGGATTCTTGCCGCTCTTGATGGCGTGGGTTGCGGGACAGGCCGCATCGGCCATGAACGAGCCGCTCATCTTCACATCGGCCCATGCAGTGCCGGTCAGCGCCGCCATGACCAGCGCCAGCGAGAAAGCCAAACCTGTCCGCATGATTATGTCCCGAATGAACGATGCCGCGGGGCCACACTGCCCCTGCATCCGTGTCAGAATTGCGATGGCGCGGATTGCAAGACAAGAGCGATCGACAGGCAATCAACGCAAATCCTTCGCGCCGCATTGACGCAAGTCCGGCGCCATCGCAAACAGGCTCGACATGTGCAGGAAAGCGCGCATCGGAGGGCAGGCATGTCGTTCAGCGAGCAACGCAGGGTGAAATCGCCGACAGGCGCCGAGATCAATCTCTACGTCAAGCTTGCCGAAGCCCGCCCACGTGCGGCGGTCCAGATCAACCATGGGCTTGCCGAGCACGCGGCGCGCTATGCGCGTTTCGCCGATTTCCTCAGCGAACGCGGCTTCCATGTCTACGCCCACGACCATCGCGGCCATGGCGCCACGAAGGCGCCCGACGCACCGCTCGGCAGGTTTGCGGATGTAGACGGCGTGGCCAAACTGATCGCCGATGTCGGCGCTGTTCACGACCTGATCGCAGCCGACCATCCCGAATTGCCGGTGATTGTCTTTGGCCATTCGCTCGGCGCCTCGATCGCGCTGAACTTCGTGCTGCGCCATTCCGAGCGCATCCATGCCGCCGCCATCTGGAACGGCAACTTCTCGCAGGGCCTGCTCGGCAAGTTCGCACTCGGCATCCTCGCCTGGGAACGAATGCGACTGGGCTCAGATGTGCCCTCGCGCCTGCTGCCCCGGATGACTTTCCAGGCCTGGGGCAAGGCGGTTCCCAATCACCGGACGCCGTTCGACTGGCTGTCGCGCGATGCGGCCGAGGTCGACAAATACATTGCCGATCCGCTCTGCGGCTGGGACGCCTCCATCTCGATGTGGCGTGACGTGGTCAATATGGCGCAGCACGCCGGCAACGATTCTAGCTTTGCCAACGTGCGCCGCGACCTCCACGTCAACCTTGTCGGCGGCGAGAAGGATCCTGCCTCGGACTATGGCAAAGCGGTGAACCATCTTGCCGGGCGCATGCAACGAATGGGCTTTTCGAATCTGGTTTCAAAGGTTTACGCCGAGACCCGCCACGAAAGCCTGAACGAGTTGAACCGAGATATCGTCATGAAGGATTTCGCCACCTGGGCGGACAGCGTGCTGAAGTCTTGATCGTGTGGCCCACAGTATGAGTCGTGACACAGCCGGTTACGATTGATAGTGCATGCGCCGAAAAGGGCGCAGCGGTTTGAATGCAGCGGTTTGAATAGAGACATGCCAAGAAAAGATGCGCGGCTGCGCGCCGTCAAACAACGGTGATCCATGACTGAGCCTCCGCTGAAAGGCATCCGCGTTATCGAGCTTGCCCGCATCCTTGCGGGCCCTTGGGCTGGGCAGTTGCTTGCCGATCTCGGTGCCGATGTCATCAAGGTCGAGAGCCCCGATGGCGGCGACGACACCCGCAAATGGGGTCCGCCCTTCGTCATGAGCCACGATGGCGAGAACCTGTCGGCCGCCTATTACCATTCCTGCAATCGCGGCAAGCGTTCGATCGCCATCGACTTCTCCAAGCCCGAAGGTGCCGATACGCTACGCCGCCTCGTCGCTGAGGCGGATGTCCTGATCGAGAACTTCAAGCTCGGTGGCTTGAAAAAATATGGCCTGGATTATGAGAACCTTAAGGCGATCAATCCGCGCCTTGTCTATTGCTCGATCACCGGCTTCGGCCAGACCGGGCCTTACGCGCCGCGCGCGGGTTACGACTTCATCATCCAGGCCATGGCCGGCATGATGTCGATCACCGGCGAGGCCGGCCGCGAACCGCAGAAGGCTGGCGTCGCCATCTCCGACCTGTTCACCGGTCTTTATTCGGTGATCGCCATTCAGGCTGCACTGCGCCATGCCGAGAAGACCGGAGAAGGCCAGCATATCGACATGGCGCTTTTCGACAGCCAGATCTCCGCGCTCGGCAACCAGAACCTCAACTATCTGGTTTCCGGCAAGTCGCCGGTTCAGATGGGCAACGCCCATATGAACATCGCGCCCTACGAGGTGTTGCCGGTTAGAGACGGACACATCATCCTCGCCGTCGGCAACGACGGTCAGTTCGGCAAGTTCTGCGCCGCGGTCGGTCTCAACGATCTGCCCGCCAACCCGGATTTCGCCACCAATCCCGCGCGCGTCGCCAATCGCGCGAAGCTGCGCGAACTGATCATCGAGACGCTGAAGACAGTCGATCGCGATCCGCTGCTGGCGAAGCTCGAGGCCGCCGGCGTACCGGCGAGCCCGATCAACAACATCGGCCAGATGTTCGACGACCCGCAGACGATTGCGCGTGGCATGCGGCTCGACCTCGACGACGGCCATGGCAATCTTCTGCCTTCCGTGCGTGCGCCGATGGTGATGTCGGGCACGCCGCTCGTCTACGAGCGCCCCTCGCCGCGCCTCGGCGAACACACGCAAGAGATCCTTGCCGAATTGGAGAGGTCAGGACGATGAAGACCGGCGGACAACTGATCGTCGAGGCGCTTGAAGCGAACGGCACCGACCGCATCTTCTGCGTGCCCGGTGAATCCTACCTCGCGGTGCTCGACGCGCTGCATGACTCGCCGATCCGCACCATCGTCTGCCGCCAGGAAGGTGGCGCCGCGATGATGGCCGACTGCCAGGGGCGGCTGACCGGCAAGCCCGGCATCTGCTTCGTCACCCGCGGCCCCGGCGCCACCAACGCCTCGGCCGGTATCCACATCGCCATGCAGGATTCAGTGCCGGTCATCCTGTTCATCGGCCAGGTCGCCAGCCACGCCAAGGAGCGCGAAGCCTTTCAGGAGGTCGACTACAAGCGCTTCTTCGGCGACATCGCCAAGTGGGTGGTCGAGATCGACGATGCTGCGCGCATCCTGGAATTCGTCACCCGCGCTTTCGCGGTCGCGACGTCGGGCCGTCCCGGCCCGGTCGTTGTCTCGTTGCCCGAGGACATGCTGACCAGCGAGGTCGAAGCGCCGGCTGCACTTGCCCACATGCCGGTGGAGACGCGTCCCGGCGAGGCCGAGCTCGATGCGCTGGAGAAACTGCTTGGCCAGGCCAAGCGCCCGTTCGTCATCCTCGGCGGCACGCGCTGGGACGCTGACGCGGTGGCGCAGATCCAGACAATCGCCGAGACATGGTCGCTGCCCGTCGGCTGCTCCTTCCGCCGCCAGATGCTGTTCGACCACCTTCATCCGAACTATGCCGGCGACGTCGGCATCGGCATCAATCCAAAGCTGGCGGCGGCGATCAAACAGGCCGATCTGGTGCTGCTCATCGGCGGCCGCATGGGCGAGATGCCGTCTTCCGACTACACGCTGCTGAAAAGCCCCTATCCTGACCAGGCGCTGGTGCACATCCATGCCGATGCTGGCGAACTCGGCCGTGTCTACCGGCCGACGCTGGCGATCAACGCCTCGCCCGCCGCCTTTGTCGAGGCCTTCGCCAGGCGCAAGCCGGCCGGTACGCCATCATGGGCAGCCGAGACGGCGAAAGCGCATGCCGACTATCTCGAATGGTCGACGCCGCCGGAGACCGGCCCCGGCGCCGTACAGATGGGCCCGATCATGAACTATCTGGAAAAGGCGCTGCCCGAGGACGCCATCCTATGCAACGGCGCCGGCAACTACTCCACCTGGGTGCATCGCTTCCACCGCTTCCGCCGCTTCGCCACGCAGGCAGCGCCGACCTCCGGCTCGATGGGCTACGGCACACCGGCAGCGGTCGCCGCCAAGGCGCTGCATCCGGATCGCGAGGTCATCGCCTTTGCCGGCGACGGCTGCTTCCTGATGAACGGCCAGGAGTTCGCAACCGCCGTCCAGTACGACCTGGCGATCATAGTCATCGTCGTCAACAACGGCATCTATGGCACGATCCGCATGCACCAGGAGCGTGAGTATCCGAGCCGGGTCGTCGCCACCGACCTCAAGAATCCGGACTTCGCCGCCCTCGCCCGGGCTTATGGCGGCCATGGCGAGACGGTCGAGAAGACCGAGGACTTCGCGCCAGCCTTCGAACGCGCCAGCGCCAGCGGCAAACCGGCGATCGTCGAGATCAGGCTCGATCCCGAAGCGATCACGCCGACCCGCACGCTGACGCAGATCCGCGATAAGTCGTGACGGCAAGAACGAGGGGGCCGGCTGCCTCGTTCCTGCCCGCAAAAAAGTCCGCTACATCGATCCGGCGGCCTTCTCGATCTGCCCGCGGATCTCGCCATCCTTGTTGGCGGCGGTGTGGACGTTGACATAATATTTGCCGGCTTCGAGGTCGGCCGCCTGCGCATCGGTCAGCGTCGCCGATCCCTTGATCGGGCTCTTCAGCTTCTTGAACGGAATGACGGGCGGAGCGTTCTCACCCGCCGCGGCCGGACCGTGGATATGAGCGGCGACCGCCGGCCCGCTAAGACCGGAATATTTGACGTTCCAGCTGAGTTTCTTGCTGGTGGTGTCGAAGGTGAGCGTGGCTGTTCCCTTGCCCTTGGTGGTGACTGGCGGGCTCTGCTGGCTGCCGTCGAGCGTGGCCGTGTACTTCACGGTCTCGGCCATGGCCGGCGATGCGAGCAGGAAGGCGGTCGAAACGGCGAGCGCCGAGAGCATCGGCAAGAACTGAATGCGCATGAAGGACCTCCGTTTGGCTGGCGCAGCCGCCGCGGCTCCCCGGCATGCGGATGCGTCAACGAGAACGGTTTGGCGCCGCGATGTATCCCGCTACACGCATATTTTACCGCCGCCACGAAAAAAGGAGCCGTCACCCCGTTCGACCTCGGCGCGCAGCGCCCTGCCGCGCACCGACGCGAAAAAGTGGTGCTCAGACGCGTGCCAGCGCCTGCGCCAGGTCGGCGATGAGATCGTCGGGATGCTCGACCCCGATCGACAGCCTGACCGTGGTCTCAAGCACGCCGATGCGCTGGCGCACGTCGAAAGGAATACCCGAATGGGTCATGGCCGCCGGATGGCTGGCCAGCGATTCCGTCCCGCCCAGGCTTACCGCCAGCTTGAATATCTGCAGGCTGTTGAGAAAGGCAAAGGCTGCCGTCTGCCCGCCGCGTATATCGAAAGAGAAGGTCGAGCCGGCGCCACTGCACTGCGCCCGATAGGTGCGACCCGCGGGTGTGTCCTCGCCCACGAAGGGTAGATAGTGCACCTTCTCGACCTTGGGATGGTCGCGCAGAAATTCGGCGACAAGGCGCGCATTGTCGTTCGCTCGCTCCATGCGGATCGACAAGGTCTCGAGCGAGCGGCCGAGCATCCAGCAGGAATGCGGGTCGAGCTGCGTGCCGATTGCGCCGCGCAGCGCCTTGATCGGCTTGGTTATCGCCTTGCTGCCCATGGCAGCACCCGCGATCAGGTCGGAATGACCGCCGACATATTTGGTCAGCGAATAGAGGGACACATCCGCGCCGTGTTCGATCGGCCGCTGGAACACCGGCCCGAGCAGCGTGTTGTCGCACACGATGATTGGCGTCGCCCCTTGCCGGACGCCGATCTCGTCGGCGATCCTCCGCATCAGCTCGATGTCGACAAGGCTGTTGGTGGGGTTTGACGGCGTCTCGATCAGGATGACCGACACCCGGCCTTGGCTGACGGCTGCGTCGGCAGCGGCGCGCACCGCCCCCTCGTCGACCCCGTCCGCGAAGCCGACAGCATTGATGCCGAAGCCGGAAAGCGTGCGCGTCAGAAGCGTTTCGGTGCCGCCATAAAGTGGCTGCGAATGCAGGATGACGTCGCCCGGGCGAGTATAGGCGAGCAGCGTCGTCGCGATCGCCGACATGCCGGACGAGAACAGGATGCAGGCGTCCGTCCCTTCAAAGATCGCCAGCCGGTCCTCGACGATCTCGCTGTTGGGATGGTTGAAGCGCGAATAGACCAGGCCGGAAGCCGTGCCGCTCGGAGGTTCCTTGCGGCCGGAGGTGTAGTCGAAAAAATCGCGTCCCTCTTCCGCCGACTTGAACACGAAGGTCGAGGTGAGGAACACCGGCGGCTTGACGGCGCCCTCCGAGAGCTGCGGATCGAAGCCGTAGCTCAGCATCAGCGTCTCCGGGTGGAGCTTGTGGTTTCCAATGTGGGTTTTGGAAGGGCGCGGCGCGGTCATGGGCTTTTTCCTGCTTTTCGAGGAGTGTCGCACGGCAATTTAAGCCATCCAGATCAGGCAGTCCTTGCTATTTTTGGGCTCGTATGGCTGCCTTCCCGCAATCAATTGCCCGGAGAGGCCAAAAATGCCGCAGAAGATAGCCGACGACTTCGACCGCAAGATCCTGCGTGAACTGCAAGCCGACGCCCGCATCACCAACAACGAGCTTGCCGAGCGGATCGGTCTGTCGCCATCGCCCTGCCTGAGACGCGTGCGGCGGCTGGAAGAAGCCGGCGTCATCAGAGGCTACACCACGCTGGTCGATCCGGCCGCCTTCGGCTGGGGCATGGTCGCCATCGCCACCATCCGGCTCGGCCGTCAAAATGAGGACGAGATCGTCATGTTCGAGGACGCGATCCGCGGCTGGGAAGAGGTGCTGGAGTGCCACCTCGTCACCGGCTCGCGCGACTATGTGCTGAAGGTGGTCACCGGAAGCCTCGAACAATACGAGCGCTTCATCAAGGAAAAGATCGCGCGGCTGAAATGCGTCGCCTCGATCGAGACCAGCTTCGTCATGAACACCATAAAGGAACGGCGTCTCTGACACCGATGCATGTCGCCCAGAACTGCGCAGCGGTTTGGGGCAACATGGCGCAAAAAGAAAAAGAGCGGCTCTACAGAACCGCTCTTTCCAGAGGTCTCGTCCTCAAGCAACAGGACGTTGCCGTAGGCTTACTTGATCGCCTTGTCCGTGATCGCCGTCGTGTAAGCGCCGGAAGGCTCCTTGGCGATGATCTTCTGGTCGAGCAGCGCCTTGGCGGTGCGCTCATAGGTCGCCGGATCGAGCTTGCCGTCCGCGTTGTCGATCAGCTTGGCGACTTCGCCCATCATGCGCTTCTGGTGGTTCTCGTCCTGGCCGCCATTGTCCATGACGATCTCAGCCGCTTCATCCGAATTGTCGACGGCGTATTTCCAGCCCTTCATCGAGGCGCGCACGAAGCGCACCATCTTGTCCTCGAAGGCCGGATCCTTGAGCTTCGTCTCGAGCGCGTAGAGGCCGTCCTCCAGCAGGTCGTTGCCCATTGCCGAGTAGTTGAAGACGGTGAGTTGTTCCGGCTTGTAGCCGGCGTCGATCAGCTGCCAGTACTCGTTGTAAGTCATGACCGAGATGCAGTCTGCCTGCTTCTGGATCAGCGGCTGCACGTCGAAGCTCTGCTTAAGCACCGTGACGCCATCCTTGCCGCCATCGGTCTTGAGGCCGAGCTTGTTCATCCAGGCATAGAACGGATACTCGTTGCCGAAGAACCAGACGCCCAGCGTATGGCCCTTGAAGTCGGCTTCGGTCTTGATCGGCCCGTCTTTCGGGCAGACCAGTTCCATGCCGGCCTTCTTGAACGGCTGAGCGATATTTACGAGCGGCACACCCTTTTCGCGCGCGGCCAGCGCGCCGCCCATCCAGTCGACGATCACGTCGGCGCCGCCGCCGGCGATCACCTGCTCGGGCGCGATGTCGGGACCACCCGGCTTGATGTCGACGTCCAGGCCCTCGGCTTCATAGAACCCCTTGGCCTTGGCGACATAATAGCCCGCGAACTGGGCCTGCGTGACCCACTTCAGCTGCAGCGTCACCTTGTCGGCCGCCATCGCCTGGAAAGCGGCCAGCGACATTGCGCCGGCCAAGGCAGAAACTACAAGTCTTTTCATATTTTTACCCTCTGAGGTTAGCACCCTTGAACCCACCGCCCCTATCCACCACGGACAGAGGGATGCCAAAACGTGACGGCTCTCTCGGCGAGAGCGACCACGCCATAAAAGACCGAACCCGCAAGTGCTGCAACCGCGATTTCGGCCCAGACCATGTCGATGTTCATCCGCCCGACTTCCGTCGAAATGCGGAAGCCCATGCCGACAACCGGCGTGCCGAAGAACTCCGCGACGATGGCGCCGATCAGCGCCAGCGTCGAGTTGATCTTCAGCGCGTTGAAGATGAAGGGCGCCGCCGCAGGCAGCCTGAGCTTGATCAGTGTCGGCCAGTATCCCGAAGCATAGGTGCGCATCAGGTCGCGCTCCATGTGGCTGGACGCGGCAAGCCCGGCGACCGTGTTCACCAGCATCGGGAAGAAGGTCATGATGATGACCACCGCCGCCTTGGACTCCCAGCCGAAGCCGAACCACATGACCATGATCGGCGCGACGCCGATGATCGGCAGCGCCGACACCATGTTGCCGATCGGCAGCAGGCCGCGCCTGAGGAACGGCACGCGGTCCGCGGCGATAGCCGCAAGAAAGCCGGCGCCGCTGCCGGCGATATAGCCGAAGATCACCGCCTTGAAGATGGTCTGCTGCACATCGGCAGCAAGCACCGGCAGCGAATTGGCGATGCGGGCGCCGATGGCGCTTGGCGGCGGCAGCAGGATGAAGGGGATGCCGGCGCCGCGCGTCACCGCCTCCCAGATGATCAAAATCCAGGCGCCGAAAATCGCCGGAATGATCAGCCGCAGCGCCGTCCGAGCCCAGTTGGCCACGGGACGCAGAGAAGACAGCACCGCCACGCAGCGCCATCCGAGAAGCCACGCAGCAGCAAGGAGGAGGAAATACGGCGCCAGTGCCGTCCCTTCGAACCCGCCTATTCCGGCGATCAGTAGCCACGCCGCGAGATGCGCGCCGACGAACAGCACGACAGCCTCGAAGATGGGCGGCAGCCGCGTCATCGAGACGGCTGCCGCGATCAGCAGCAGGCCGAGAATGAGCCCCTTTGTCTCGAGATAGGGGGGTGCGACGGTGGCGGAGGGTTGTGCCAGCGCCGCGGCTTCCGGGCTCGACATCGGGCCAAGCGCCAGCGCAGCCAGGCAGAGCATCACCGCCAGCACCGGTTGCCAGGAGGGTCTTAGCCAATTCATGCCGGCCTCCCGCCCATAGCGCGGTCGACCAGGCGCCCGGCAATGCCGACCACGGTGACCAGCAGCGCCGCCACGATGGAGCCGGCCACGAGTGCCGACCAGATGTCGATCGACTGGCTGTAATAGGCACCGGAGAGCAGCTTGGCGCCGATGCCGGCGACGGCCCCGGTCGGCAGTTCGCCGACGATGGCGCCGACCAGGCTCGCCGCCACCGCGACCTTCATCGAGGTGAACAGGAACGGCACCGATGCCGGGACCCTGAGCTTCCAGAAGATCTGCGAGCGGCTGGCATTATAGGTATGCATCAGGTCGAGATGCATGAGCTCGGGCGAGCGCAGGCCCTTCACCATGCCGACGGCGACGGGGAAGAACGACAGATAGGTCGAGATCAGCGCCTTGGGGATCAGGCCCGTGATCCCGATCGCCGCCAGCACCACGATGATCATCGGCGCCACCGCCAGGATCGGGATGGTCTGCGAGGCGATGATCCACGGCATCAGGCTGCGATCGAGCGAGGCCACATGGACGATGCCGACCGCGATGATGATGCCAAGCGCCGTGCCGAAGGCAAAGCCGAGCAGCGTCGAGGACAGCGTCACCCAGGCGTTGTAGACGAGGCTCCGGTTCGAGGTGACGCTGCGCAGGAAGGTATTCTCGAAGAAATTCACCGCCACCTGATGCGGCGCTGGCAGCGTCGGCTTCGGCTGCGACAGCGTCTTGCCGATAAATTCGATCGTGCCAGGGTTCTGGTTGGCGCGTTGGTCGAGGTCGCGTTGGAACGGCGTGTTGAGGATGACGGCAAAGACGTACCAGACCACCACCAGGCCGGCGAGGATGGTGGTTACGGGGACGATCTTGGAGCGGAAGCTATCCATCAGCGCTCCCCTTCTCCTCTCTCCCGCGGGGAGAGAGTGGCCGGAGCGAAGCGAAGGCCGGGCGCCATCGTCTGGGGTGCTGCAACGTTGCTGTTCTTCGTCATCCTAGGGTGAAGCAAGGAGCGAAGCGACGCGGCGCAGATCCTAGGATGACGGAAGGCGCGGTTGGGCCGGTCCTCATCTCCCACCCCCTCAATCCTCATAGCTGTGC
The DNA here is from genome assembly GCF_004791945.1 of Mesorhizobium sp. M3A.F.Ca.ET.175.01.1.1. NCBI lineage: Bacteria > Pseudomonadati > Pseudomonadota > Alphaproteobacteria > Hyphomicrobiales > Phyllobacteriaceae > Mesorhizobium > Mesorhizobium sp. M3A.F.Ca.ET.175.01.1.1. The sequence continues at coordinate 188,669 of NZ_SRTP01000005.1, read as the reverse complement.
CCTGCCCGCAAACCATCGCGCACGCGCGCGGCGATCGCCAGGAATTCCGGCGTCTCGCGGATGTGGAGCGGACGCTTCCTCGGCAAGGTCGATTCGATGATGTCGGTGACGCGGCCGGGACGCGGCGACATGACGACGATGCGCGTCGAAAGATAGACCGCTTCGGGGATCGAGTGGGTGACGAAGCAGATCGTCTTGTTGGTCGAATCCCAGAGTTCCAGAAGCTGTTTGTTCAAATGATCGCGCACGATTTCGTCGAGCGCGCCGAACGGCTCGTCCATCAACAGAAGATCGGCGTCGAAGGCGAGCGCACGCGCGATCGAGGCGCGCTGCTGCATGCCGCCGGAAAGCTGCCAGGGATACTTCTTCTCGAAGCCGGACAGGTTGACCATTTCCAGCGTGCGCTTGATGCGCTGCGCCTGCTCGGCACTGCTGAGGCCGATGATCTCGAGCGGCAGCGCCACGTTGCGCTCGATCGTGCGCCAGGGAAAAAGGGCTGCGGCCTGAAAGACATAGCCATAGGCGCGTTTCTCGCGCGCCTGCTCCGGCGACATGCCGTTGACCGAGATCGCACCCGAGGTCGGCTTTTCCAGGTCGGCGATGACGCGCAGCAAGGTGGTCTTGCCGCAGCCGGACGGGCCGATGAACGACACGAACTCGCCCTTGCCGATGCTGAGGTCGACATCGGTCAGCGCCTGCACCGGACCGTCATTGGTCTGAAAGGTGAGGCCGAGCTTGCTTGCCAAGACGGCGGCTGGCGACTGTGCGGTCATTGGCTGCGGTCCGCCTGTCGCAGCCGCTGCCGCGCCGGCTGGAATCCGATTGCATTTGCCCTGATGTTGCTTTCCCCTTGTCCAATCCCACTCGATCGACGCCGCCCGGAGCCATGCCGATGTCGCCAGCACCCACTTGTCATGTTATTCGCCCTGATAGCACTTATGAAGGCAAGCAGGGGCTGAGCTATTTCGCCGGTATCGCCGCCGAGACCGTCGGCTCTTCCGGCATCTGCATGCATCTGCTCACCATGCCGCCCGGCGCCCGCGCCAAGGCCCATATGCATGACAACCACGAGACGGCGATCTATGTGCTCTCGGGCGAGGTCCATACCTGGTATGGCGACCGGCTCGAGCACCATACCGTCGTCAAGGCCGGCGACCTCTTCTACATTCCGGCAGGCGTGCCGCACCTGCCGGCCAATCTCAGCGGCGCGCCGTCTTCGGCGGTCATTGCCCGCACCGATCCCAACGAGCAGGAAAGCGTCGTCCTGCTGCCGGAACTGGATGCGCTGGTTGCCTAGAGCAATTCCAGGAAAAGTGTGACACGGTTTTCCGTCGGGAATTGCGGCAAGAGACAAGGCATTTTGCAGCCAAACGGAATCGCTTGGCGTCCCACAAATGCTGTCTCGCTTCGGAATCGAGGGAAAAACTCCAAGCGTCATTTGCACCGCGAGACTTCGCCCATCACGTTACCGTCCTCGCCGGCGATCACCAGCTTCTTGGCATTCTTCTTGCTGCGCTTGATGATGAACTTTATCGGCGACTGCCCCTCTTCGCCTTCCGCCTCGCATTTTGCCGTCACCACTAGCGATCCGTCGGCCTGCGCTTGGCTGTCGCTGAAGGTGCAGGCGCTGGCGGCCGTGATCAGCTCCTTGTCGGTCAGAAGCAGCATCCGATCGGCGGCGACTTCCTGGCCGTTTCTGTTGATGCAGCCATACTTGTCGCCATAAGGCTTGCTGAGGTCGATGCCGGCGGCAACGGCCGAGCCTCCGGCCAGCGCGGCCGCCGCGATTGCGAGAAAAATAGCGCGCACGCTCAAACTCCGGTCGCCGGAATGCCTGAACGCTCCACCTTGCGCGGAGCGGTGATGTCCTTCCAGGTCGACAGCGCCCGGTTGACCGCCGCGTTCGGCTCGCGGGCGACGAACTCGCCATGGCCGATCTTGGCTTTGATGTCCGCCTCTTCGATCGACAGTTCGCCGCGCGAGAAGACGAAGCGCGGCAGCCCCGTCACCTCGAAACCCTCGAACACATTGTAGTCGATCACCGACTGTTGCTTGTTGGCAGAGATCGTCTTCTTGCGCTTCGGATCCCAGACCACGATGTCGGCGTCCGCACCTTCGACGATCGCGCCCTTCTTCGGATACATATTGAGGATCTTGGCGATGTTGGTCGACGTCACCGCGACGAACTCGTTCATCGTCAGCCGCCCGGTGTTGACGCCTGTGGTCCACAGGATAGGCAAGCGATCCTCGAGACCGCCCGTGCCGTTCGGGATCTTGGTGAAGTCGCCGATGCCGTTGCGCTTCTGCTTGGTGGTGAAGGAGCAGTGGTCGGTGGCCACCACCTGCAGCGAGCCGGCCTGCAGGCCCGCCCAAAGCGAATCCTGATGCCACTTGCTGCGGAAGGGCGGGCTCATCACGCGGCGCGCCGCGTGATCCCAGTCCTTGTTGAAATATTCGCTCTCGTCGAGCGTCAGGTGCTGGATCAGCGGCTCGCCGAACACCCGCATGCCCTTCTGGCGCGCGCGGCGGATCGCCTCGTGGCTCTGTTCGCAGGAGACATGCACGACATAGAGCGGCACGCCTGCCATGTCGGCGATCATGATGGCGCGATTGGTGGCCTCGCCTTCCACTTCCGGCGGGCGCGAATAGGCGTGGCCCTCGGGACCGTTGTTGCCGGCAGCGAGCAGTTTTTGCGACAGTGCGGCGACCACGTCGCCGTTTTCGGCATGGACCAGCGGCAGCGCCCCAAGATCGGCGCAGCGCTGGAACGACGCATACATCTCGTCGTCGTCGACCATCAGCGCGCCCTTGTAGGCCATGAAGTGCTTGAACGAGGTGATGCCCCGATCGACGACGGTTGCCATCTCGTCGAACACCTGCTTGCCCCACCAGGTGATCGCCATGTGGAAGGAATAGTCGCAAGCCGCCTTCGAAGTCTTGTTGTCCCACATCTGCAAGGCTTCGAGCAGCGACTGCTGCGGCGCCGGCAGACAGAAATCGACCACCATGGTGGTGCCGCCGGAAAGCGCTGCCCGTGTGCCGGATTCGAAATCGTCGGCCGAATACGTGCCCATGAACGGCATTTCGAGATGGGTGTGCGGATCGATCCCGCCCGGCATGACATAGCAGCCGGTGGCATCGAACTCATGGTCGCCATGCAGGTCGGAGCCGATGGCGATGATCTTGCCGTGGCTGAACACCACATCGGCCTTCCACGTGCGGTCGGCGGTGACGATGGTGCCGTTCTTGATGACTTTGGTCATTCTCTTGTTCCCTTCTTCTGCACTTCTTTTGAGCGCTTCGGCTGTTCTCAAATCATCCGAGAGTTGGCCTGGACTGACGCTACATCACTCCAACTTGCCGCAATATCTCTTCCACGCAGCCGTCAAAGGAGCCCGCCAACTCGCCGGTCGAAAACCTGAGCACACGATAGCCCTGCCGGCCATGCCATGCATCGCGCGTTCGGTCTCTGTCCATCCGCTCCGGCGTAAAATGATGCTCTCCATCAACCTCGACGACCACGCCCTTCTCGTGCAGGACAAAGTCTGTATGGCCCGACGCAGCGCCCGTGCACGCTTGATGGCGACGGGATCGATCGCGGTCGGTGCCAAGGCGAGTACCCCCACCCTCAATCCCTCCCCACAAGGGGGAGGGAGGCTAGGCGTCGCGCTGTCATAGCCCAGTCATCAAAGCTCTGCGCAACAAGGAAAAGCGAGGACGATGCCAATTCCCCTCCCCCTTGTGGGGAGGGGTTAGGGGTGGGGGTACAGCGCCGAACCGTCACTCCACGATCCCCGCCGTCTCGACCACCGCGTGGAACAGCACGTCGGCGCCCGCCGCAGCCCATTCCTTGGAGATGTCCTCGGCCTCGTTGTGGCTGAGACCGCCGACGCAGGGGCACATCACCATGGTCGCCGGCGCGACCTTGGCCGCCCAGCATGCGTCGTGGCCAGCGCCGGAAATGATGTTCATATGGCTGTAGCCCAGCTTTTCGGTGGCCGTGCGCACGCGGCCGACCAGGGTCGGATCGAAGGTCACGGGATCGAAATGGCCCACCGCCTCGACCGAGCATTTCACCCCGAGCGGCTCGCAGATCTTCGGCGCCTCCTGCTCGATGCGGGCGCGCATGCTGTCGAGCTTGGCCTGGTTCGGCGAACGGATGTCGACGGTGAAGATCACCGTGCCTGGCAGCACGTTGCGCGAATTGGGCGAGAACTTCACTTGGCCCACCCCGCCGACGGCGCCAGGCTGGTTTTCCATGGCGACCGTCTGCACCATTTCCAGGATGCGCGCCATGGCGAGCCCGGCGTTGACGCGCATGTTCATCGGCGTCGAGCCGGTATGCGCTTCCCTGCCGGTCAGCGTGAATTCGAGCCACCACAGGCCCTGGCAGTGTGTCACCACGCCGATCTGCTTGTTCTCGGCCTCGAGAATCGGGCCCTGCTCGATATGATATTCGAAATAGGCGTGCATCTTGCGCGCGCCGACCTCTTCGTCGCCCACCCAGCCGATCCGCTTCAACTCGTCGCCGAAGGTCGCGCCGTCGAGATCCTTGCGGCCATAGGCGTAGTCGAGCGTGTGGACACCCGCGAACACCCCTGAGGCGAGCATGGCCGGCGCGAAACGCGCCCCCTCCTCGTTCGTCCAATTGGTGACGACGATCGGATGCTTGGTCTTGATGCCGAGATCGTTGAGCGAGCGCACGACCTCGAGGCCCGAAAGCACGCCGAGCACGCCGTCATATTTGCCGCCGGTCGGCTGCGTATCGAGATGAGAGCCGACATAGACGGGCAGCGCGTCCGGATCGGTGCCGGCGCGCGTCATGAACATGGTACCCATCTGGTCCACGCCCATCGCGAGCCCGGCCTCGTCGCACCAGGACTTGAACAGCGCTCTGCCTTCTCTGTCGGAATCGGTCAGTGTCTGGCGATTGTTGCCGCCGGCAATGCCGGGGCCGATCTTCGCCATCTCCATGATGGAATCCCACAAACGGTCTGAATTGATTCGCAGATTCTCGCCGGGGGCGGCCATTCCAAGTCCTCTCATTTCAATGTCCAACCGGGCGGCGGTTCCCGACGCCACCCGGTTGGTCGAAGCAGATTAGTCTATCGACCTCAGCACGTCCCTCACATGGTCGATCAGTTCGTTGATCTGGCCCTTGGTGATGATCAGCGGCGGCGACAAAGCGATGATGTCGCCGGTGGTGCGGATCAGCGCGCCACGTTCGAACGCCTTGACGAAGGCCGAGAAGGCGCGCTTGGTCGGGCTGCCGGCGATCGGCGCCAGCTCGATCGCACCGATCAGCCCGATGTTGCGGATGTCGATGACGTGCGGCTCGCCCTTCAGCGAATGCAGCGCATCCTCCCAATAGGGCGCCAACTCCTCGCCGCGGGCGAGCAGGCCCTCGTCCCTATAGGTGTCTAAAGTGCCGAGCGCGGCGGCGCAGGCGATCGGATTGCCCGAATAGGTATAGCCGTGGAAGAACTCGATCATATGCTCCGGGCCGGTCATGAAGGTGTCGTGGATCTCCTTCTTGACGAACACCGCGCCCATCGGGATGACGCCGTTGGAGACGCCCTTGGCCGTGGTCATGATATCGGGCGTGACGCCGAAATAGTCCGCCGCAAACGGCGTTCCGAGACGGCCGAAACCGGTGATGACCTCGTCGAAGATCAACAGGATGCCGTGCTTGGTGCAGATTTCGCGGAGCTTCTGCAGATAGCCCTTCGGCGGCAGGATGACGCCGGTCGAGCCTGCGACCGGCTCGACGATTACGGCAGCGATGGTCGAGGCGTCGTGCAGCGCGACGAGCCGCTCCAGCTCGTTGGCCAGTTCGGCGCCATGCTCCGGAACGCCCTTGGAGAAGGCGTTCTTTTCGGGCAAATGCGTGTGCGGCAGATGATCGACGCCGCCGAGCAGCGTCCCGAACATCTTGCGGTTGGTGACGATGCCGCCGACCGAGATGCCGCCGAAATTGACGCCGTGATAACCGCGCTCGCGACCGATCAGCCGGGTGCGCGAGCCCTCGCCACGGGCGCGGTGATAGGCGATCGCCATCTTCAGCGCCGTATCGACCGATTCCGAGCCGGAATTGGTGAAGAACACGTGGTCCATGCCCCGCGGCGCGATATCGACCAGGCGGTTCGCCAGCTCGAACACAATCGGATGGCCCATCTGGAAGGCCGGCGCATAGTCGAGCTCGGCCGCCTGCTGCTGGATCGCCTCCGTGATCTTCGGCCGGCAGTGGCCGGCATTGACGCACCACAGCCCGGCAGTGCCGTCGAGCACCTTGCGGCCGTCGCTGGTGGTGTAGTGCATGTCCTTGGCGGACACGAACATGCGCGGCGCCTGCTTGAACTGCCGGTTTGCCGTGAACGGCATCCAGAATGCGCTGAGATCGTTCGGCGTGACTTTCAGCCGGTTGGACATGACCAAGACTTCCCCTTGTAACCTGTTTCGGTGCGGCTAACGCTTGGTCTTCCCAGCACTTGGTCTTCGCGTCGTTTTCGTGCTACGCAAATTTTGACCGATTGGACAAACGTTAGCACCGCCCTGTCGGCGGTCAAGGGATTACTAGCGGAAATGGGGCATCGGAAGGGCGTTCCACAGGTCAAGGAAAAACTGGTCCAGAGAATTGGTCCAGATCGCCTGCAGGCCGGCGGCCGGCAAGGGTGACGGACACGATGGAAGGTTCAACTCCCCGTCGCACCCGTATCCAGCAGGAAAAGCGTGAACTTATCCTGGAAGCCGCGCTGGAAGTCTTCTCCACCAACGGTTTTCGCGGCTCGACCATCGACCAGATCGCCGAGGCCGCCGGCATGTCGAAGCCGAACCTTCTCTATTATTTCCGGCGCAAGGAAGACATTCACGAGACCTTGATGCAGCGCCTGCTGGACACCTGGCTGGCGCCGCTCAAGGAACTCGACGACATCGGCGATCCGATGACCGAGCTCAGGAGCTACATCCGGCGCAAGCTCGAGATGGCGCGCGACTTCCCGCGCGAAAGCCGGCTCTTCGCCAACGAGATCCTGCAGGGCGCCCCACGCATCATGCCGATGCTGGAGGGCGAACTGAAGACGCTGGTCGACGAGAAGGCCGCCCTCATCAAGAGCTGGATGCGCGCCGGCAAGATCGCCCGCACCGACCCGTGGCACCTGATCTTCTCGATCTGGGCAACGACCCAGCACTATGCCGATTTCGACGTCCAGGTGCGCGCCGTGCTCGGCCCCGACCGCGGCGGCGACGGCCGCTTCGAGGATGCCGCACGGTTCCTGGAGCAGTTGTTCCTGGATGGGCTGAAGCCGAAGGATTAGCGGACGTCCTCGTCGCTTGGCTGTTGCTATTCGTGCAAATTAGCCGAGGCCCTCGTCATTTCGTCATCCACGGGCGGAGTAAGGAGCGTAGCGACGCAGCGCAGACCCGAGGATCCATTCCGTGCCCTCGGAGCTCCGCTACCGTGCAGAATTCTGCATCGCTGCATCCCACGGCTAAGGTAACGGAACGGATCCTCGGGTCTCCGCGTCCGCTTCGCTCCCGCTCTGCCCGTGGATGACGAAGCCGATGGGCCTGTCACCAACCAACTCACGCGCTGCGGCGTTCGCTCGGAAGCCCCTCCAGCAACTTCTTGAGCTTGGCGATCGAGTTGTGCTCGGCGAGCGGCGTATAGACGATCAGCCGCATGTCCGAACCATCGTCGATCGAAAGGCTCATATGTTCGAAGGCCATCGCGCCGGCCGTGGGATGGCGGACATGCTTCACCCCCGCCAGTCTTCGCGCCACATCTCGCCTTGGCCACCAATCCCGGAACTCCGGGCTTGAGCGCATCATGAGCGCGATCAGCCGGTCGAAGTCTGGATCGCCGACATATTTGGCGCTCTCAGCGCGAAACGAAGCGAGCACAACGCGGGCGAGTTCTTCCCAGTCGACCAGCAGCCGGCGGTGATGCGGGCTGGTGAACACCAGATGGACGATGTTGCGGGCATCGCCCTCCAGCAGCTCATAGTCGCCGAACACAGCCGCAGCCGCTCGATTCCAGGCCAGCAAGTCCCAGCGCCGACCAACCACATAGGCCGGCTGCAGGACCAGGCTCTGCAACATATGCAACAGCGTGCCGTCGACCTTTTCGGGCACAGTCACGCGACGCTGTGGCTGCTGGCGGCCGGCAAGGATGAACAGATGCCGCTTCTCGACGCCATCGAGACGCAACGCCTCCGAGAGCGCCGAAAGCACCTCGACCGAAGGCCGCACGTCTCTGCCCTGCTCGAGCCAGGTGTACCAGGTCGTGCCGACACCGGCGATCATCGCCACCTCCTCGCGCCTCAGCCCGGGCGTGCGGCGTCTGCCGCCAGTCGCGAGACCTAAGTCCGCCGGCGACAGCCTTTCGCGGCGCGAGCGCAGGAAAGCGCCAAGCTCGCGGCGGCGACTGTCCTCAGCGGAATGGCTCACGGCATCCATGCCTCTATTATAGCAGTATCGATACCAGGATAAAGTTTGAACTGTTTGCGGTGCGCCCAGCGCCCCATCTTTCGCTCAGAGCAAGTGTAAGGAGGCTCTGATCATGGAACTCAAGGACAAGACCGTTCTGGTCACCGGCTCGACCGACGGCGTCGGCCGTGTCGTCGCCGAAAAGCTGGGTGCCGCCGGCGCGCGCGTGCTGGTGCACGGCCGCGACCAAGACCGAGGCAGGGCGACGGTGGCCGCCATCGAGGCAAGAGGTGGTAAGGCCGAATTTCTCACGGCCGACCTCGCCTCACTGGCCGAAGTGCACCATCTTGCCGATGCCGTGCGCGCCCGCACCGACCGGCTCGACATCTTGATCAACAATGCCGGCGTCGGCACCGGCGGCCAGGATGCGAAAAGGCAGGTCAGCGCCGACGGCTATGAGCTGCGCTTCGCCGTCAACTATCTCGCAGGCTTCCTGCTGACATCGCAATTGCTGCCCTTGCTCAAGGCAAGCGCGCATGCGCGCATCGTCAACGTCGCGTCAGCTGGCCAGCAGGCGATCGACTTCGATGATGTCATGCTGACCCACGGCTACAGTGGCGTGCGCGCTTACTGCCAGAGCAAGCTGGCGCAGATCCTGTTCACCATTGATTTGGCCGAACAGCTCAAAGGCACTGGCGTCAAGGCCAACGCGCTGCATCCGGCAAGCTACATGGATACCACCATGGTCAGGCAGGCGGGCGTCGAACCTTGGAACTCGGTCGAGACTGGCGCCGACGCCATCGTCAACCTCGTGGCTTCGTCGGCACTCGAAGTGCGCAGCGGCCTCTATTTCGACGGCCAGCGGGAATCGCGCGCCGATCCCCAGGCCTATGACGAAAGGGCACGCCATCGGTTGCGGACCTTGAGCCTCGAATTGATCGGACCTGCGTCCTCGACCTCCAGGGAACAGCACTCATGAACACCGAACACTGCGTGATCATAGGCGGCTCGTCCGGCATCGGCCTTGCCACCGCCAAACACTTGGCCAGTCCGACGATGAAAGTCACGATCACCGGCCGCAATGAGGAGAAACTGAAGAGCGCCTGGGAGAGCCTCGGCTGCACGGTCGGCAAGGCCGCTTTCGATGCGAGCAAGCCGGACGAGGTACGGTCGTTCTTCGAACGCCTGGGGCCGTTCGATCATCTCGTTCTCGCGGCGAGTGGCGGCAAAGGGCTTGGGCCGTTCGCAACCCTCGACCTTGCCGACATCGGCAGCGGCGTCGACGAAAAGATCCGCCCGCAACTATTCTGCCTGCAGGCCGCCTTGCCGACTTTGAACAGAGCCGGATCGGTCACGTTCATTTCGGCGGTCTCGGCCCAGCTCGCGATGCCTGGCATCGCTGGCATCGGCGCCGTCAACGGCATGCTCTTGACCGTGGCGCCGATCCTCGCGGTCGAACTGAAGCCGCTGCGCGTCAACGTCGTCGCGCCGGGGGTCATCGACACGCCCTGGTGGGACTTTCTGCCGGGCGAGCAGCGGCAGGCGGTTTTTGCCGAATATGCCGGCAAGACGCCGGTCGGTCGTATCGGTCGTGCCGAGGATGTCGCTTCGGCAATAGCTTTCCTGGTCTCCAACGGCTTTGTCACCGGCCAGGTGCTGACCTGCGACGGCGGCCTGCGCTTTAACGCGTGAACGACGAGGGCGCGCGGATCTTTCGTCCGCGCGCTGGCCGACCCGATCAAGCAGCCTTGGCAGCCGGCATCGGATGGATGGCATGGAACGGGACGCAAAGCCGGTTCCAGGTGTTGATCATGCCAAGCGCGACGGACAGCTTGACCAGTTCCTCTTCCGAGAAGTGTTCGAGCGTCCGGGCATAGAGTTCGTCCGACACGCCGTTATTGGCGATCAGGGTGACGGCCTCGGTCCAGGCAAACGCGGCGCGCTCGCGCTCGGAAAACAGCGGCGATTCCTTCCAGGCCGCCACCAGATAGAGCCGCGTCTCGGTCTCGCCGTCGTGCCTCGCCTCACGGCTGTGCATCTCGACGCAGTAGGAGCAGCCATTGATCTGCGAGGCCCTGAGCTTGACCAGATGCAGCAAGCTTTTCTCCAGCCCGCATTCGTCGACAGCCTTGTTGAGCGCCGACACCGCCTTCATGAGCTCCGGCGCCTTCGCGTAGAACTGCAGTCTCTGTTTCATGACCTTACCCTTCACACTTTGCTTGGTTGAAATTTTTGGCCCGATTTCTGCGGCCGCTGGTGTCGCTCGACGAAAGCGCAGCTTGCAGCGACCGAACGGGGATCGGCATCGCTCATGAAATCGGCAACGATGTTGGAAAGCTTCGCTTCGGCCAGCGCCGCGCGATAGGCGCGCTCGGCCTTCAGCATCGCGGCATTGATGCCGCACGGTTTCACATAGGCCGAGGCGTCGAGCTTTGCTGATCCGCGCTGGCGGATCTCGCCGCATCGGAAGGCAGGGTCGCGCCCTTCGACCGCGAGCACGATGTCTAGCAGCGTGATGCGCTCGGCCGGCCGCGCCAGGCGGTAGCCGCCGGCAGGTCCCGGCACCGATTCCAGGATACGAGCAGTCGTAAGCTGATTGAGATGCTTCAACAGATAGCTCGGCGACAATCCGAAGGCTTCCGCCAGGGCGGCGCCCGATATGGTGCTGTTGCCTTTGACGCCGGCAAGTGTGGCGGCGCAGTGGATCGCCGCTTCGACGCCTTCCCCGAGTTTCATGGCCTGCCGCTCCTATTCATGGATAAGCTTTATCATGGATAATCCTTATCTGCAATAGGAGAGACAAAAACGGCGCCCGAAGGCGCCGCTGTTTCGCTCGACCGCGTGTCGCTATTCCGCGGCCACCTTGGCCATCGGGTTGTTCGGGTGCGTCGTCCAGTTGGCGTAGATCGGTGACACCGGCTTGCCGGTGCGCTGGTCTACCACCCCGGCGGCTAGGGGCTCCATGGTGATGCAGCCTTCCACCGGGCAGACATTGACGCAGAGATTGCAGCCGACGCATTCGGCCTCGATCACCTCGAAATGCCGCTTACCGTCCACCATGCTGGTGATGGCCTGGTGCGAAGTATCCTCGCAGGCGATGTGGCAGCGGCCGCACTTGATGCAGGCGTCCTGGTCGATATGCGCCTTGGCGACATAGTTCAGGTTGAGATACTGCCAGTCGGTGACGTTGGGCGTGGCGCGACCGATGATTTCGTTGAGCGAGGGATGGCCCTTCTCGTCCATCCAGTTCTCCAGCCCGGCGATCATCTCCTGCACGATCTTGAAGCCATAGGTCATCGCCGCGGTGCAGACCTGCACATTGCCGGCGCCGAGCGCCATGAACTCGGCCGCATCGCGCCAGGTGGTGATGCCGCCGATGCCAGAGATCGGCAGGCCGCGCGTTTCCGGATCACGCGCGATCTCGGCCACCATGTTCATGGCGATCGGCTTCACCGCGGGACCGCAATAGCCGCCATGCGAACCCTTGCCGTCGATGGTCGGCTGTGGTGCAAAACTGTCGAGATCGACGCCGGTGATCGAATTGATGGTGTTGATCAGCGACACGGCATCCGTTCCACCTGCGTGTGCCGCTCGCGCCGGCTTGCGGATATCGGTGATGTTGGGTGTCAGCTTGGTGATGACGGGCATGCGGGTGTTTGCCTTGCACCAGCGTACCACCATCTCGATATATTCCGGCACCTGGCCCACCGCCGAGCCCATGCCACGCTCCGACATGCCGTGCGGACAGCCGAAATTGAGCTCGATGCCGTCGGCGCCGGTTTCCTCGACCACCGGCAGGATCGCCTTCCAGCTCTCCTCCACGCATGGCACCATCAGCGAAACGACCACCGCGCGGTCCGGCCAGTCCTTCTTGATCTGCTTGATCTCGCGCAGATTGGTCTGCAGCTCTCGGTCGGTGATCAACTCGATGTTGTTGAAGCCGAGCAGGCGCCGATCGGCGCCCCAGATCGCGCCATAGCGCGGACCGTTGACGTTGACGACGGGCGGCCCCTCTTCACCAAGCGTCTTCCACACCACGCCGCCCCAGCCCGCCTTGAAGGCGCGCTCCACATTGTAGGCCTTATCCGTCGGCGGTGCGGATGCCAGCCAGAACGGGTTGGGCGACTTGATGCCGACGAAGTTGTTGCGGATGTCTGCCATGCTCATGCCCTCCCGTTAGAGGTCAGTGCCCGGTGGATGGATTCGGCGGCGTCGCGGCCTTGTGCCACGGCCGAAACCGTCAGGTCGTCACCGCCGAAGATGCAGTCGCCGCCGGCCCATACCTTCGCCAGCGAGGTGCGGCCTTCGGCATCGACCTTGATGCGTCCGCCCTCAAGCTCGATCTGCTCGCCGCTGCCGTTGAGTTGAGCCGGCACGAAGCTCTGGCCGATCGCCTTGAACACCTGGTCGGCGTTGAGCCTCAGCGTTTGGCCCGTGCCGGCCAGCTTGTCGCCATTCATGGCGGTGTATTCGAGTTCGATCGCCGACACTTTGCCGTTCTCGGCAATGACGCGCTTCGGCTGCAGCCAGTGTCGGATGGTGACCCCGTTGGCGGCGGCCAGATCCTGTTCGAAGCCGGAGGCGTTCATGTGCTCCTGACCGCGCCGGTAGCAGACAGTCACTTCTTCGGCGCCGAGCAGCTTCGACTGCACCGCGGCGTCGATTGCGGTCATGCCGCCGCCGATGACGACGACGCGCCGGCCGACCGGCAGGCTCGAAAGATCGCTCGCCTGCCTGAGTTCCGCGATGAACTCGACGGCGTTGGCGACGCCGTCAGCCTCCTCGCCCTCGGCGCGCAGCGCATTGACGCCGCCGAGCCCCAGGCCCAGGAATACCGCATCGTAGTTGCGGATCAGGTCGGACAGTTGGAAGTCGCGGCCGAGCGCCTTTCCGTTCTGGATGTCGATGCCGCCGATGGAAGTCACGTAGTCGACTTCGGCCTGGGCAAAATTGTCGACACTCTTATAGGCGGCAATACCGTATTCATTGAGACCGCCAGCCTTCGGCCGCGCCTCGAGGATCGTCACGTCATGACCATGGCGGGCCAGGCGATGTGCCGCAGCTAACCCCGACGGCCCGGCGCCCACCACGGCGACCGTCTTTCCGGTCGGTTCGGAACGCGTGTAGAACTGCTTGTTCTCGTCCATCGCGACGTCGGTGGCATAGCGCTGCAGCCGGCCGATCTGCACCGGCTTGCCTTCCGCGACCTCGCGCACGCAGACCTCTTCGCACAGCGTCTCGGTCGGGCAGACCCGGGCGCACATGCCGCCAAGGATGTTCTGATCGAAGATGGTCTTGGCCGATCCGAGCGGATTGCCGGTCGCGATCTGCCGGATGAACAGCGGGATGTCGATCGACGTCGGGCAGGCATTCATGCATGGCGCATCGTAGCAGAAATAGCAGCGATCGGCCTCGACCAGCGCTTCATGTTGATCGAGCGGCGGGTGCAGGTCGGAAAAATTGTCGGCATATTGCTCGGTGGACAGCCGGCCGCCGGCGATGCCCTCGATGAAATGACCAGTCGCCATTCCAGTTTCCCCTTTTGTTTTCATTTTGGGGAAGGCTAGCACGTTTTATTTTTTTATCAATTGGTCAATTTTCGGCCAAGTCCCTGTATTGCTTGCATAAAACTTGAGATTCTTACTCATGTTAAGGCCGCAGCCTCCAATGTCGATGGTTCACCCCTGATCATCGCATGGCCATGGATCGACCTGATCTGATCAGCGACCAGTTCCTGCAGCCGCCACAGATTGCGGTCGTGGATGCCGAAAATCTCGAGGTGGCTGACAGTGTTGTAGAGATACTCCGCCCCGGAGCCGACATGGCCGCACGCGCGTGCCAGTATCTGCGCTACCCTTTCCAGCGGCTGCCGGAGCGACGTGCCTCGTCCGGACACTCCGACCCAGAAGCCCAGCGCCCGCAGCGATCCCCGTGCCGTGCGCACCGGAACCCACCTCACCGAACTGACGCTCTCGTGATCGTCGATCTCGCGCCGCAGCAGCCTCTCGATCTGGGCCGGCTTCTCGCCATCGGGCAGCCGGTAGATCACGCCATCGCAGCGCCCGCCGCGTTCGAGCGCCATCATCAGCCCCGGCTGCCCGGCGCTGCCCCTCCAGCGCACCAGATCCAGGCAGAAAGACCGATGCCAGCCATAGGCGGAAGCGCGCTGGTGCTCGACGGATTCGAAGACCGGCTTCCAGATCAGCGACCCATAGGCGAATACCCACAGCGGGCCTTCACCGGCTTCGCCGCAGAGACGCGCGGCGAGCGCGCGGAAATCGTCGTCGCCCAGTTGCGTCCAATCCCCGCTCGGACCAGGATCGACCTCTTCCCGATGGCACAGCGCCACAAGCTCCGGCGTGAGCGACATCCGACGCATGGAAAATACAGCCCCTCTTTGCCGGCAGCAAAGTCGAAAACCGCAGGATACGCAAGATCGCAGGCTCAACGCCTTGCCGTTCGCTATTTCTGGCCCAGATGTCGGTTTTCCGTCGCCGAGTTCGTCCTAGGATGGATCAACCGCGATCGCTGCCTGAACCGGTGAGGAGACCGACCATGCCGAATGCCCCCAAACCCTTCTTCTGGTACGAATTGCTGACCACCGACCTCGATGCCGCCGAGGCCTTCTACACCGCCGTTGTCGGCTGGCGCGCCGAGCCCTTCGACAGTGCGCCGGGCATGCCCCGCTACATCGTCATGAATTCCAGCGTGCGCGGCGTCGGCGGACTGATGACGCTGCCGGAGGAAGCCGCCAAGGCGGGAATGCCGCCTTCCTGGCTCGGCTATATCTACACCAAGGATGTCGACGCTTCGACGAAGGCGCTCAAGGACGCCGGCGGCGCTGTCCACCGCGCGCCGGACGACATCCCGGGCGTAGGCCGCTTTGCGGTGGTTGCCGACCCGCAGGGCGCGACCTTCATGTTCCTGCAGCCCAACCAGCCCGAACAGCCGCCGGTGCCCGCAACAACGGCAGGCCATATCGGCTGGCACGAGCTCTACACCTCCGACTGGAAGGCCGCCTTCGACTTCTATTCGGGACAGTTCGGCTGGACCAGCGCCGGCCAGTTCGACATGGGCGAGATGGGCACCTACCAGACCTTCGGCGCCGGCCCTGAATCGGGCGGCGGCATGATGAACAAGCCGCCGCAAATCCCGGTTCCGGTCTGGCTGTTCTATTTCAACGTCGACGCCATCGACGCAGCCGCCAAGCGCGTCACCGACAATGGCGGCAAGGTCTTGATGGGGCCGATGGAAGTGCCGAGCGCGCAGTGGATCATCCAATGCCAGGATCCGCAGGGCGCACATTTCGCGCTGCTGGCGCCAGGGCGATAACGCTCGCTCTGCTACAGCATCAACTGGCGCCGGATTATTCCGGCGTCAGCACCGCGACCTTGAGGCCGGGCTTCTTCGCGCCGCTGAGCTGCACGGTGGCCGGACCGGCGGACAGCTTGAAGCGCACGCTCTTGCGAATTCCCGGACAGGTCTTCACGCCGCTGTAACCCGTCGACTTCACGGTTTGGCCGTCCTGCACGACATCGATCCAGGCCTCATCAGACAGGCTGAACTGGAGCTCGCCTTCAGGTGGTACGGTCACGCTTGCGGTCGCGCCGAACGTGCCGGCCGCCGGTGCACGTCCCGGAGGCACTTCAAAGCTGACCGTGTCGACCGCTGCGAGCGAGAAACTCATCGCCTGCCCGACCCTCAATGCGGCGCCTGACTGAGCGGCGGGCGCCGCCGGAAACAGGGCCTGCTCGCGTGTGACCGGCCATTTGAAGGTATCACACCCGGTGTCGCCGGCCATGGCGAAGCTCGGGCTTGCAAGGATTGCGAAAAGGCTGATGACGACTTTTTTCATGGCAAAGGGAGCTCGCTCGTAGCGTGTATCTGCATATATATACAACTACAGAGGGATTTTTGCAACCACCGCGAGAATAAAAATATGGAGAGCGGCAGATCCAAGGGAACCGTTGCCAATCACCGATTGTTGATGGCAGGCCATGGGAAGTGAATGGTCCATTTCGGGCCGATAATTTATGGGCGGCGCAGGGGCAAAATGGAGTTTTAGATGAAGCTTTTTGAAGGGCTCGCCCGTTATCAGCCGCAGGCGCTCGCCGCGCTGCGGATCATGACCGCGCTGCAGTTCATCGAGCACGGCACCCAGAAATTGTTCAATTTCCCGGTCGGCGAGCACGCCGGCAGCTTGAGCGGGCTTCCGCTAGCGGCCGGGATCCTCGAATTCGCCGGCGGCATCCTGCTGGCGCTGGGACTCTTCACCCGCCCCGTGGCGTTCCTGCTCTGCGGCCAAATGGCGATCGCCTATTTCATGGCGCACGCGCCTCGCGACTTCTTCCCCGTCAACAATGGCGGCGACTCGGCGATCTCGTTCTGCTTCATCTTCCTCTATCTGGCATTCGCCGGGCCCGGCGCCTTCGCACTGGACAACCGCAACAACGCCAGGGCTTGACGGCAGGATACGCGCCCGCTTCAGGCGCGCATCCGCTGGAAGTTGGCATCGAACAACGGCGCAGCCTGAACGCGCGCCGCATGGCGCTTGCCGAGAATTTCGATTTCGAAACCGTCCGGCCGGTCGGCAATCTCCTTCGGCACATAGCCCATCGCGACCGATTTGCGCGAATTATGGGCATATCCGCCCGAAGTGACCCAGCCGCGCACAGCGCCATCGTGCCAGATCGCCTCGTCGCCGATGACGTCGGCATGCTCTGCATCGACAATGAAGGCGCGCAACCTGAGCTTGCCGCCCTGCTTGCGCTCGGCGAGCGCCGCCTCCTTGCCGATGAAATCTGCGTCCTTGCCATAGGCGACGAAACGATCGAGCCCCGCTTCGACCGGGCCGTAGATAGGCCGATATTCGCGCGCCCATGAGCCGTAGTTCTTTTCGAGCCTGAGCGCATTGAGAGCGCGCGCGCCGAACAGGCCGATGCCGAATTCCTGCCCGGCCGCCATCAGCGCCTGGAAGGCTGCGCGCTGATACTCCGGCGCCACCCAGATCTCGAAGCCCAGATCGCCAGTGTAGCTGACGCGGCCTACGAGGCACGGCGCCATGCCGATATCCATCCTTGCCACCGCCATGAAGGGGAACGCGGCGTTGGATGTATCGGCACGGGCGACCTTGGCCAGCACATCCCTCGCCTTCGGCCCGGCGATGGCGAGGCCGGTGAGTTTCTGTCCCAGCGCCTCGATGCGCGCGGATCCGTCCTTCGGCAGATGCGATTCGAACCAGCGCATGTGGTACTGCTCGGCGACGCCGGAACCGGCGATGAACCAGTCGCCGTCACCAACATTGGCCAGCGTGAAATCGCCGATCAGCTTGCCGTCATTCTTGAGCATAGGCGCGAGCGTCATGCGGCCGCGCTTGGGCAGTTTGCAGGCAAGCACGCGATCGAGCCACGCCTCGGCGCCCTGGCCGGTGACCCTGTATTTAGCGAAGCTCGAAATCTCCGCCAGGCCGACGCCCTTGCGAACGGCTGCGACCTCCTTGGCGACATGGTCGAAATCGCTCGAGCGCCGCCACGAGAATTCGTCCTTGACGCCCTCCGGCGCGTACCAAAGCGGCACTTCCAGCCCGTACGCCACGCCCCATTGCGCGCCCTCGGCCGACAGCAGATCGTAGACCGGCGTCGTCTTGAGCGGACGTGCGGCGGGCAGTTCTTCGTTGGGGAAGCGGATCGAGAAGCGGCGAGAATAGTTTTCGCGCACCTTGGCGTTGGTGTAGGCCATCGTCGCCCAGTCGCCGTAGCGCGCCACATCCATCGCCCAGATGTCGGCGCCCGGATCGCCCTCGATCATCCAGTTGGAGAGCGCCAGGCCGACGCCGCCGCCTTGGCTAAAACCCGCCATGACGCCGCAGGCGACCCAGAAGCCCGGCAGGCCGCGCACCGGGCCGACCAGCGGATTGCCGTCCGGCGCGAAGGTGAAGGGGCCATTGATGATCTGTTTGATGCCGGTTTTCTGAAAGGCCGGGAAATGACGGAAGCCGACTTCGAGTGATGGCGCGATGCGGTCGATATCGGGCTCCAGCAGCTCGTGGCCGAAGCTCCACGGCGTGGTGAATTCGGACCAGGGTTTGTTGGCCTTCTCGTAAGTGCCCATCAGCATGCCGCCGCGCTCCTGGCGCAGATAGAGCTCACCGTCGAAATCGACCGCGTGGATGATCTCGGTGCCGGTCTTCTGGTTCCAGTCGGCAACCTCGGGCATGTCCTCCGTGATCAGATACATGTGCTCCATCGCCAGCACCGGCAGTTCGAGCCCGACCATGCGGCCGACCTCGCGTGCCCACAACCCGCCGGCGTTGACCACGTGCTCGGCGATCACATCGCCCTTGCTGGTGACGACACGCCACAGCCCGTCGGGTCGGCGCACGATGTCCTCGACCTTGGTGAAGCGCTCGACCTGCGCGCCAAGCTTGCGCGCCGCCTTGGCGTAAGCATGCGTCACACCGGACGGATCGAGATGGCCATCCTCCTTGTTGCGAACCGCGCCGACGAATTGTTTCGGATCGATGAGCGGCATCAATTCGGCCGCCTCCTTCGCGGAGATCACTTCGAGATCGATGCCGAGATAGCGGCCTTTCGAGACCACGCCGCGCAGCCAGTCGAGCCGCGCCTCGGTGGCCGCCAGAAGCACGCCACCTGTGAGGTGCACGCCGGTCGCCTGGCCGGAAAGTTCCTCGATCTCCTTGTAGAGGGAGATCGTGTATTTCTGCAGCTTGGCGACGTTAGGATCGCCATTGATGGTGTGCATGCCACCCGCTGCATGCCAGGTCGAGCCGGAGGTCAACTCATCGCGCTCCAGAAGCACGACATCGGTCCAGCCATGGCGGGCGAGATGGAAGAGCACCGAACATCCGACGACACCGCCGCCTATCACCACGACCTTTGCATGCGACTTCATGGGATTTTTCTCGTTATTTCAGGGAGTCATGTAGACAAAGTGAATCGGAAAGGCAGCGCCAGGCGACGCTAACGTCACGGCTCGCCCTGCCCGATCGCTTCCTTGCGGCGTGCGACATAGGCTTCGAGAGCCTCGCGCACGCCGGGATCCATGATGGGCTCGACATATTCTTCCAGCGCCTTCTTCCAGAGCCGCGTCGCGCGCGCCGTCGCATCGGGCGCACCGGCCTCCTGCCAGGCTTCGTAATTCTGCCAGTTGGAGAGCATCGGCTGATAGAAGGCGGTGGCGTAGCGCTCCAGCGTGTGCGGCTCGCCGAAGAAGTGGCCGCCCGTCGGCACCGCGCCAAGCGCCTCGACGGCGAGTTCGTCCTCGTCGACCACAATCGGTCGCAGGAACTCCATCATGTGCTGGATCATCTCGACGTCGATGATCAGCTTCTCGAACGACGCCGTCAGCCCGCCTTCCTGCCAGCCGGCGGCGTGGTAGACGAGGTTGCCGTGGCCGAGCACCGCGCCCCACAGCGCCATCAGCGTCTCATAGGCGCCTTGCGCATCGGCGGCATTGGACGCCGAGCCAGGTGTCGTGCGGTAGGGCAGGTTGTAGCGCCGCGCCAACTGGCCGGAAGCGATGTTGGCCTTGGTGTTTTCCGGCGTGCCGAAAGCGGGCGCGCCCGACTTCATGTCGACATTGGAGGTGAAGGCGCCGTACATCACCGGCGCGCCCGGGCGAACCAGTTGCGTCAGCAGCACCCCGAACAAGGCTTCCGCATTCTGCTGCGCCAGCGCGCCGGCGAGCGTCACCGGGCTCATGGCGCCCATCAGTGTGAACGGCGTCACCGCCACCGACTGGCCGTATTCGGCCATGGTCATCAGCCCTTCCGCCATCATGTCGTCGAATCGGCGCGGCGAATTGACGGAAATGATGGTGGTAATGCCCGGATCATCCGCCATCTGTTCAAGCGTCAGCCCGCGTGAGATCGCCATCATCTCGATGCCGTCAAGCGCCCTGCCCCGGCCGATCGCCGAGACGTGGAAGCATTTGTCCGTCAGAGTCAGATTGGCAAAGTAAGTGTCGAGGTGGCGCGAGTTGGCCGGCAGCTCGATCGGCGCGCAGACCTGGTTGCCCAGCATGTGGATGCAGTTGAAATGCTGCGCCAGCCGGACGAGATCGCAATAGTCGGCGAGATTGCCGGCGCGGCGGCCGCGTTCCATGTCGTGCACGTTTGGCGGTCCGGCGACCAGCGTGAAGTTGATGGTGTTGCCGCCGAGATGAATGGCATGTGCCGGGTTGCGCGGCGTCAGCGTGTAGGAAGAACGCGTGGTCTTCAGCGCTTCGTCGACCATGCCGCGCTCCACGCGCACATTCATCGAGCCGTGATCGACCCTGGCGCCGGCACGTTCGAAGAGCGACAGCGCCCGCGGGCTCATCACCTCGATGCCGAAATTCTCGAGTATGTGCATCGAGGCCTGGTGGATCGCCTCGATCTGGTCGGGCGACAGCGGCGCCATCGGCGGATAGGGATTCACCACGCGCCGCAGCGGCAACTGGGGTATGGGGGATGGCCCGCGGTTGCTGCTCCGCTCGGGGCCGCGCTTGCGTCTTGGTTCTGTCATGGCGCCCATCAGAGCGCCGCCTTGCTTCTGCGGCTGTCAGAAATTCGTCATTTGCCGGCGCGATTTTAGCCGAGGCGGCATAAATCAGAATCGATGGCAAGAAAAGCGGCGCATCGGGTCGGAATATCGACAATGGATTTTTCTCGACGCCATGGCGAGCATTAAGGAACCGCGCAAGATTCCTTTTATGATTTCGGCCTATTCGTCTGATAATGCGTAGGTCGAGTTTTAGTAAAATTGTCGCCGTCTCTGTGCTGCTGGCGCTTTCCGCCTGCGCGACAGCGCCAAGCCATATCAACAATGTCTGTGCCGTCTTCGATC
Source organism: Mesorhizobium sp. M3A.F.Ca.ET.175.01.1.1 (assembly GCF_004791945.1). Classification (NCBI taxonomy): domain Bacteria; kingdom Pseudomonadati; phylum Pseudomonadota; class Alphaproteobacteria; order Hyphomicrobiales; family Phyllobacteriaceae; genus Mesorhizobium; species Mesorhizobium sp. M3A.F.Ca.ET.175.01.1.1. The sequence continues at coordinate 167,400 of NZ_SRTP01000005.1, read as the reverse complement.
AGAACGACGGCTGGTTCGACAACTGGCAGGCTGCTGCCGAGCGCACCGAGCGGAAATACGGCGTGCCCGTTCCCGTTCTGATGGCGACTGTACGCAAGGAGTCCGGCTTCAAGAGCAACGCCCGGCCACCGCGCACCAAACTGCTCGGCTTCATTCCGTGGAAGCACGTCTCAAGCGCCGTCGGCTATTCGCAGGCGCTCGACGGCACCTGGTCGCAATATCAGATGGAGAGCGGCAACTGGGCGGCGCGTCGCTCTCGCTTTGCCGACGCGATCGATTTCGTCGGCTGGTATCATTCCAAGACCGCCGACACCCTCGGCGTCGCCCGCAACGACACCTACAACCTCTACCTGGCCTATTATCTCGGCTGGAGCGCCTATAGCCGTGGCAATCGCGGCGACGCCGGCGTGCAAAGCTACGCGCGCGCCACCGATCAGATGGCCCGCGACTACGCCGCGCAGCTAAAACAGTGCGGCAGTTGACCGGGGCGCGGAGCCGACGTTGGCGCTGCTCCCTTAGTTCGGCTTCGGCCTCTTGCCGCTCGGACGCTTCGGCGGCGTACCGGCGAAGCCCGGACCTGCACTGTTCGGCGCATCCTCCGGCACACCCTCATGCGCGGCATGCTCCTTGTCGAACTTGATGACCGGCTCCATCTTCGCCAGCACATCGTCCGACAGCCAGCAAAGGCTCATGTGACCGTCGCCGAGATTCTTCACCGGCGGCACCTTCGTCTCGCACAGATTGTCCGGCACCAGCCTCTTGTAGCCGCAGCGCGTCTGGAACGGGCAACCGGTCGGCGGGTTCATCGCCGAGGGTATGTCGCCTTCGAGCACGATATGCTTCTTGACCACGCTGGTGTCGGCGATCGGGATCGCCGACAGCAGCGCCTCCGTATAGGGATGATAAGGCGGCGAGAAGATCTGGTCCGTCGTGCCTTGCTCAACGATATAGCCGAGATACATGACGACGACCCGGTCGGCGATGTAGCGCACCACCGACAGATCGTGGCTGATGAACAGCATCGTCGTCTTGTTCTTGCGCTGGATATCCATCAACAGCTCGGTCACCGCCGCCTGGACCGAGACGTCGAGCGCCGAGACCGGCTCGTCGGCCACCACCACCTTGGCGTCACCGGCGAAGGCGCGCGCCACGCCGATGCGCTGCTTCTGGCCACCGGAGAGCTGGCGCGGCTTGCGCGTCTCGAACGCCCGCGGCAGCTTCACCAGGTCGAGCAGTTCCAGCATGCGCTTGCGCCGCTCGGCAACCGTGTTGCCGACGTTGAATTTCTCCAGCGTGCGGATGATCTGCGATCCGACCGTGTGGCTAGGATTCAGCGTGTCGAACGGGTTCTGGAAAACCATCTGGATCGACGACACCGTGTCGACACTGCGTTCCTCGATGCCGGTCGACTGGATCTCCTTGTTGGCCAGGGACACCGTGCCCGAGCTTGCGGTCTCCAGTCCGAGCAACACCTTGGCAAGCGTCGACTTCCCGCAGCCGGATTCGCCGACGATCGCAACCGTCTCCGACTCGCGCGCCGTGAACGAAATCGTTTCGTTGGCCTTGACGACGCGGCCTTCGCTCGAGCCGAACACCTCGCTGCCGCCGACCTTGTAGTATTTCTTCAGGTCCTGGATCTTGAGCACCGGCGCGCCGGGCTCGACCTTTTCGTTGACCTTCTTGGCGCCGGGCGGCAGCGCTTCCCAATCGATCTCGTTGAAGCGCACGCAGCGCGAGAAATGGCCCTCGTGCCCGTCGACCGCAATCATCGGAATTTCGGCGGCGTTGCAGACGCCCTCGACGAAATGGTGGCAGCGCGGCCCGAAATTGCACCCCTTCGGCCGCTCATGCGGCAGCGGCAATTGCCCGGGAATCGAAATCAGCGGCCGCGAATTCTTGTCGGCGCCGGGCAGCGGGATCGAGCGGAACAGCCCCTGCGTGTAGGGATGACGCATACGGTCGAACACATCCTCGATCTTGCCGGTCTCGACCGCTTCGCCGGAATACATCACCGTGATCTTGTCGCAGGTCTCCAGGATAAGCCCGAGATTGTGCGACACGAAGATCATCGAGGTGCCGAACTTCTCGCCCAGCCCCTTGACCAGTTCGACGATGCCGGCCTCGACCGTGACGTCGAGCGCCGTCGTCGGCTCGTCGAGCAGGAGCAGCGCCGGCTTCGACAACAGCGCCATGGCTATGACGATGCGCTGCTGCTGGCCTCCGGAAAGCTGGTGCGGATAGGAGCGCATCATACGCTCCGGATCGGGCAGCTTCACTGCCCGCACCATTTCGAGCGCTCGGCTATACGCCTCGTCCTTCGACACCTTGTCGTGGATCAGCGGCACTTCCATCAACTGCTGGCCGACCTTCATCGCCGGGTTGAGGCTCGCCATCGGCTCCTGGTAGATCATGGCGATCTTGTTGCCGCGGATGGAGCGAAGCTCCTCGTCGGACATTTCGCCCATGTCCTTGCCCTGGAACTTGATTCGTCCGCCCACGATCTTTCCGATGTTGGAGAGGTCGCGCATGATGCCGAGCGACACGGTCGACTTGCCGCAGCCGGATTCGCCGACAATGCCCATGGCCTCGCCGGGCATCACCGTGCAGGAAAAGTCCATCACCGCAGGTATCTCGCCCTTGCGGGTGAAGAAGGAAATCGAAAGGTTCTCGATCTCGATGATCGGCCCATCGGTTGGCTTGCCTGGATTTCGAACTGCCTCGTTCATGGGTCGCTCCAATCCTTGGTTCTTTTCCGGGCGAGGGCCAAAGACCTCGCCGTCAATCCTTCATCGACTGTTCACGCAGAGAGTCGGCCAAAAGGTTCAGTCCCAGCACGAACGACATCAGCGCAATCGTCGGCGGCAGCGCCGGATGGATGAAGGAGCGCAGCAGGCGGCTGGCATCCTTGATCGCGGTGCCCCAGTCCGGGCTCTCGGGCGCAAGGCCCAGGCCGAAATAGCCGAGCGTGCCGAGCAGGATCGTGGTGTAGCCGATACGCAGGCAAGCATCGACGATCAGCGGCCCGCGTGCGTTGGGCAGTATCTCCCAAAGCATGATGTACCAGGGCGATTCACCGCGCGTCTGCGCTGCCGCCACATAGTCGCGTGTCTTGATGTCCATGGTCAGCCCGCGCACGATGCGGAACACACCGGGACTCGATGCGAACACCACCGCCACGAAAATGTTGAGCTGGTTGGGATCGATATGGACGATCCGCAGCGGATCCTTGTCGAACACCAGGCCCGCATAGATCCAGCCGCCGAGGACCAGCGTCACCCCCATCAGGATATAAAGGCGGTCCGGCCGGTTCTTGAAGCGTGTCCAGAACAGCACGCAGAAGAAGATGATCGGGAACAGGAAGAACAGCCCGGCCATCGCATAGGGGATCGGCGTGTCCATGATGCCTGGCGTGACCAGGAGGTAGAACAGCAGGATAACCGGGAAGGCCAGCACCAGATTGGCCAGGAACGAAAGCACCGTATCGATCCTGCCGCCGTAGTAGCCGGCCGGCAGGCCGAGCGTGATGCCGACCATCAGTGCGAAACCGGTTGCCGCCGGCGCGATGATCAGCACGATCTGGCTGCCATAGACCATGCGAGAGAACACGTCGCGGGCCAGCTTGTCGCCGCCGAAATAGTAGACGAGCTTCGATGCCGGCTCGATCGCGCCGGGCAGCGAGTCCTTCATGATCGGCACCTGGGAGAGCGGATCGAAGGGCGAGATCGTCGAGGCGAAGATTGCGGTGAACAGCCAGAACAGGCAGATGCCCACGCCGGCGATGCCGACGCCGCTGTCGAAGAGCTGTCCATAGAGGCCGAGTTTCTTCTTGTAGACGAAGCTCGCCCCTATGACGATGACCAGTGCTATCCAGACAGGCCAGAAACGTCCCAGCACGCCGAGCACGACATTGAAGGCGCCGATATATTCGAACTGCATCCGCTTCGTCCCCTATTGAACTCTGATGCGCGGATTGAGGAATGCGTAGCCGACGTCGGAGATCAACTGCGTGATCAGCACGATGAACACCGAAACCAGCGAGCAGCCGAGCAAAAGGTCGATGTCGTTGTTGCCGGCCGCCTCGACCAGCGTGTAGCCGAAGCCCTGATAGCGGAACATCACCTCGACGATGACCACGCCGGTGAGCAGCCAGGGAAACTGAAGCATGATGACCGTGAACGGCGCGATCAGCGCGTTGCGCAGCGCATGCTTGACGACGACGGAGCTGAAGGAGAGCCCTTTGAGCCGCGCCGTTCGGATATATTGCTGCGTCATCACCTCGACCATCGAGGCGCGCGTCATGCGCGCGATATAGCCGATGCCGTAAATCGCTAGCGTCATCACCGGCAGGGTGAAATTGTAGAAGGTGAGGCCCTGGCTGGCCGAGGCGGCCGATCCGTTCAGCCAACCCAGCCATGACGCGAAGATGACGGTGAAGATGACGCCCGAGACATATTCAGGCGTCGCCGTCGAGGCGATCGAGGCAACGGACAGCGTGCGGTCGGTCCGCGATCCCTCCCGCATGCCGGCAAGGATGCCGACGAGCAACGAGATCGGCACCATCACCGCGAGGACCCAGAACATCAGAAGCCCGGTGGCGCTGAGCGCGGGAAAGAGCTTCGCGCCCACTGTCGTCTTGAATTTGGTCGAGCAGCCGAAATCGCCCTGCAGCACGCCGGAGAAGGTCGGCACCAGGGGGTCATTGCAGAACGAGAAGCGCTGCGCCGGCTTCCCGGTCGCCGGATCCGTCGCCGGCTGCTTGGGCAGGAGGCCCAGCCACTGACCGTAACGCACAAAGAAGTTCTGCCGGTAGCCATGCTCGACCAGCCAGCTCTCGAGCTGCTCTGCGGAGGTGTGCATTTCGGTCTGGCTGATCGCCAGCTTCTTCAGATTGGGATCGAGGTTGATCAGGAAGAAGACAATCAGGGTCAGGCACAGCATCGTCAGAGCCATTGTGCCGAGACGTCTCAGGATGAAAGAAAGCATGGCCGGCCCCTGCCGATGGGTTGGGGGAGCCTGCTTGCCCGTCCGGCCCGCCATGAGGCGGAGCAAGGCCGGCAAACAGACGATCGAATGCTGACGCCCTATTTTTGCACGAGCCAAGTCCGGGAGTCCGCAACTTTTTAGCTGCAGCGGCTCTCCGGCCGCGGATCAGGCAAGGAGGGGGACAAAGGGGCCGAATCGCCCCTTCGTCCGTTGGCTTTTGATCACGCCTGGTCGAGCCAGACCTTGCCGTAGTCGCGCTCGAAGGTCGGGTGCATCTTGTAGTTCTGCACCGCCTTCACGGAGTGGCTGTAGAGCTTGCGCCAGTAAGGCTGGATGATGATGCCGGAATCCTGCAGGATCTGCTCGATATCCTTCATCATCTCCTTGCGCTTGGTCGCGTCGGCGACCGCGAGCGCGGCGTTGAGCTTGGCGTCCCAGTCGGGGTTCGACCAAGCGGTCTCGTTCCAGGCCTCGCCGGTGCGGTAGCCGATCGCCAGAACCTGCACGCCCAGCGGCCGCATGTTCCAGTTGGTCGTCGACAGCGGATATTTCGTCCAGTCGTTCCAGAACGTCGAGCCCGGCAGAACGGTGCGCTTCACCTTGATGCCGGCGTCGCGCAGCTGCGCGGCGATCGCATCGCCGGTGTTCTTGTGCCAGTCCTCGTCGACCGAGATCAGCTCATGCTCGAAATCGGCCTGACCGGCTTCAGCCATCAAGGCCTTGGCCTTGGCTGGGTCACGCTTGATCTTCGCAAGCTCGTAATATTCCGGATGGATCTGGCAGACATGATGGTTCTCGGCCACCGTGCCGGCATTGCCGTAGCCGAGCTGGAGAACGACATTGTTGTCGACCGCGAGCTGCAACGCGTTGCGGACCTTCTGGTTGTCGTAAGGCTTGTTGTTGACGTTGGTGCGGCAGACGATCGTCGACGCCGTCACCACTTCCGACTTCACCAGATCCATGCCGTCGAGGATCGACACATAGTCGGCCGAGGTCTCGAAATTGGTGTGCACTTCACCCGCTTCGAAGGCGCTGACCATGGCAGCCGGGTCGGTGCCGTAGTCGATGAACTCGACGCCATCGAGGAACACTTCGCCGTCCCACCACTTGTTGTCGGCGCGGCGCTTGTAAACCACCTTCTGGCCGACATCGTAAGACACGAGCTCGAACGGACCGGTGCCGATCGGGCAGGCTTTGAAGTCGCCGCCTTTCTCGTCGAAGCTCTTATGGACGATGAGACCCGGATAGTCGCACATGTTCGGGATCAGCGCGATGTCAGGCTTGGCAAGCTTGAGCTTGATGGTCATGTCGTCGACCTTGGTCACGGCGCTCTCGTCGAGCTTGTCGTCCTTGACCAAAGTGCCGAGACGGCCGGGCATCGAGTTGCCCTCGGCCTTTTTGTCGGCCCAGCGCTTGAGATTGAATATGACGTCGTCTGCCGTGAAGGCGTCGCCGTTCGTCCAGGTCACGCCCTTGCGAACATGCAGCGTGTATTCGGTGGCGTCGTCGTTGACATCCCAGCTTTCCAGCAGATACGGACGGAACGTGTATTCGGTCGTGTATTTGACGAGCGGTTCGAGCGCCTGGCGCTCGGCATTGGCGATTTCCGACCAGTCGGATTTGCGCGGATCCTTCGGATCCTTGACCCACTGCGCGACCTTCAGGACGCCGCCCTTCTTGCCCTGCACGTCCTCGGCCCGTGCCGGTGTCGGATCGGCGAGACCGAGCAGCCCGTAAGCCATTGCCGTCGATGCGCCAAAAACGCTGGCGAGCGCGAGGAATTCGCGACGGTCGACATTGCCTGCCTTGGCTTCTTCGGCCAGGGCCAGGATGTGATCCGGGACGCGATCACCGTTACTCTTGTAGCTTGCCATGACTAACTCCCATTGTTGGCTTTTTGCCTTTTTAGCATTCCGCATCCAAACCGTGATGTCAAAGACGGTTTGAACTGAGAACATGTTGGCGAATGTGCAACTTTGGAATGAGGCCGGTTCGCGTGTTAGCGACAGCCCTGGCGCAAAATTGCTATTGCGTACCAGTTTTCGGACAAATATCGACGCCCGATTAAATCAATCTATTCGAGGGAACGCGGAATGCGCGAGCGCCGATCTTCGTCGCCTGCGCGCCACGGTGGGGGCGTCAGTATTCGCGTTCGTAGAAGATGCCGCCTTTGGCTTCGCCAGCATCGGTCGCCTCGCCGCGCAGCTTGACGCCACGCCCGACATTGAGGTCGATCGCCGCCTTGCCGGAACCCGGCTTGTCGCCCTTCTGGATCGTCACATAGGTGCGGTCGTTGAGGTATTTGCCGGCGGAGACGGCGGTGCCGCCCTTCTCGTCCGTGGTCACGTCCAGGTCGTCGACGCCGATGGCGCTGCGCAGGTTCTCGAGCAGCGACGTCGAGCCGCCGACGCCGGCCAGTTGCGCGGCCGCCTCGGCCAGCTGCGCGATCTGCAGCGGCGAAAGATTGGACATCGAGCGGCCGAAGATCAATTGCGCGAGCACCTCGTCCTCCGGCAGCGCCGGAACCGAGGAGAAGTTGAACTTCGGATTGGTCGCCTCGCCTTGGACCAGGATGGTGACGGTGGCGGTGCTCGTCGTCGTGGTCGCCGTCAGGTTGAGGTAAGGCACCAGCGAGCCGGAAAATCCGACCGTGCCTTCAGTGAAGGTCAGGCGCTTGGCGAGTATCGACAGCCGTCCGCGCTGCAGGGTGAAGGTGCCGACTGCTTGCGGCGACGATGCTGGGCCCGTCAGCCTGAGCGACCCGCCGAGCTCGGCGTCGACGCCCCTGCCCTGGATGAATATCTGGTTCGGCGCATTGACCGTCACGTCGAGGACGAGGCCGCCGCCGCCACCGCCGCCGCCGCTGGCGGACTCCGGGCGCAGCGCCTTGTCCTGCGCGCGCACGGCGCGGGGCGCGTTCTTGTGCTTGACATCGAGCGCCGAGAGCGACGCCGGCAGCTTGTCGGGGACGGTGATAACCGTCCGTCCCAGGTTGATGGTGCCGGCGATCACCGGCGCCGAGGCGAGCGGCCCCTTGATGGTCAGGTCGCCGCCGAGATTGGCGGTGACCACCCTGCCGTCGGTGTAACGCCCGTCGGTGAGCTTGACCGACAGGTCGGCGGGGAAGCCTTGCGCCGGATTGATGCCGACGGTGCCGCTGGCCGACAGGCTGCCGCGCGTCGACAGCGTGCCGGTCAGGCGGTTGATCCTGGCGACGCCGGAACCGATCGAAACCTCTGCGGCGATATCGTTGACCGCGAGCCCTGAGCGGGCGTCGATGAAACGGGCCCCCGAGGTGCTGACCGTGCCGCCTATGACGGGCGAGGACGCATGACCACGCACCTGCACGTTGACATTGGCCGTGCCGCTCAGCGCGAGCCCTTGCGCGGCAAGCTTCGCGGCGAGGAAGCTGAACGGCACTTTGCCGCTGAAGTCGAGCACCAGGGCCGGCGTGCCGGCCGTCATCACGGTGCCTCCACCCTTCAGGCCGAGTCCGGCGCCGTCGCTGATGTCGGCGTTGAAGGCAAGCTTGTTGCCGGCAAAGGTTCCTGTCGACGAGACGTTCAGGCCGCCAAGCCCTGCGGCGCGCGTCTGCGACGTCTGCACCCCGGCCGCAGTGATGTTGAAGGCCATGGACGGACTGGCGGCCGCGCCGGACACTTTCACGTTGCCCGAGATCGCGCCGGCCGCATCGAGGCCAGGCTTGAAACTGTTGGCGAGCGACGCCGGCACCTTGGCCAAAGTGGCGTTGATGTCGAGCGCCTGCCCGACCTTGCCCGTCGCGCTCGCCGTGCCGCCGCCGAGGTTGAGCACCAACCGGTCGAGCGTCGTCTGGCCGTTGGCGATGGTCACCGTCGATGCCTGCGCAATGGCCGCCTTGATGCCCTGGACCGTCGCCTGTCCGGAGGAGAGCTCGATCGTCGTCGTGCCGTTCACCACCTTCACGCGGCCGGTCGCCTTCGCGGGAATGTCTTTGATGGTGGCGCCGCCGGAGAAACCGGTCCAGTCGCCGTCTCGCTTCAGGTCGACATCGATGCCGCGGATTGTGGTTGTACCGGAGGTAATGCTCTCAGCGCGAACCTTGCCTGAGATAACGGGCGCGGCCAGATAATTGGCGATCTGAGCGTCGACGGTGACGTTCTTGGCGGCAAGGTCGCCGCGCCGGACCGCGGCCGTGCTCGCCTTGACCGCCACATTGGCCGAGCTGCCGGTTTTTGAGAAAGCGATCGTGCCGCGCACGTCGCCTTCCGCCTTTTCCAGGGCCAGCGCCGCCAGCGGCCCGATATCAGGCAGGTCGAGCGAGACGTTGCCGACCGGCACGAACGCCTCATCCAGCGCGAGATCACCGGAAATCTTGTTCTGACCCAGCGACAGCAACAGCCCGTTGATCGCGCTCTTGCCGTTGGTGGTCGCGAGCACTGCGCTGCCTTGCAGCGGCTGCCCGGCGACATTGCCCGTCAGTTGCACATTGGCCGCCGGATTGGCGGCGTCCGCCTTGCCGGTCGCCGTCAGCTTCAGTCCGGTGATCTCGCGCGCCGCGACCGTAAGGCGATCGCTGTTGACCGTCAGAGACAAGTCGGGCGCGGTGATGGGACCTTGCGCATTCATGGCAAAGGTAACGGCACCCTTGGCATCTTTCGACAGTGGCGAAACGTCGCTCAACGCTCCGGTGATGTCGGCGGCGAGCTTGCCACCGGCAAGGCTCGCCTGCCCGTCGGCGCTCAGCGCGCCCGAACTCAGCTTCAGGCCCTCGACATTGACATTGCCACTGGCATCGCGCTTCAGCGCGGCGCTCAACTGCGCGCGCTCGCCAAGCACGCCGCGCACGGCCGCTGGCAAGGCGGAAGACATGACCTCGGCCTTCAGATTGAGGTCGACGGCACCGTCGCCTAGCGATATTCGGCCGGCGACTTGGCTGTTGAGCGCATCGCTCTTGAGGGAGCCGCTGTTGACGGCGACGGCATCGCTGCTCAAGCGCCCGTCGACCTTCGCCGTAACCTTGCCGGCAATCAGCGGCGCGATCATGGGATTGTCGAGGGCGATCCTGTCCACCGACACCGTGCCGGAAACCGGACCAGCGCGCCCCTCGATATCGAACGCATCCGAATGCAGCACCAGTGTGAGGCCATCCACCTTGGCCTGGCTGGCTGCAATAGACGGCAGATTGGCGGAAACATCCAGGCGCGCTTGCGTGCTTTGGCCCGCCATCTTTGCCGACAACGACTGGACTTCGATCCTGACCGGGCTCTCGGCGCTGCCGACGGTCAGCGGAAGGCTGGGTCCCGATGACGCGAGGTCGAGCGAAAAGTCGCTGGCGCCATTTGGATTTATGGTGCCGGCTGCCTTGCCTGAAATCTTGTCGCCGGAAAGCGTGGCGTGGTCCAAGGCTACACCGCCCGCCAAGGTATAGGTGCCCGCGGCATCGAGGTTGAGCGGCCCGAGTCCGGCCTGCCGGGTCTGACTGGTCTCGGCCCCGGTGAGTTTTGCGTCGAAGCGAATATCGGGCCTGGACGATGCGCCCGTGACATGCGCCGTGCCGTTCAGGATTCCGGCAGCCTCGAGGCCTGGCACGAAATTGTTCGCAACCGCTGCCGGCAGATTGGCGAAGCCGGCCGCCAGGTCGAGTGTCGGGCCGGCGCTGCCGGTGACCGTCGCGGAGCCCCCACCCAGATTGAGCGAGAGCTTGTCGATGCTGGTCACGCCGTTGGCGATGGCGATGCTCGAAGGCTCGGCGATCGCCGCCTTGATGCCGCGCAGGGTCGCCTCGCCCGAAGCGATCTCGATGCTGGTCTTGCCATCGGCGATCTTCACGCGCCCGCTGGCCGTGGCCGGGATGCCCGACACCGTCGCGCCGCCGGCAAAGTTGGTCCAGTCGCCGTCGCGCTTCAGATCGATGCCGATGCCGCTGATCACCGTCGCGCCGGACGTCAAGCTGTCGGCCTTGATCGTGCCCGCAATCGCCGGGCTCTTGAGATAGTTGGCAATCAGCGCATTGACGGTGATCGTCTTCGCCGCCAACTCACCGCGCGCGATCGAGCCGCTGGCCGCATTGATGGCCAGCGTCGGAGCCTCGCCGTCCTTGGCGAAAGCGATCGTGCCATTGATGTCGCCTGTAGCCGACTGGCCGCCGAGGGCCGCCAGCGGAGCAATGTCGGGTACGGCAAGAGTCAGCGTGCCAAGCGGCAGGAAGTGATCGTCAAGCGCCAGATCTCCCGAAACCTTGTTGTCGCCGAGCGACAGGCTGAGCCCCTTGATCGAGCGCTTGCCGGCGGCGGTCACCAGCGACGCCCTGATGTCGAGCGACTGCTCCTCGACGCTGCCGGTCAAGGCGACGTCGGCAGAGGGGTTGGCGATGTCGGCCTTGCCTTTCGCCGACAGCTTGATGTCCTTCACCGTGCGGCCGGCTGCCGTCAGGCTGGCGCTGTCCGCCGAAACCGAGAAGTCCGGCGCCCAGCGCGGGCCGCTTGCGGTCAGCGCGAAATTGATCCCGCCGGCGAGCGGCGTGCCGGCAAGCGACGACAGCGTCGAGACATCGCCCAGCGTTCCCTTGACGTTGGCCTGGATGTCCGAGCCTTGCGCGCTGGCGGTGCCGCTGGCGCTGAGCGAGCCGGAGGTGAGTTCCAGCGCGTTGGCCGCGAACGCGCCTTGCGGATCGCGCGTCGCCGTAGCCGAGAACCTGACCCGTTCGCCCAGCAGCGAGCTGATCTGCGGCGGCAGCGCTTTTGACACGGCGTCGGCGTTCATCTTCAGCGTCATCGAAAGATCGGCGAGCGAGACGCCGGCCGTCAGAGATGCGTTGAGCGCATCGCTGCGCAGCGTGCCTTCATCGATGGTCACGGTCTCGCTGCTGATCGAACCGGAGAGATCTGCGGCGAGCTTGCCCGTGACCAGCGGCGTCAGCGTCGCCACATCGGTTGTCAGGCCCGCCGCCGCGAGCTTGACGCCGACCGGGCCGCTGCGGTTCTCGATATCGAAACCGTCGGAATGGATCGTTCCAGTCACATTGTTGAGCTGCGTGCCGCCGACGGCGACCGAGACCAGCGAGGCGCCGAGATCGACCATCGGCGCCTTGCCGTCGCCGAAGGCGCGCGCCGTGGCCTTTTCGACCGCGACGAGGATCGGCTGCGCGCTGGTGCCGACATCGATAGTGAACGGCTTGTCTTTGGCCGAGATCTCGACCGAGAGGTCGCTGGCGCCTTTCGGGTCGACATTGCCGGCGGCCGTGCCGTGCACGGAGTCGCTCTCAATGATGGCTCGTTCGATGTCCACCCCGCCGGTCGGGGTCGCGATGGCGGCGACATCGAAGTTCGTCTTGCCGGCAAACAGCGACTTGAACTTCTCCGGCAGGAAGCGCTCGAACTCGCCGTCCCCCTTGGCTTCGAAATAGTGGCCCTTGTCGCTCGACTGATGCCGGCCGGTGAGTTGGGTGACGATCTGCCGGTCGACGACGAATGTTCCGATGCCGCTCCAGTTGGCGAGCGGCCCGGTGCCCGACACGACGATGTCGACCGGCGGCGCATCGGGCAGCTTGAGCAGGTTGGCGATGATGCCGCCCGCGGGCTCCGAGGCCTTGAGGTCGACGTCGAGCTTGTTGTCGGCCGGCGCGAAATGGATCTTGGCGTCGACATTGCCCTGCTTGCCGTCGTGACGGGTGACGTTGAGCACCGTGTCGACCGCCAGCGGCGACGGATCGGCCTTGAGCGAGCCCTTGGCTGCAAGTTCCGCAATGCCGCTGCCTGCGAGTTCCTGCCCGAGCGCGATTTCGGGCAGGTCGATCTGCTTGACGTCGACCGAGACCGGCAGGCTGGTCGAGCCGGCTTGTGACGGCGTCTGACTTGCCTGCGGCAGCCGTGCCAGTTCGATGCGCTCGGCCGCGATCCGCTCGGCGTCGAAGTTGCGCGACAAGAGCGCGCTCGGCGACCAGTCGAGCGCCACCTTGCGCGCCACCAGCCAGGGACCGGCACGATCCTCCACCACCACATGGTCGAGCCTGAGCTGACCGGACCAGATGCCTTCTATGCCGTTGATGGTGACCTTGCGATCCTCGCTCGAGGCCATGCTCGAGATGATGCCGGCGAGATTCTGGCGGCCGCCCTCGGTGCCGGTCAGCACCGCGAGCGCGCCGACCGCCACCACCGCAAGCAGGAGCAGCGTGTAGAGGAATAAGCGAAGGATGCGCCAGAATATCTTCATGGTCAGAACGCCTGACCGATGCCGGCATAGATGCCGAAATGCGGATCGCCCGGGTCGCGGTTGAGCGGCACGGCGGCATCGATGCGCAGCGGCCCGAACGGTGTGAGATAGCGCAGGCCAACGCCGGCGCCAACCTTGACGTCCGAGAAATCCGGCGCCGATTTGGTCGAGACGCTGCCGGCGTCGACGAAAGGCACGATGCCGATCGTGTCGGTGACAGCAATGCGCATCTCAGCCGAGGTTTCGAAGAAGGAAAGGCCGCCGATCGGCTGGCCGTCGATGTCCTTCGGGCCGATCCCCTGATAGGCGTAGCCGCGCACCGAGCCGCCGCCGCCCGAATAGAAGCGACGATCTGCCGGCACGTCTTGCAGGCTGGCGCCGACGATGGAGCCGACAGAGACGCGCTCGGCCAAGACGAACTTGCTGGCCGTATCCAGCGACTGGTAGGCCGAGCCTTCGCCCTTCAGCTTCAGGAAGGTCGCGCCGTTGAGGATGTCGTAGCTCGGCTCGGCATAGGCGAGCAGCCTGAAACCCCTCGTCGGATTGAGCCGGTTGTCCCGGTTGTCATAGACATATTGTAGCGGAACGCTGGCGATCAGGTAGGTGTGCTTGCCGAAGACGTCGGTGATCTTCGAATAGTCGAGCGCGAATTCAGCCGAGACCCTCTGCTTCTTGGTCAGGTCATAGGAGACGCCCACATTGCCCTTGACCGAAAAATGGTCATAGGCGTCCGGATGCTCGAGGACCGTCTTGACGCCGGTGAAGAACTTCGACGCTGGCCCGAGCACGCCCGGTTTCTCGAACATGATGCCGGCATTGTAGTTGAGCTTTGAGATGTCATTGCTGCCGATCCCGCTGATCGAGCCGTCGATGCGAAGCTTCTCGGCCCGGCCAAACAGGTTGCGGTGGCCCCAATAGCCTTCCAGGCCCAGCCCTTCCGTGTTTGAGAAAGTGCCGCCAATGCCGAAAAAGCGCGGCTTGCGCTCGCTCACCTGGACATCGATCGGGATGTTGCCGCTGGCGTCGAGGCTGTCGTCTTCTTTGATGGTGACGCTGTTGAACACTTCGAGGCCGAGCAGCCGGTCACGCGCGTCGTCGATCTCCTGCGGCGAATATTGCTGGCCGCGCTTGAGGCCCGTCATATACTCCGTGAAATCGCGGTCGACTTTCTCGGTGCCCGCGACTGTCGTGTCGCCATAACCGGCGACCGGCCCGGCGGCCACGGTCAGCGTGACGTCGAGCGTCGAGGTGTCGTGATCGGCGACGATCTCGCGGCCCGTCACCTTGGCCAGCGGCCTGCCCTCCTCCTTTAGCGCCCGCACGATCGCCGCTTCGGCCTTGAGCACGGCACCGGATCCCGCATCGCCGCCCGCAATCAGGCCGAAATCGGCGCTGGCCAGACCGGCCGCGTCGCCCTTCAGCCTTATGTTGCCGAGCGTGAATTTCGGTCCCGCGGTTATGCTGATCGCCACCGGAATGGGTTGCGGGCCCTTGAACTCGGCATCGGGCGGCAGTTCGTCGATCGACTTGCCCTCGATGGTGATCGTGACCACGCCTTCATAGCGGGCATCGGCGTAGAGAGCGGCGACGAGTTGCTCGCGATCGCTGCGCGCCTTGGCCATCAGGCCGAGCGATCCCGAGACGGGACGCTCCTCGTCGCCCTTGAGCACGGAAGCGTTTTCCAACTTCTTGACCAGGTCCTTGTCGGCGTCGGGCGCATCGATAGTGACCGAATAGCGCAAGGGGTCGACGATGTCGGCGTCCTCGTCGCTGGATGAACCCCAGAGTTTGATGCCGAATATCTCGAAGGCGGCCGCCGGGCGCATTTCGCCGGCGAGCATGGTCGAGCAGGCCAACGCGAAAAGCAGGGCGCGCGGAAGCCCGCGCCCTGGCGCGATCCCCCCCGACATCTGCGTTTCATACGCCGGCATTAAGACAACCTAGTCGACAAAACTAAAATTGGAATGAAGTTTTGAAACGCTCGTAAAGGGGCCACAATCCAATTGTCTGAAATGGACCGGGCTTGGAATTCACACCTTTTACGCATTCGCAAGAAAGCGTGAACCCTTGTCCCGTGCAGGTTCTGTCGAAATACCGGCCTTTGGCCGGCGTGGAAACCGTTGGCGGGTTGAAAACCTGCCGCGTTCCGGCGTTGACAAGCTCGACTGAAGCTTGATCATGCCCGGACGCTAGCATGTCTGGAGGGTGATGTGGCAATGCGCGCGGCTCGGGGTCTCTCTTTCCTTCTCCTTCTCTTTTTCGCATTCAACGGTGCCGCGCAAGCGGCCGAAGCCCGAAGAATCGCGACCACCGACAATTCCGACTATTTCGGTTTCGACTTGAGGTCGGATCAGAATGTCAGCCTCGACCAATGCAAGACGACATGTCTCGGCGATCCCGCCTGCCGCGCCTTCACGTACAATACGAAGGCCAAATGGTGCTTTCTCAAATCCGACTACAATCAGCTCCAACCGTTCAGCGGCGCCGTCGCCGGCAAGATCGTCAATGTCGACGGCGACCCCGATATCGGCGCTCCGCCGGAACTTGCCTTCTTCCCCGGTTGGATGGCCGACCAGGCCCAGCAATTCCGCAACAAGCTGACCGACCCGGCCTATGACAAGCCGACCGAGGGACTGGCGGCGCTCGAGGCCGCGGCCGAGCAGGCGGCGTTGACCGGCGACCATCGCCTGGCCATGCAGAAGTATCAGGCAGCGCTTTCCGTCCTGCCGGACGACGGCGCTCT
This sequence comes from Mesorhizobium sp. M3A.F.Ca.ET.175.01.1.1, assembly GCF_004791945.1. Taxonomy (NCBI): domain Bacteria; kingdom Pseudomonadati; phylum Pseudomonadota; class Alphaproteobacteria; order Hyphomicrobiales; family Phyllobacteriaceae; genus Mesorhizobium; species Mesorhizobium sp. M3A.F.Ca.ET.175.01.1.1. Next base: position 151,481 of record NZ_SRTP01000005.1, on the reverse strand, counting down.
GTGGCTGGCGCTGGCGCGCGAGACCCTTGGCGTGCAACCGGCTGCCAACACCTCCGAGCCGTCGACCCTGCCGGCAAACGTCACCTCGGCCGCCTTCAATGCCTACAAGCTGGTTCGCTCCGCAAAGGCCCGCGCCGAGGCGCTGGCGCTGCTTGCCGCCGGCCTCGACAGGCGCGACCTCTTCCGGCCTTCGCTGCAAGCCTACGAGGCGAGCCTCGCACTGGTGAATTCGCCCGCGGTCCAGGCAGACTACGCCGACCTCAAGGCGCGCAAGGGCTTTCGCGTCATCGATCACTCGGTCGACGCAGATTCCAGCGCGCCGCGCATCTGCGCCCAGTTTTCCGAGGAATTGGTCAAGACCGGCATCGACTATTCGCAGTTCGTCACCGTCGACAACGCCGCCCCCAAAGCCGTCGAAGCCAAGGACAGGCAGATCTGCGTCGAAGGCCTGGAGCACGGCCAGCACTATGAGGTGACCTTCCGCGCCGGCCTGCCGGCGGCCGTCGGCGAGACCATCGCCGCCCCGGTCGTGCTGTCGATCTATGTCCAGGACCGCGCGCCGTCCGCCCGTTTCACCGGCGACAGCTTCGTGCTGCCGGCCGGCGCACGCCGCGGCATTCCGGTCGTCACCGTCAACATGAACGCCGCCAAAATGATGCTCTACCGCATCGGCGACCGCTCGCTGGCGCAGCTCCTGTCGGGCTACCAGTTCCTGCATCAGCTCGACGGCTACGACATCTCCAGCATTTCCGACCAGATGGGCGCTCCTGTCTGGGAAGGCACGCTCGAAATAACCAACGACCTCAACAAGGAAGTCACCACGTCCTTCCCGGTCGACGAGGCGATCCCGCAACGCAAGCCGGGCGTCTATGTGCTGACTGCGCAGCCGATCGACGACAAGGGCGACGACTACGGATCACGCGCCACGCAATGGTTTGTCGTTTCCGACATCGGCCTGTCCACCTATACCGGCCAGGACGGTCTTAACGTCTTTGCCCGTTCGCTCGGCTCCGCCAAGCCGATTTCCGGCGCCGAAGTGACGCTGCTGGCCAAGAACAACGAGATCCTCGGCACGTCGACCACGGACGCCGAAGGCCACGCCGTCTTCAACCCCGGCCTGACCCGCGGCGAGGGCGGCATGGTGCCGGCCGTGCTGATGGCCAAGCAGGGCGACAACGACTTCGTCTTCCTCGACATGGCCCGTGCCGGCTTCGATCTGTCGGATCGCGGTGTTGCCGGCCGCGCGTCGCCCGGCGCGCTCGACGTCTATGCCTGGACCGAGCGCGGCATCTACCGTGCCGGCGAGGACGTGCATGTCGCAGCCTTGGCCCGCGACGGTGCCGCCAAGGCGGTCGAGAACCTGCCGCTGACCTTCATCTTCACGCGTCCTGACGGCGTCGAGAGCCGCCGCCTCGTCAGCGATGGCGCCTCTGCCGGCGGCCACGCCGTCGATCTGCCGCTCGAGCCCAACGCCATGCGCGGCACCTGGACGGTGTCGATCTATACCGACCCCAAGCAGGCTGCAGTCGCGAGCCAGATGTTCTTGGTCGAAGACTTCGTGCCGGATCGCATCGAGTTCGACCTGACCGCCGACAAGACGGAGATCGCCCAGGGCGAGGCCGCCAATGTCAGCGTCGACGGCCGCTTCCTCTACGGCGCGCCGGCCGCAGGCCTGGCGCTCGAAGGCGAGATGACGCTGTCGACGACGGACAGGTGGGAAAGATTCAAGGACTTCACCTTCGGCCTCGCCGACGAGCAGTCGGCCGAGCCGTCGGTGACGCCGCTCTCGAACCTGCCCGCCGTCGGCGATGACGGCAAGGCGACCTTCCCGGTTTCGGCCGACCAGTTGCCGTCCACCACCAAGCTGGTCAATGCCAAGGTGACCGTGCGCATGCGCGAAGCCGGCGGCCGCGCGGTCGAGCGCTCGCTCAACATCGCGGTTCGTCCGCAAAAGGAGATGATCGGCATCCGCCCGAACTTCGCCGACGGTGAAGTGCCGCAGGGCGGCACCGCCAAGTTCAGCATTATCGCCGTCGATCCCAACGGCAAGCGTGAGGACCTGAAGGGCGCCCAGTGGTCGCTGGTCAAGGTCGAGCGCAATTACCAATGGTATCGCTCCAACAATTCCTGGAATTACGAGCCGGTCAACTTCACCAAGGCCGTCGCCAACGGCCAGGTCGACCTCAACGCCGACGGCGAAGCAAGCGTGTCGCTGCCGGTCGACTGGGGCCGCTACCGGCTCGAAGTCGAGACGGCTGATCCGGACGGTCCGGCGACCAGCTACGAGTTCGATGCCGGCTGGTATGTGTCTTCCACGACCACCGAGACTCCCGACGGACTGGAAATCGCCCTCGACAAGGACTCTTATGCTGCGGGCGAAGTGGCCAAGCTCAAGGTCTCGCCGCATTTTGCCGGCGAATTGCTGGTCACCATCGGCGCCGAAAAACTCTTGAAGACCGTCACCGCCTCGGTGCCTGCCGGCGGAAGCACGGTCGATATCCCGGTCGGCGATGACTGGGGCGCCGGCGCCTATGTCACGGCGACGCTGTTCAGGCCGGGCGATGCCCAGGAATCGCGCATGCCGGCGCGCGCCATCGGCGTCAAATGGCTGACCCTCGATCCGGGTTCGAAGAAGCTCGCCGTCACCCTGACGCCGCCCGAAAAGACGGCGCCCCGGCAGCAGCTGTCGATCCCGGTCGCCGTCAACGGCGCTCAACCCGGCAGCAATGCCTATGTGATGGTAGCCGCCGTCGACGTCGGCATTCTCAACCTTACCAATTACAAGGCACCCGATCCCGAGGACTGGTTCTTCGGCCAGCGTATGCTGGGCCTCGAGATCCGCGACCTCTACGGCCGCCTGATCGACGGCTCGCTCGGCACCACAGGCAAGCTGAGAACCGGCGGTGACGGCGCCAACATGCAAGCGCAAGGCAGCCCGCCGACCGAAAAGCTGGTCGCCTTCTTCTCCGGTCCTGTTCAGCTCGATGTCGATGGCAAGGCACGCGTTGATTTCGACATCCCCCAGTTCAACGGCACCGTGCGCGTCATGGCCGTCGCCTGGACAAAGGAAGCGGTCGGCCATGCCCAGACCGATGTCATCGTGCGCGATCCGGTGGTGATCACCGCCGGATTGCCGCGCTTCCTGGCACCCGGTGATGCCGCGACCATGCGGCTCGACATCGCCGACACCGACGGCCCTGCCGGCGACTATGCGCTGGCGGTTACCACCACCGGCGATCTGTCGACCGGCGACAAGCCCCTGCCTGAGAAGCTGACGCTCACCCCGGGCAAGCGGCAGACGTTGTTGTTCCCGCTCGTCGCCCATGCCGCGGGCGACGCCTCGATAACCGTCAAGCTTGCCCATGCCGACGGCACCAATGTCGAGCAGACGCTCTATCTTCCGGTGCGTCCGGCGCAGCTTCCCGTCACCAACCGCATGGTGGTCGACCTGAAACCCAAGGGCGGCGCTCTGCGGGTCGACAAGGAGCTGCTTGCTTCAAGCGTGCTCGACGGCGCTTCCGTCAGCGTCGGCATATCGCAGGCAGCCGCCTTCGACGTGCCCTCGCTGCTGATGACGCTCGACCGCTATCCCTATGGCTGCGCCGAGCAGACCACCAGCCGCGCCATGCCGCTGCTCTATGTCAACGACGTGGCTTCCAGCATTGGCATGGAGAGCGACCCCGACCTGCACGGCCGCATCCAGGATGCCGTCTACAAGGTGCTGAGCTATCAAGCCTCGAGCGGCAGCTTCGGCCTCTGGGGTCCGGGCTCCGGCGATCTGTGGCTCGACGCCTATGTCAGCGAGTTCCTGACCCGGGCACGCGAACAGAAATACGACGTGCCGGCGCAGGCGATGAACCAGGCGCTGAACAACCTGCAGAACTCGCTGGGCTACGATCAGGACGTCCAGGATCGCGGCAGCGAGATCGCCTATGCGCTCTACGTGCTTGCCCGCAACAAGAAGGCCTCGATCGGCGACCTGCGCTACTACGCAGATACCCAGCTCGAAGCTTTCACCAGCCCGATGGCAGTTGCCCAGCTGGCGGCGAGTCTGGCGCTCTATGGCGACACGCAGCGCTCGGAAGCCACTTTCCAGACGGCGTTGCGGCTGGCGCAGGCGAGCACGGAATACGACTACTACCGCTCCGATTACGGCTCGCCGCTCCGCGACGGCGCCGCGATGCTGGCGCTGGCGGCGGAATCGAAGCCGGTCCCGAGCATCGTGCCGCAGTTGATCAGGCTGGTCGCGAGGGAGCGCGCCGACGCCCGTTGGACCAGCACGCAGGATGAATCCTGGATGCTGCTCGCCGCCCGAGCCCTGAAGGAGGGCAATGATTCCATCGCGCTCTCCGTCAACGGCGCACCGCATTCGGGCGGCTACTCCGACCGTGTGTCCGGCGGCGACCTCATCGGCAGCCCGCTCACCATCGCCAACACCGGCACGACGCCGCTGCAGGCGGTGGTCACCGCGGTGGCGGCGCCGATGGATCCGCTGCCGGCCGGCGGCGACGGCTTCACCATCGATCGCACCTACTACAAGCTCGACGGCACCGAGGCCAACGTCACCGAGGCTAGGCAGAACGAGCGCTATGTTGTCGTGCTCAAGGTCTATGAGCAAAACAGCTGGCCCTCGCGCCTGCTGGTCACGGACCTGCTGCCCGCCGGCTTCGAGATCGACAATCCGAGCCTGGTCTCCAGCGCCCAATTGTCGAACTTCTCCTGGCTGGCGCAGACCGACGCCGCCCATCTGGAGTTCCGCGACGACCGCTTCGTCGCCGCCTTCAACCCCAACGAAGGCGACGGCGACCGCAATATCACATTGGCCTATGTCGTGCGCGCCGTGACGCCGGGCACCTACGCCCATCCGGCAGCAACGGTGGAGGACATGTACCGGCCGCAATATTCGGCCCGCACCGCCTCCGGCATGATGGAGGTCAAGGCGGAATAAGGTGCTTGCGAACATGACCGGGACGATGGCGCTGCCCCTCATCCGCCTGCCGGCACCTTCTCCTCGTATAGTGACGGGGAGAAGGGGTCTATCGCGACCGTCAGCATCTGTTCTGCAACGTTGGAAATTGGCGAAAGCCTCCGTGAAGGCTCTTTTCTCCCGGTCTCCATACGGGGAGAAATGCCCGGCAGCAGCGCGATGAGGGGCAGCGCCATGCTCTCAAAAAAATTCCTGCGCCGCACCGCCACGACTGCCGCCTCCTGCGCCGCCCTCTTGGCCCTTTCCGTCGTTGCCCTCTGGGAGCTCGACCGTGCCTTCCCACCGCCGCTGCCGGAGACGCTGACGGTCTCGACCGAAGTGCAGGATCGCGACGGCCAGTTGTTGCGCGCCTTCGCCACGCCTGACGGATATTGGCGGCTCGGAACCCGGCTCGACCAGGTCGACAAGCAGTTCGTCGACATGCTCGTCGCCTATGAGGACAAGCGCTTCTGGAATCACCGCGGCGTCGACGTTCTGGCGCTTTGCCGTGCCGCGGGCCAGTTTGTGAGCAGCGGCCGCATCGTCTCCGGCGGCTCGACCCTGTCGATGCAGCTCGCCCGGCTGATCGAGCCGCGCGACAGCCGCAGCTTCGCTTCCAAGGCCAAGCAGATCCTGCGCGCGATCCAGATCGAGCGGCGGCTTTCCAAGCGCGAAATCCTCGAGCGCTACCTGACGCTGGCGCCCTATGGCGGCAATCTCGAAGGTGTTCGTGCCGCCTCGCTTGCTTATTTCGGCAAGGAGCCGAAGCGCCTGACCGTCTCGGAAGCCGCCCTCCTCGTCGCCCTGCCGCAACTGCCAGAGAGGCGCCGGCCCGACCGCAACCTCGACATCGCGCATGCAGCGCGCGACCGCGTGCTCGCCCGCATGGTCTCGTCTGGCCTGCTCGGCGAGAGAGAGGCCGCGCGGGCCGCCCTCGACGACGTTGCCGGCCTGCGCCGCAAGCTGCCGGCACTGGCGGCACACGCTTCCTATGCCATGCTGCCCAAGGCCGAGCCCGGCAAGCCGCTGCAGCTCACTATCCGCAGGAGCGTCCAGCAAGGGCTGGAACAGGTGGCCAAGGAGGCAGCGAGGAAGCTTGGCCCGAAGCTTTCCATCGCCATGGTGATGGCCGATGCGCGCACCGGCGACATTCTCGGCGAAGTCGGTTCCGCCGATTTCTTCGACGCCAGCCGCTCCGGTTGGATCGACATGACCAAAGTCGTCCGCTCGCCCGGCTCGACGTTGAAGCCGTTCATCTACGGCCTTGCCTTTGAGCAGGGGCTGGTGGCGCAGGAGACCATCATCGAGGACAGCCCGGCCGATTTCGGCGGCTACCGGCCGAAGAATTTCGACATGGGCTATCAGGGCGACGTCAGCATCAGGCAGGCGCTGCAGCTGTCGCTTAACGTGCCGGCCATCCGTGTGCTCGACGCCGTCGGCCCGGCGCGGCTCACGGCGCGCTTCCGCCAGGCTGGCGTCCATCCGATCCTGCCGATCAACGAGGCGCCTGGCTTGGCGATCGGGCTCGGCGGTGTCGGCGTCACATTGCGCGATCTGGTGCAGCTCTATACGGGCCTCGCCAATGGCGGCAAAATGCACACGCTGCATGACGGCACCGAGCCGGCCGGTGCCCAGCGCACCACTGCCACCATCCTCGACGATCAGGCCGCCTGGCAGATCAACGACATCCTGTCCGGCGTGAAGCCGCCGGAAGGTGCCGCCCAGCGCGGCATCGCCTACAAGACCGGCACGTCTTACGGCTATCGCGATGCCTGGTCGGTCGGCTTCGACGGCCGCTACGTGCTGGGTGTCTGGGTCGGCCGCGCCGACGCCAGCCCTGTCCCCGGCCTGTCCGGCTATGTCTCGGCGGCGCCGATTCTGTTCGAAGGCTTCGTCCGCTCCGGTCTGGCCAGCGTGCCGCTGCCGAGCCGGCCGCCGGGTGCCTTCAATCCCAAACGCGACGAATTGCCGGTGACGTTAGCCCGCTTCGGCGCCGGTTCGGACGGGCTGGTGCAGGCCACGCCGACCGAACCGGCTCCCACCATTATCTTCCCGCCGAACGGCGCCCGCGTCGATCTCGGCACCAGTTCGGCCGCCGCCACGCCGCTGGTGCTCAAGCTGCAGGGCGGCCGTGCGCCGTTCCGCTGGCTCGCCAATGGCAAGCCGCTTGCCGGCATCGACCGACGCCGCACCGCGACTTGGCTGCCCGACGGCACCGGCTACTCGACGCTGACGGTGATCGACGCCGCCGGCCGCGCAGCCAGCGTGAAGGTTTTCGTTGAATAGAATGCGGCAAGCGATTCAGCGCCTTGTGCTTCTTGGCCGCATGTCCGGCGCGAGGCACCCCCCTCTGGCCTGCCGGCCATCTCCCCCTCAAGGGGCGAGATCATTCGCTTCACCGCCTTCGCCAATCTCCAACGTTGGAAAGATAGGGCCGGCGCGGGAGCTGCCGATCTCCCCCCTTGCGGGGGAGATGCCCGGCAGGGCAGAGGGTGGCGCCTCGCGCCAGCCTTGGTTGGTTGTATTCCTCGCGACGCTGGCACTCTTCTCCCCAGCCAGCGCCGATCCCCTGCCCTCAGGCTTTGTCAGGCTCGCCGATGTCGATGCGACCATTCGCCAGGATATCCGTTATGCCGGAGCCGACAATTTTCTTCGCCGCAAGGTCGATGGCTACGAGGCGCCGGTCTGCATCCTGACCGAGCAGGCCGCCAGGGCGCTTTCAAACGTGCAGAAAGCAATCGCGGCGAAAGGTCTAACCCTGGTGGTCTTCGATTGCTACCGCCCGGCGCGCGCCGTCGCCGATATGGTCCGGTGGACGATGCAAGGCGGGCCGCCCGATCCGCAATGGTACCTGAACGTCGACCGAGGTGATCTCATTGCCAAGGGATATGTCGGCGAGTTGTCCAGCCATTCGCGCGGCTCGACCGTCGATCTTGCGATCGCCGAGAAGAAAGGCAACGGCACGATACACCCGACCTGCGGAGCGCCCGACGCGGGCACGCTCGATTTCGGCACCGGCTTCGACTGTTTCGATCCGGCAAGCGAAACGGCCCGCCGCCCTCTCCCCATTGTCGCCGCGGCGAACCGCAAGATCCTTCTCTCCGCCATGCGCGCCGCCGGCTTCCGCAACTACGCGCGCGAATGGTGGCACTTTACGCTGGCGCCAGAGCCCTTCCCAAAACAGCGCTTCGATTTTCCGGTCACCGCTCAATAGCAGTAGACCTTGCCGCGCCCGGTGCCGGTTCTAGTTAGGCCGGCTGACGCGGGGTCCGGCCGCGCGCCGTTGAGGAAGTTATTTCCTCGACCAGCGATTGTCCGGCGAAAATTTGCTTCGAGGAGGTGAAAAAGGCAACATTCAATGCATCTAATTTCTATAAACTCGGTAGAGTTTGCAGCAGTTCAATGGAGGCGGAAATGACCAACCCTCATTTCAGGAAACTGCTCGGCGCGCTGGTCGCCACATCTGTCCAGTTCGGCACGCTCGGTTTCGCGCTCGCCGATACAACCATTCTGAACGTGTCCTACGACCCGACACGTGAACTCTACAAGGCCTATGACGAGGCCTTCGCCGCGCACTGGAAGGCCGAGACCGGCGAGACCGTCACCATCCAGCAATCGCATGGCGGATCGGGAGCGCAGGCCCGGGCCGTGATCGACGGGCTAGACGCCGACGTGGTCACGCTCGCGCTGGAAGGTGACATCAACGCCATCGCCACCAAGTCGAAAAAGATCGATCCTGACTGGCGCAAGAAGTTCGAGAACAATTCAGCGCCCTACACCTCGACCATCGTCTTCCTGGTGCGCAAGGGCAACCCCAAGGGCATCAAGGACTGGGGCGACCTGGTCAAGGACGGCGTCCAGGTGATCACCCCGAACCCGAAGACCTCGGGCGGCGCGCGCTGGAACTATCTGGCCGCTTGGGCCTATGCCAGCGCCAATGACGGCGGCGACGAAGCCAAGACCAAGGAGTTCGTTGCCAAGCTCTATGCCAATGCCCCCGTGCTCGACACGGGCGCGCGCGGCTCGACCGTGACATTTGCGCAGAAGGGCCTCGGCGACGTCCTGATCGCCTGGGAAAACGACGCCTATTTGGCGCTCGACGAGTTCGGCGCCGACAATTTCGACATTATCTATCCGCCGACCTCAATCCTGGCCGAGCCGCCGGTCGCCGTGGTCGACGCCAATGTCGACGCCAAGGGCACGCGCAAGGTGGCCGAAGCCTATCTCACCTACCTCTATTCCAAGGAAGGCCAGACCATCATCGCCAAGAACCATTATCGGCCTTCCAAGCCGGACTTGGTGCCACCGGAGGATCTCGCCAAGCTGCCACCGATCAAGCTGATCACCATCGACGATCCGCTTTTCGGAGGCTGGAAGAAAGCACAGCCTTACCATTTCGGCGACGGTGGTATATTCGACCAGATCTACAAGCCGGCCCAGTGAGGTCCGACGGTCGGCGAGCCTGACGTGGCATGCCTTTCGAAAGTGACGCGCGAAAAGCCATTCTGGTTGGATAAGAAGGGACGATCCAGCACATGACCACAGCACCCGCTCACGCGGGGTGGCGGTTCAGACAGCCGAGCGTCATTCCGGGCTTCGGATTGACGCTCGGCTTCTCGCTTGCCTACCTCACGCTCATCATCCTCATTCCGCTCTCCGGGCTGGTCTGGCGTTCGGCCGCGCTGGGCTGGACCGACTTCTGGGCGATCGCCACCGACCGCCGCACGCTCAACGCGCTCGAAATCAGCTTCGGCGCCGCCTTCATCGCCGCTGCCGTCAACGTCGTTTTCGGCACGCTCGTCGCCTGGGTGCTTGTGCGCTACCGCTTTCCGGGCCGGCGCATCGCCGATGCCATGGTCGACCTGCCTTTTGCGCTGCCGACGGCCGTGGCGGGCATCGCGCTCACCACTCTCTACGCCCCCACCGGCTGGATCGGCATGTTGCTGACGCCGCTGGGCCTCAAGGTCGCCTACACGCCGGTCGGCATTGTCGTGGCGCTTGTCTTCATCGGCCTGCCCTTCGTCGTACGCACCGTGCAGCCGATCATGGAAGAACTGGACAAGGAGGTCGAGGAAGCGGCCGCCACGCTGGGCGCGAGCCGCTTCCAGATCATCAGCCGCGTCCTCTTCCCGGGCCTGGCGCCGGCCATCGTCACCGGCTTCTCGCTCGCCTTCGCGCGCGGGGTCGGCGAGTATGGCTCTGTCATCTTCATCGCCGGCAATTTGCCGTTCAAATCCGAGATCGCGCCGCTTTTGATCGTCATCCGGCTGGAGGAGTACAACTATCCGGCCGCGACCGCGATCGCGGCGATAATGCTGGCGCTGTCCTTCCTGATGCTGCTTGTCGTCAATCTGGCGCAGACATGGAGCCGCAAGCGCTATGGCTGATCCCGAGATCAAATCCTACGAGCCGTTTCACGAGAGCCAGTCGGCCGCAGTCACCGAAAGCCGCCCGGCACGGGCCGTGCTGATGACCGTTGCCTTCGCCTTCCTTGCGATCTTCCTGCTCTTGCCGCTGATCATCGTCTTCAAGGAAGCCTTCGCCAAGGGCATCGAGGCCTACACGGAAGCGCTTACCAATCCCGACACACGATCCGCCATCCGGCTGACCCTGCTGGTGGCGGCGATCTCGGTGCCGCTCAACGTCGTTTTCGGTATCTCGGCGGCCTGGGCGATCGCCAAGTTCGAGTTCAAGGGCAAGGCCTTCCTGACGACCCTCATCGACCTGCCTTTCTCGGTCTCCCCGGTCATTTCGGGCTTGGTCTACGTCCTGCTCTTCGGCGCTCAGGGCCTGCTCGGCGCATGGCTCAAGGCGAACGGCATCCAGATTTTGTTCGCCGTGCCCGGCATCGTGCTCGCCACCATCTTCGTCACATTCCCCTTCGTCGCCCGCGAGTTGATCCCGCTGATGCAGGAGCAGGGCAATGGCGACGAGGAGGCGGCGCTCTCACTCGGCGCCAATGGCTGGCAGACCTTCTGGTATGTCACGCTGCCCAACGTCAAATGGGGCCTGCTCTACGGCGTGCTGCTCTGCAATGCCCGCGCCATGGGCGAGTTCGGCGCCGTGTCGGTTGTGTCGGGCCACATACGCGGCCTCACCAACACCATGCCCCTGCATGTCGAAATCCTCTACAACGAGTACAATGCCGTCGGCGCCTTCGCCGTGGCTTCGCTGCTTGCCGGCCTCGCGCTGGTGACGCTGGTTTTGAAAACACTTCTCGAGATGCGCTACGGCGCCGAGATCGCCGCGACGCGCGGACACTGAAAAGGGCCGATCATGGAAGTTCGCGTTGCCAACGTGCGCAAGGAATTTGAGCGGTTCCCGGCCCTCCACGACGTGTCGCTCGACATCAAGTCCGGCGAACTGATTGCGCTGCTCGGACCTTCCGGGTCCGGCAAGACGACCCTGCTCAGGCTGATCGCCGGACTGGAGCGGCCGACCAAGGGCGCCATCTTCTTCGGCGACGAGGATGCGTCGCAGAAGTCGATACAGGAGCGCAATGTCGGCTTCGTCTTCCAGCACTACGCGCTGTTCCGCCACATGACGGTCGCCGACAATATCGGCTTCGGCCTCAAGGTGCGGCACGGGGCGGCGCGCCCGTCCATGCAGGAAATCCGCCGCCGCGCTTCCGAGCTGCTCGACCTCGTCCAGCTTTCGGGTCTGGAGAAGCGCTATCCGGCACAGCTCTCCGGCGGTCAGCGCCAGCGCGTGGCGCTGGCCCGCGCCATGGCGATCGAGCCCAGGGTGCTGTTGCTCGACGAGCCGTTCGGCGCGCTCGACGCACAGGTGCGCCGCGAACTGCGCCGCTGGCTGCGCGAGATTCACGACGCCACCGGCCATACAACGGTCTTCGTCACCCACGACCAGGAGGAGGCGCTGGAGCTTGCCGACCGCGTCGTGGTGATGAGCCAGGGCCGCATCGAGCAGGTCGGCACCGCCGACGAGATCTACGACTCGCCAAACTCGCCCTTCGTCTACAGCTTCATCGGTGAATCGAGCTCGCTGCCGGTCAAGGTCGACAATGGCGAAGTCTGGATCGCCGACCGGCCTATCGGTGTGAAGGCGCCGCACGCCCCTTCCGGCCCCGCCCTGCTCTATTTCCGACCGCATGACGTCGATCTGCTGGACGACTGCAACGGCTGCATTGCCGGCACGGTTGCCGCCAGCCGCCGCGTCGCCGGCACCAGGCGCGTGGAATTGGAAGTGGGCGGCGAGCGTCAGCGCGTCGAGATCGAACTGCCGGTCGACCATCCGGCGGCGCAGAAGAGCAGGGTGGCGTTCAGGCCACGGCGCTGGAAGCTGTTCCCGGCTGCGTGAGCTCGCGCGTGTTGACTGCAGCCTCCCTCAAACATGCCCCAGTGAATCTGCTTGGACGAAAATCCTACCAAACAGCTGTTTCGACGGGGAATTTTCCGACCGACCGGGTTTGCTGCAGACAGCGTGTCTCGCCGTTCCGGGCTTTCCTTTCTATGGTCGCGCCATAATTCCCATCTCTCCCGAGGAGGCTCGTTTCATGAAACGCTTGTTGCTCGCCATTGCCACTGTCGCCGGCCTCGTCCTTACATCCTCCGAGGCCTGGACGGCCGACAAGCTGCTCAACGCCTCCTATGACGTCGGGCGCGAGTTGTTCGCGGAAGTGAACAAGGCCTTCATCGCCAAGCATCCCGGCGTGGCCATCGACCAATCGCATGCCGGAACCTCGGCGCAGGCGCGCGCCATCGCCGAAGGGTTGGCGGCCGATGTCGTCACCTTCAACCAGGTCACCGATGTCGACTTCCTGGTCAAGAAAGGTTTCATCTCGGCCGACTGGCAGAAGGACTTCCCGGACAACGCCTCGCCCTTCTACTCGCTGCCGTCCTTCCTGGTGCGTGCCGGCAACCCCAAGCACATCAAGGACTGGAACGACCTCGTGCGCGACGACGTGCAGGTGATCTTTCCCAACCCGAAGACATCCGGCAATGCGCGCTACACCTATCTCGCCGCCACCGCCTATGCCAAGGAAGCCTTCAAGGGCGACGACGCCAAAGTGAAGGAGTTCATCACCAAGCTGTTCAGCAACGTGCCGATCTTCGACACCGGCGGGCGCGCCGCCACCACCACCTTCGTGCAGCGCGAGATCGGCGACGTTCTGATCACCTTCGAATCGGAAACGCGCGGTATTCGCAAGGAATATGGCGACGACAAGTTCGAGCAGGTCACGCCCTCGGTGAGTCTGCTCGCCGAGTTTCCGGTGGCCATCGTCGACAAGGTCGCCGACGAGCATGGCAGCCGCGACCTCGCCAAGACCTATCTCGACTTCCTCTATTCGCCGGAAGGCCAGGACATCGCCGCCCGCAACGGCCTGCGAGCCCGCGACGCGACGGTGGCCGCCAAGTACAAGGCCGATTTCCCGGATGTTCGGCTGCTGACGGTCGATGAGGTCTTCGGTGGCTGGGACAAGGTGCAGAAGGAGCATTTCGCGGCAGGCGGCCTGCTCGACCAGGTCTACACCAGCCGCTAGCCGTTTCGCGCAAGACTGCGCAGCGGTTTTGGACGAACGACTGGGATCAACGATGCTGAAACGCGTCGCGCCTATCCCTTGCGTGACGCGGCTTCGGCCCTCAATCAGGAAGAGCAACAGGCCGGCATTTTGCCGGCTTTGTCGATGGCTCGTGCAGCGACGGGTCGGTTGCCGAAATTGCTGCGCCCATTGTGAAAAACATTACGAAGAATCAACGCGTTTATGCCTAAGCTGCGCTGGCAAATCGTTGGACCAGACAGCTCATTGGCCAATCTGTCATGATTTGCACACAAACAACCGCCAGATGCAGGCGATTGGGGTTTGATGAACTGAATCGGGCATGCTCACCAAAAAAGGCAAATACGGCCTCAAGGCCTTGGTGCATCTATCTGGATTGCCGGCCGGCCAGCTTGCATTCGTCAACGACATAGCGGTCGCCAACAACATCCCGAAGAAGTTCCTCGACGCCATCCTGGGCGAATTGCGCAATGCCGGCTTCGTGCAGAGCCGCAAGGGCAAGGAAGGTGGCTATCGCCTCGCCCGGCCGGCTTCCGAAATCAAGATCGGGCATGTCGTGCGCGTGCTCGACGGTCCGCTGGCGCCGATCCCTTGCGCCAGCCGCACCCAGTATCAGCGTTGCGACGACTGCGACGAGGCGACCTGCCAGGTCCGCCACATGATGCTGGAAGTGCGCCAGGCGATCGCAGAAGTTCTCGACAATCGCAGCCTTGCTGCCATGCGCGATGCCGACAACGACGATTTCCCGGCCGAACTGACGTCGCAGATTTAGCGCCATCCCGGGAAGCTCTTCCGCACACAACGGCGTGAAAACATTTGGTTGGAGCGGTTGCGGATTTCATCCAACGCCGAACCGCAGCGGCGCGCGTAGCGCAGGGTCCTGCCGCCGGTTGCGTCTGCGGCCTGGAGGCAGTAAAGCCGCTGAAGGATTGATCTGGGCTGGACACCTGACGAATGAGGCTGCCTTGGCTTCGCAAATCCCGCAAAGCCAACCGGAAGCCCTCTTCCGCCAACATCTATCATACCGAAATCATTGCCGACGTGCCGGTGCCCGAGCGCGGCGAATCCGTCCGTTTCTTCAGCCGCCGGCTGGTTCGCCCCGGCAAGCTGCGGGGCTTCTCGAACAAGGACTTTCGCGAAGGCCTGTTGTTCATTTTCTACCTCGGCGTCGCAGCCGTTCTGCCGATTGCCTGGTGGGCACCGATCTGCGGCTTTGTTTCGACGTTTCGGCGCAAGCGCCATTTCCGCAAGGAATTCGCGGCCTATGACGCCGCGGTGAGGGCAGTGCTTGGCGACGCTGTCGATGGAAAAAGCGTTTTCAAAGACTATCTTGCCGCTGCCCACCGCCGCCGTCTCATGCTGGCGGCCCATCTCGTTCCCGGCTGGCGCTGGTCGCCGGCGATCCGGCTGGAAGGCCTCGACGGCCTGCGCGAGGCCTTGCGGCAGGGCCGCGGCGCCATCGTCTGGTGCGATCAGTTCACTGCGCAGACCATCATCGGCAAACGCGCGCTTCATGAAGCCGGCATCGAAGCCCATCAGGTGAGCGTCAACTTCCACGGTTTTTCCGAAAGCAAGTTCGGCCTGCACGCGCTCAATCGTCCGCTGGTCAGGGTCGAGAACCGCTTTCTCAAGAGCCGCATCGTCTTCGAACGCGCCGATGCCTATCAGGTCACCGCGCGCATCCAGAAGACCCTGAAAGAGAACGGCGTCGTGCTGATGACCAACACCATCCATGCCGGGTCCGCCTTCACTGAAGCCGCCATGGGCGAGCGCGGCTGGACCCATCTCGCTGCGGCCCCAGCCAACTTCGCCGCGCGCGCCGGCGCGGCGCTGTTTGCCATGTCGACGCTCGAGACGGTGCCGTTCCGCGAGTACCGCGCGATCGTCAGCCCTGAACTGAAGCCTGACCTCGGCGGGACCGCACCCTCCCGGCCGGCCACAGACAAGGCGGCGAAGAACCTCGTGCTGCAGGCGGCGTATATTCTGCGCAAACGGGATCGCCTCTTGGAGGCGCTCAAGCTGCATCCGGAGCAGATGATGGCGTGGTCCGGCGCCAGCCGGCTCACCGAGCGGCAGGATCAACCCACGCTCGGCAGCGACGCGAGCTAATGGATGTCGCGCGCCTGAATCCTGCTTAGCCGAGCAGCTTCCTCGCAATGTCGGCAATGGAACGCGTCGCGTCCACCGTCACCGCCTGCTCATCAAGGCCCGGTTCTTCCAGAGTCGCGAACTGGCTGTCGACCAGGCTTGCCGGCATGAAATGCCCCTTGCGGCCGGCAACCCGGCGCCAGGCTGTCTCGCGATCGATCTTAAGGTAGACAAAGACGATGTCGGGAGAAAAGCGGCGCAGCCGGTCACGGTAGCTGCGCTTCAGCGCCGAGCAGGCTGCCACGGCCTTCTGCCCATCATGGACAGAGGCTGCAATGCGCTCGCCGATGGTATTGAGCCAGCCCTCGCGCAAGGCGTCGGTCAGCGGCTCGCCGCGCGCCATGCGCGCGACGTTTTCCGGCGGATGCAGGCGGTCGCCTTCGATGAAGACTGCCTGCAGCATGCCGGCCAGCGCCTCGCCGACGACCGTCTTGCCGCAGCCGGCAACACCCATCACCACAAGAGCTGGCGCCGAGCGGATATCGCTCATGCGCATCTCGCGAGGCGATTGTTCCTGCCGACGCTCATTCACCGTCAGCGGCTTGCCGGCGCCCGGCCATAGAGCAGCAGCATGGCGACGATGACGACGCCGTAGATGATCTGCCGCCCCGCTTCCGGCATCTGCATGACCGACAGGATCGACTGCAGCAGCGTGATCAGGATGACGCCGGCCACCGTGCCGAGATAGGAGCCGCGCCCGCCCAGGATCGAGGTGCCGCCCAGCACCACGGCGGCGATCGACGGCAGCAGATAGGCGTCGCCCATCGATTGCGCGGCCTTCGACGCATAGCCGGCCAGAAGCACGCCGCCGAAGGCCGACAGTCCGCCGGACGCCGCAAAGGCGATCATCACCACGCGGCGCGTGTCGATGCCGGACAGATAGGCGGCGCGCTCGCGGTTGCCGATGCCATAGACGGCCCGGCCGAAGCTGGTCCGGGTCAGCACGAAGACCATTGCCGCGCCGATCAGAGCCCAGATGATGACCGCATTGGGCACGGCGGGTATCGCAAAGCCGGTCGCCAGGTAGCGCATCGCCGCCGTCGCCGCGTCCTGCGGCGAGAACCCGCCCGTATAGACCACCATCAGCCCTTGCGCGACGGCATTGGTGGCCAAGGTGATGATCATCGAAGGAATGCGCAAATAGGCGACGCCGATGCCGTTGACGATGCCGATCGCCACGCCGCACAGGATGCCGAACGGAATGGCGAGCGCGACGCCGACCGGGCCGTAGGCAGCGGCGGCACTGGCCATCATGGCGCCGGTCGCCACGGCCCACGGCACCGAAAGGTCGATCTGCCCGAGCAGGATGACGAGCATCATGCCGGTGGCGATAACGCCCAGGAACGAGGCCACCTTGAGCTGCTGCAAGAGATATTCCGGCGACAGGAAGCTGCGCGAATAGAGGCTGCCGAGAAGCAGCAGCAGCAGGATGCAGGCGAAGGCCGTGACCACAGCGGGATCGGCGCGGCGAATGAACTTCGGCATGCGGCCGGCAATGCCGGCAAGCGTCGTTTCGCTCACAGGAACCACTCCAGCCGGTTGCGCACCCTGAACAGCGCGAAGGCGCCCAGGCTGACGGCGATCAACAGGATAACGCCCTGGAACAGAGGCTGCCAGAGCGGGTCGAAATCGAAGACGAACAGCAGGTCGCCGATCGTACGGAAGGCGAGCGCGCCGAAGATCGCGCCGATGGCACTGCCCTTGCCGCCGAACAGCGAGACGCCGCCGAGCACGACGGCGGCGATGGAAAACAGCGTGTAGGCGTTGCCGCTGGCATAGGCGGCCTCGCCCGTATAGGTGAAGAAGGTGAGGAACAGGCCGCCGATCGCGGCAAGCAGCCCCGCCAGCGTGTAAGCCAGGAACTTGCCCCTGCGGATCGGCACGCCGGACATATAGGCCGCCGTCTCCGAAGAGCCGGCCGCATAAGCCGCGCGGCCAAGCTCGGAGCGGCTGAACGGCACCCAGACGACCAGCACGACGACGAACAGCGCCACAAGGCTGGCCGGCACGACGCCGAAGAAGCGTCCCGTCAGGAAATCGGCGAGATCTTCATTGACCGAGCCGCCCGGAACCGGCCGAAGCAACAGCGCAAGCCCGAAGTAGACGGCACCGGTGGCGATGGTCGCGACGATCGGCTGCAGGCGGCCATAGATGACGATGGCGCCGTTGACGGCGCCGCACAGAAGTCCGGTGCCGAGCACGGCCACCACCCCGAAGGCGGATTCGAGCCCGGTGCCGATCACCAGCCAGGAAGCCAGGCAGTTGGTCAGTGTGAAGATCATGCCGACCGAAAGGTCGATGCCGGCGGTGAGCACGACCAGCGTCTGCGCCATCGCGACGAAGGCGAGAAGCACGCCCTTGTTCGCGGCCGTCTGCACGACGTTGGCGGTGAAGCCGGCCGGATGGTTGCCGCTGTAAATCGCGAACATGGCGATGAAGATGCCGAAGGCGAGCAGCGTCCCTCGCTGTTCGGCCAGCCAGTAGCGCCAGTCCTTCACGCCCCCTCCTCCTGCTTCATGCGGGCGGCCTCGCCATGGATGTTGAGCGCGCTGGCGATCAGCGCGCGCTCGGTGATCTCGGTTCCGACCAGCTCGCGCTTGACCGCGCCGTCATAGAGCACCAGCACGCGGTCGCAGCAGCCGATCAGCTCGTCATAGTCGGTCGAATAGAACAGGATCGCCGCGCCCCCATCGGCCAGCTTTCGCATCAACTGGTAGAGCTCCTGCTTGGTGCCGACGTCGATGCCGCGCGTCGGATCGTTGAGCAGGATGATGCGCGGCTGGCGCATCAGCCACTTGGCGATGACCACCTTCTGCTGGTTGCCGCCGGACAGCGCACCGACGGGGATGTCGAGACCCGCCGTCTTGATGGCCAGCAGCCCGACCATATCGTCGATCAGCCGCTGCTCGGCCGCGCGGTCGATGACGCCGGCTTTCGACAGTCTGTCGAGCGCGGCGAAGGATAGGTTCTCGCGCACCGTCATCGGCAGCATCAGACCCTCGGTCTTGCGATCCTCCGGGATGAGCGCCATGCCGATCCGGCCGTCGCTCGCTGCGGTCGGACTGGCGATCGAAACCGGCTTGCCGTCGACCAGGATCTGACCGGAGAGGCCGCGCAAAACGCCGAAGAAGGCCAGCAGCA
Organism: Mesorhizobium sp. M3A.F.Ca.ET.175.01.1.1; assembly: GCF_004791945.1. Classification (NCBI taxonomy): domain Bacteria; kingdom Pseudomonadati; phylum Pseudomonadota; class Alphaproteobacteria; order Hyphomicrobiales; family Phyllobacteriaceae; genus Mesorhizobium; species Mesorhizobium sp. M3A.F.Ca.ET.175.01.1.1. The sequence goes on along the minus strand of NZ_SRTP01000005.1, from coordinate 132,708 downwards.
ATTCGCGCTGGCCTTGCCCGTCGAGGCCGCCCAGCCCCACCACCTCGCCGACGCCGACCGACAGCGAGACATTGTCCAGCCGATCGCTCCAGGACAGGTTGCGCGCCTCCAGCGCCGGAACCGCGTCGCTCGCCGCGCGCATCGGCTTTGGCGGGAAGATATGGCTGTATTCGCGGCCGATCATGAGCTCGACCACTTCATTGTCGCTCTTGGTCCCGGCAGCATAGCTGGCGACATTGCGGCCGTTGCGGAACACCGTGCATTGGTCGGCGAGTTCCGCGATCTCGTTCATGCGATGCGAGATGTAGAGTAGCGCGAGCCCCTCGGCGCGCAACCGCTTGAGCACGCCGAAAATCTTGGCGACGTCGGCCGCCGTCAGGGCCGAGGTCGCTTCATCGAGGATCAGGATGCGCGGCTTCCTGGCCAGCGCCTTGGCGATCTCGACCATCTGCCGGCGCGACAGCGGCAGGTCCTTGACCAGCGCCAACGGATGGATGTCGGAGGCGCCGGCGCGGGCAAGCGCTTGCTCGGCGATGCGCCGTTGAGCCTTGCGGTCGATCATGCCGAAGCGCTTCGGCGGGTCGGAGATGACGATGTTGTCGGCGACGCTGAGTTCCGGGATGAGCGATAATTCCTGGAAAATGCAGACGATGCCGGCCTGGTTGGCGGCAGCCGGCGAGGCGAACGTCACGTCGCGGCCGTCCAGCGTCATGCGGCCTTCGTCGGGAGCGGCGACGCCGGCCATGATCTTGATCAGGGTCGATTTGCCGGCGCCGTTTTCGCCGAGTATGCCATGAATGCTGCCAGCCGTGACCGTCAGCTCGGCCTTTTCCAACGCCCGCACGCCGCCGTAGCGCTTGGAGATGCCTTCCATGCGGAAGAGCGGAGCTGCGCCGTCCATCAGCCCTCCCAGGCCGGTTCGCGATTGGCATCAAGCGACCGGCGCCGCGGCTTCCTCGCGGCGCCGATTACAAGGCTACTTGTTTTCCTTGGTCTGGCCCATGATTTCCTGCGCGGTGAAATTGATGCCGCAAGTCGGGAAGGAATTGCCGACGAAGAAGTTGTCGGACTGGTCGGGGAAGTAATCCTGCCCCTCCTTGAAGTTCGGATCCTCGACGATTGCCAGCGGCAGCTTGACCGACTGCGGCACGACATTGCCCTCCAGCGCGGTGATCGCCGTTTTGATGGCGACAGCGACCTGGGCAGGTCCGGTGCCGGCCGAAGAGCATTTCAGGCCATCGGCCGCATGGGCGGCGCAGAATTTGCGGAAGCCGTTTTCCGTCTCGCCGCCGAACGGCACGAAGGGATGCTTGGCGTCGATCATCGCCTGCACGATGCCGGTATCGCCGCCCTGCCCGGTGATGCCGACGAATGGGCCGTTGGTGGCGATCGCGTCGGCGGTAACCTTCTGCGCGGTCGGATCGTCCCATTTGCCTGCGACTTCGGTGACATCCCATTTCTTGCCCGAAGCATCCAGGACCTCATGGATGCCGTTGTGGCGGTCGGTGTCGACCGAGGTGCCGGCGACGCCGCGCACTTCGAGGATCTTGCCGCCGTCGGGGATATGGGCGATCAGCCACTTGGCCCACAATTCGCCGAGGCCCTTCTGGTCGACATTGACGTTGATGGCGTCCTTGGTGTCGAGGATGTTGTCGAAGGCGACGAGAACGACGCCGGCTTCCTTGGCGCGCTTGATCACCGGTCCGAACGCGGTCGGGTTCTGCGCGTTGACGACGATGGCGTCAAAGCCGGAATCGATGAAGTTGTTGATCGCCGATATCTGCGCCGGCACATCCTCGCCGGTCGACACCACCTTGAATTCCTTCAGCTTCTTGGCGACCTCGGGCTGCGCGGCATAGGCCTTGGCGGTCTGGATCATCTGGATACGCCAGGTGTTGGCGATGTAGCCATTGGCAAGTGCGATGCGGTACGGACCATCCTTCTTCGGATATTTGAAGAACTGCGTATCGGCCGCCCACGGCGCGAAACAGTCGGGCTCGGCCGCCGGCCCTTTTACGATCTCCGGTTCGGCGATCGCCGAAGAACTCAGCATGACGAATGCAGTGGCGGCAATGACGCCGCCAACCAGTGACTTGATCATCGGTATTCCTCCCAGTTGCAGTTCTGCTTTCTATGAAGTTCGAGCGCTTTCGGCAGGCACCTCCCGCCTTGTCCGAAGCGCGTGCCGGATGGCCCGAGCCGACCCGTGATCCTCCTCCATTGCCTCGCAGGGCGGCTCAGAAAACTATCATATTATCCATAATAAACAAGCTATTGCTGTTGCTTATGTATAATAAACAGCTTTCTCTTGCGATCTTGAACTTGCCCAAGCATCAAATGGTAGCGCTACCATCGTAGCGTGTAAACCGGCTTTCGCACAGTCGCGGATGTGTGTTTCAACGCGCTGTGCTTTCCCTGCGCATGAGTTCGTAGCCGAGATCCACGACCCGCTGCTGCGGTCTCTTTCCCGCGATCGCTGCAAGTGCCATCGCAATCGCCTGACGCCCGATCTCATAGCGATGCGTGCGGATGCTGGTGATCGACGGGAACGCCACCTGCATCATGTCGAGATCGTTGAAGCCGACGATGCCGATCGTCTTCGGCACCGCGATCGAGGCGCGATGGCACTCGAACAGGACGCCGAGAGCGATGTCGTCATTGTTGCAGAAAACCCCCTCCAGTGCAGGCACCTTGGCCAGCGCGTCGCGCAGCAGTTCGCGGCCAAGCGGCACGCTCGAAAGCAGCGGCGTCGTGGTGACGAGACGGGCGTCGAATAGGCCCGCGGCTTCCATCGCAGCGCGGTAACCGGCGAGGCGCCGCTGCGAACGCGGATCCATGCGGGCGCCGATGAAGCCGATCTTGCGGTAGCCGACCTCCAGCAAATGCTCGGTTGCCGCCCTGCCCCCGTCGAAATGCGAGAACCCGACCATCATGTCGACGGGGTGCGGTCCCGTCTCCATGACCTGCACCACCGGACAGCCGGCGTTTTCGAGCAGCTTGCGCGAGGTGGCGGTCTGGTCGATCCCGGCAACGATCAACGCGGCCGGACGCTGCGGCGCGAACACCTGCAGCAGCCGTTCTTCCTCCAGGCCGGAATAATGCGTGTTGCCAAGCTGGATGCGGAACGGGCTGTCGGAGAGGCTGTCATAGATGCCCCGCAACACCTCGGCGAAGACATTGTTGGTCAGCGACGGGACCAGCACACCGAACACCTCGGCACGCGCCGAAGCCAGCGCGCGGGCATTGGGGTCCGGAACATAGCCAAGCTCGTTGACGGCGGCCTCGATCTGGCGCCGCAGATCGTCCGAAACCCGGGCGGGCTCGCGGAGCGCGCGCGACACGGTAATTGCGCCCACGCCAGCCTTGCGCGCGACATCGGCAATGGTCGGACGGCCGCCGCCGCGGCGTGAGCGCGGCCGTGTCACGGCCCTGCCCTTTTCACCCAGAAGGAGGCAAGCAGCGCGTTGACGATCAGCACTTCAGTCCGCAGCCCCGTTTCGCAGCCCGTCCATTGCGGTCTGGGTCGCGCAGCCCATTGCCAATGTCAAGCGGATGGGGATGCGCCAGGCTGTCCAGTGGAGGTCGATGCCTCTCAGGCCAGCGCCTCGGCGCCCCGCCTCGCCCTCCACATCAGCAGCAGGATGGCGCCGAGGTTCATCAGATTCCAACCGATGCCGTTCAGGAAGGCTGCGGCATAGGAGCCTGTGAGATCATAGATCCAGCCTGACATCCAGCCGCCAACCGCCATGCCGAAGATTGTCGCCATCATGACGATGCCGACGCGCTGACCGGCCTCCTTTGCCGGCATGTAGTCGCGCACGATGATCGCATAGCAGGGCACGATGCCACCCTGCGACAGACCGAACACCAGCGACACGACATAGAGCGAGGCAAGGCCGTCGAACGGGATATAGAACAACAGCGACAGACACTGCAGCGCCGAGCCGATGAGCAGCGTCTTCACGGCGCCGATGCGGTCGGCGAGGAAGCCTGAGGCAATCCGGCTGACGACGCCCGCCGCCAACATGATCGACAGCATGTCGGCGCCGCGCGCCACGCCGTAGCCGAGATCCATGCAATAGGCGACGATGTGCACCTGCGGCATAGCCATGGCCATGCAGCAGCCAAAGCCGGCGATGACGAGCAGCACCTGAAGCGCTGACGGCGACAGCGAGATCGGCTGCACCCGCCGGCTGCCGGTGGAACCGGCATCGGTTTCACGGGGCGCGCCGCGCCTCAGCATCAGCGCCAGCGGCACCATGGTGACAATGCAGACGACCCCGATCGCCTGATAGGTGAAGCGCCAGCCTTCGGTTTGCATCAAATAAGGCATCACTGTCGGCCAGACCGCGCCGGCGAGATAGTTGCCCGAAGCCGCCGCTGTCACCGCGACGCCGCGCCGCCGATTGAACCAATGCGAGATGTCGGCGATCAGCGGCCCGAAGATCGCCGATGTGCCGACGCCAATCAAAAGCCCCTGCGCGAGGGTGAAGGCGAGGATCGAATTGGCGAGCGAGGCGAGCAGGAAACCGGCGCCAAGCGCCATGGCGGAGACCAATGCCGGAATCCAGAAGCCCAGGCGATCGATGGCGCGACCGACCAGCACGTTGCCGGCGGCAAAGCCGACCATTGTCGCGGTATAAGGCATCGAGGCCGCCGCGCGGTCGACGCCGAACTCAGCCTGCACGGCTGGCAGAACCACGACCACGGCCCACATGCCGACGGCGCCGATCGTCGCCATGAGCACTGAGATGGCGAGCCGCGTCCAGGCATAAGCGCTGTCGATGGCCGGGCTTTGTGCCCGGCTGGAGAGAGTTGTCCTCAAGGCGGCTCCTGTCCGCAGGTTCTGAAGTCCAGCGGTTCGGAGCTACTAATCGGTCCTTCGGCAAGGCAGCGAACAGCGCCACAACAGGCAATCCGTCGCGCCAGAATGGCGAGACGTCGCGGGAACCGGCATGCCAGCGCAGAGTTTTTCGAAGGAAAAGGAGTTCCGCCATGACTGCCAAGAGAAAATGGTCGGCCGAAGTGACAGAGCACAGCGATGCGCTGGATCTCGAGGAACACATATTCGAATCCGACGACGCCAGGAAGATCGCGGCCTCGCTCAAGCGATCGGCCGAACACAGCGATCGGCGCAAGGCCGAGCCGTTCCAGTCCGCCATGTCGATGCTGAATTTCTATATCAACCGCGCCGGCAGGAACCTGCCGGCATCGCGCAAGCGGGTTCTGGAAAGGGCCAAGGACGAATTGCGCATCGCTTTCGGGCGGGAAAAGGACGACTAGCCTCGGTGCGCAGGCCGACCAATCGGATATGGCCCTGCCGAACTATCTGGACTTTATGACCGCGTCGGTGTTGGCAAGCAGCTTGCGCACCGCGGCTCGCGCGGCTTCCGGACGCTGCAGCCGGATATTCCTCTCGATCGCCTCATGCAGCTTCTGCGCATGCTGCAGGTCGTCGACCTCCCGCGTCGTGAAACTGAACAGGTGGTCGAAAGCGGACTCGATCAAAACGCCGAGCGGCACCAGGAGGTCGTTGCCGGAAGCCCTCAGAATGGCGAGGTGGAAGCGCGTGTCGGCGCGTGTCCGCTCCTGCAGCGTCGCCGCCTCGCCCATCTCCCGGCAGGCCTGGCTGATCTCGGCCATCTGCTCTTCGGTGCGCCGCATCGCCGCGAAGGCCGTCGCCTCCGGCTCGATGATGTGACGGAATTCCTGCACGGTCTTCAGGAACACCTCGCGATCGGGCGAGGTCGCGTACCAGGCGAGCACGTCGCGGTCGAGCAGGTTCCAGCGTTCCTTCGGCTCCACCCAGCTGCCGATCTTCGGACGCGACGCCAGCAGGCTCTTGGCCATCAGCATCTTGATCGCCTCCCGCACAGCCGAGCGGCTGACGTCGAAGGTCTCCGACCATTTCGCCTCATTGGGCAGGATCGTGCCTGGCGGGTAATCCCCCCGCACGATCCTCAACCCGATCTCGCTGGCCAATGATGTATGCACACTGGCACCCGGGATGCGTGGCGCATTGGGCCGGCGATGGCCGGCATGGCGTTCGGCGGCCGCCGTTTGCGTCGGCTTTTTCTGATTGTTCGGCTTTGCATCCCGCATGTGTTCAGAAAGTCCGCTTTTCACAAGCTGTCAAGCACGGCAAGCCAGCTTTGCCTCAAGGCGCGCGGATGTGCACAACTGACCGGCGTTTGTCTGCCCTCATGCTGTCTTGACGTAGCGGCGCCAGCTGTGCTCGGGGCGGAAGCCGAGCACCTCCCGCGCCTTTCGGTTCGAAAGCAGCGTCTCGAATTCACCGAGCTCCGCCTTGACCGGCACGTTTGGATAGAACCGCCTCAACAGTTCGGCAGTCGGCAGGTCGGACGAAGTATCGTCGTTGGCCGCATTGAACACCTGATAGCCGAGCCCGTCCTTCTCGATGGCGCGCAAGGTGATCTGGCCGAGATCGCGGGCGTCGATATAGCTCCAGGCGATGCGCTTGCGGAAGCCAGGATCGGCGAACCATTTCGGGAACAGCGAATATTCGTGCGGCTCGATGACGTTGCCGATGCGCAGCGCATAGACGTCGAACCCGCTGCGCAGCGCGAAGGCGCGCGCCGTCTTCTCATTGACGATCTTCGACAGCGCATAGCTGTCCATCGGATCGACGTCATAGTCCTCGTCGAGCGGGAAATGCGTCGGATTGCGCGGCTCGTTGGCGAAGACCAGGCCGTAGGTCGTCTCGCTGGACGCGATGATCACCTTGCGGATGCCGAGCTTCACGGCCGCTTCGATGACATTGTAGGTGCCCATGGCATTGATGCGGAACACCTCATTGTCGGGTGTGATCATGATGCGCGGGATGGCGGCAAAATGGACCACCGCATCGACCGGCTGTGCTCGCAGCGACGGATCGAACTCATGCAGCCCCATATAGCTCGACAGCGCGTTGAACACCTGGCCGCTGTCGGTGATGTCGGTGATCAGTGTGCGCACCTTCGGATTGTCGAGCGGCTTGGTGTCGATGTTGAGCACCTGGCAGCCATGCTCGACCAGATATTGCACCACGTGTCGCCCGGCCTTGCCGCTGCCGCCGGTGAACATGATCCGCTTCGTCATTTTGCTCTCCACATTGCTCGGCCATTATGTGTATTGTCAGACAATATTGCATTCTGCAACGGTCTGCGGCAAGAAAAGCGGGCCAATTATCGATAATCCCAGACAGGACGATATGATATGACCACGACTGCCGCCCGCGAGAAAATCGGCTTCATCGGCCTCGGCCTGATGGGACACGGGATTGCCAAGAACATTGTCGACAAGGGCTATGCGCTGACCTTCCTCGGCCGCAAGAACCGCAAGCCGGCCGAAGACCTGCTCGGCCGCGGGGCACAAGAGGTTGCCACCCCGCGCGACGTGGCAACGGCTTCAGACATCGTGTTCATCTGTGTCACCGGATCGCGTGAGGTGGAAGCGATCATCCGTGGACCCGGCGGGCTGAAGGAAGGGCTTAGGCGTGGCTCGGTGGTCGTGGACTGCTCTACATCCGATCCGACCTCGACGGTGACACTCGCCGCCGAACTCGCAGCGCTTGGCGTCGAGTATGTCGACGCGCCGCTCAGCCGCACGCCGAAAGAAGCCTGGGAAGGCACACTCGATGCCATGGTCGGCGCGCCGGATGCGGTGTTTGCCAGGCTGAAGCCGGTGATCGAAACCTGGGCCGGCCGCATCGTCCATATCGGCGGCACCGGCGACGGCCACCGCATGAAGCTGCTCAACAACTTCATCTCGCTGGGCTACGCGGCGATCTATTCCGAGGCCCTGGCGCTGGCCGAGAAGGTCGGCATCTCGCCTTCCCGTTTCGACAGCGTCATCCGCAACGGCCGCATGGACTGCGGCTTCTACCAGACCTTCATGCGCTGGACGCTGGACGGCGACCGCGACGCGCACAAATTCACAATCGCCAACGCCTTCAAGGACCTTACCTACCTGGAATCGATGGCAGGCGCCGCCGGTATCGCCAATCCGCTCGGCAACGCCACCAAGAACGCCTTCGCCGGCGCCTTCGCAACCGGTCCGAAGGAACAATACGTACCGATGCTGGCAACGCATATCGCCAAGGTCAACGGCATCGATCTGAGCCCGATGAAGGATGGCAAGCGACAGGAGGTTTGACGGCTCGCGGGTCTTCTGCAGTCGCGGCGTCGCACTGGAGCTGAATCACATTCGCAAAGCGTGGCGGCATCCTGTTGTAGGAAATGGGTTTTCAAGCCGGTGCCGCGCTATCTCCTCGACCGCTCGATGACCTCGTTGGTGTTGGCAAGCAGCCTGTGCACGGCGGCTCTGGCGGCAGCCGGACGTTGCAGGCGGATGTTCTTCTCGATCGCCTCGTGCAGCGATTGCGCCCTGCGCTGATCGCTGTGCTCGCGCGTGACGAAGATGAACAGATGGTCGAGCGCCGACTCGATCAGCACGCCGAGCGGCACCAGCAGCTCATTGCCCGAGGCGCGCAGGATGGCGAGGTGGAAGCGCGTGTCGGCGCGCGTCCGCTCCTGCAGATGCGTCGCCTCGCCCATCTCGCGGCAGGCAGCGCTGATTTCGGCCATCTGCTCTTCGGTGCGCCGCATCGCCGCGAAGGCGGCGGCCTCCGGCTCGATAATGTGGCGGAACTCCTGCACCGTTTTCAGGAACACCTCCCGGTCGGGCGAAGTCGCGTACCAGGCGAGCACGTCGCGGTCGAGCAGGTTCCAGCGTTCCTTGGGCTCAACCCAGCTGCCGATCTTGGGGCGTGATGCCAGCAGGCTCTTGGCCATCAGCATCTTGATTGCTTCGCGCACCGCCGACCGGCTGACGTTGAAAGTCTCGGACCATTTTTGCTCATTGGGCAGTATGGCGCCCGGCGGGTAGTCGCCACGCACGATCCTCAGCCCGATCTCGGCGGCGAGCGAAGTATGCACGTTCTGCCCGGAGATCCGCGTCACGTCAGGATGACGCACGACGGCCGACTGGCCTGGCACGGCGGAGCGCTTCCTTGATTTGTCCTGTCGCATCGTCGTTCCGATGCGTCGGTCTTCCGCCGCAGGCCGGCGCCTGCAAAGATTGGCCGAACGCGCTTTTTTCGGGCGCGCGAAAGCGGGAGCCTGTCGCCCCTGCAGAGGTCGCGTCCATGTCCCAGGAAGGTGGCGGGGCGCCCGCAAAAAGGGGCGCCCCGGCGATCGAAGTCTACTTCTGTATGCAGGTGTCAACCGTATCCTTGGTGCATTCGTCGAGACCGGTGAAGACCGGATCGTCGACCTTCTTGCCTTCGATCAGGTCGATCATAACCGATGGCGCCTTGTAGCCCATTTCAAAAGGCCGCTGGCCGACCAGCGCGGTCACCAGACCGTCCTTGGCGATGGCCACTTCGTCGCCGATCGTGTCGGCGGCGCCGATGACGAATTCATTCTTGGCGATCTTGTCGGCCATCGGTTTGAACAGGTCGCGATAGGGCTGCGGCGCCCCGAACAGCGGCCAGCCGCCCATGATGCCGAAGGCATCGAGCTTCGGGTTGGCGGCGAGGATGTCGGTCATCGCCTGAACGCCCTTGGCCCCGTCGTCATTGGTGAACACCGGGCAACCGGCGACTTCCGTCCAGCCACCCTCGCCCTTCAGCTCCGCAAGGCCTTCCTTGCCCGACAGCGCATCGCGCATGCCCTGCGCGCGGCGCAGGATGTTGTCGGCCGCGGGATTGCCCTCGATGGTGCAGATCGTGCCGCCATTCGGCTTGGCCTTCTTGATGTACTCGCCGATCTTCTTGCCCATCAGGTAGTTGTCGGTGCCGAGATAGGTCTTGCGCAGCGCTGCGTCTTCCTTGGCCAGGTCAGCGTCGACGGTCATGATTGGGATCGACGGATTGGCGCTCTTGATCGTTTGCGCGATCAGCGGCGCGTTCGACGGCGAGATCGCCATCGCGACCGTGTCCGGCTTGCTCAGCATGTCCTGCACGATCTGCGCCTCCCCGGCTTCGTCCGAAGTCGAGGCCGGGCCGGTGTAGAAGCATTCATATTCGGAGCTGGCGTTTTCCTTGTTCCACTTCTCGCAGCCTTGGTGGATGGCTTCAAAGAACGGATTGTCGAGACCCTTTACCACGATGACGAGTTGTTTCTTGGCCAAAGCCGGCCCTGCCCCTAGCGCCATGGCGGCGACAGCGGCGAGCAAAAGTGATTTCCTCATATCAGTCCTCCCTTGAAAAAGACGGACACGGCGTGCCCGCCACACAAATCGACCTGAATACACGGCGACAGAGGGTCGTTCGCGAGCGCTCATGTCGCCGGGCCAAGCCGACAAGCATTTCCAGATGCGGCCAAAGGCCAGTTCGGCAAGTCTCTGCTGCCGGCCCCTTTCCGATTGCCTCCGTCGACAGAACCCCGGCCAGCCGCCGCGGCCTCGACATGATTTTCCTCCGACGCTCAGCTAATATCGGCTTGTCGCCAACGTCAATCTCTATTTGTCCTACAAAACTGATTTTTGGTGGGAAAGAAACCATGATTCATCCGACAATTGATTGACGCCGGTGCGGGCAATCGCATAATGGACTGAAAATCGCTGCCCCCGGGAGGAGCCTGGGAAGCGAGGCCGCGGCAGAAGCGCGAGCCGGATCACAGGGGAGGCTTAAGGGTGGTGTCGGTTCTCGAACTCACCAACATTTCCAAGCATTTTGGCGCGATCCAGGCGGTCAACGACGTCTCGTTCACGCTGGAGGCTGGCCAGGTCGTCGGCTTGATGGGCGACAACGGCGCCGGCAAGTCGACCCTGGTCAAGATGATCGCCGGAAATTTCCGCCCCAGCCACGGCACGATGCACATGGACGGCAAGGAGCTTGTCCTGCACAAGCCGGCCGAGGCCCGCCAGCACGGCATCGAGATCGTCCACCAGGACCTGGCGCTCTGCAACAATCTGACGGCGGCCGCCAACGTCTATCTCGGCCGCGAGCTGCGCAAGGGCGTCGGTCCGTTCCGCATCCTCGATTATGCTTCGATGTACAAGCGCGCCGGCCAGCTCTTCGCCGAATTGAAGTCCGAGACGCGCCCGCGCGATCTCGTCAAGCAGATGTCGGGCGGCCAGCGGCAGGCGGTGGCAATCGCCCGCACCATGCTGTCGCAGGCCAAGATCGTGCTGATGGACGAGCCGACGGCGGCGATCTCGGTGCGCCAGGTCGCCGAAGTGCTGAACCTCATCCGCCACTTGCGCGACCAGGGCATCGCCGTCGTGCTGATCAGCCACCGCATGCCCGACGTCTTCGACGTCGCCGACCGCGTTATCGTCATGCGGCGCGGCAGGAAGGTCGCCGACAAGAAAATCGCTTCGAGCTCGCCCGAGGAAGTCACCGGGCTGATCACCGGGGCCATCGAACAAGTCGCATAACGACGCCCGTGACGCTCATGCGTTTCACCTTGGGCAGGAAAGGTCGATAATGGCAGTCACTCTTGACCAGACCATCGCGCAGAAGCAGCACACCTTCGTGTCGCGCATGCTCTCCAGCCAGACTTTCTGGGTGGTGATTGCGGTCATCCTTGCGTGCCTGTTCCTGTCCTTCGCCACCGACGCTTTCGCCACGCAGAAGAACCTCTACAACATCACCCGCAACATCACCTTCGTCGCCATCGTCGCGCTCGGCATGACCTTCGTCATCATCACCGGCGGCATCGATCTGTCGGTCGGCTCGGTGCTCTGCCTGTGCTCGATGGTGCTGGCCGTCACCATGCACGCCGGCTACTCGATCGAGGTCGGCATCCTGGCCACGATCGTCACCGCTTTAGCCATCGGCGCTTTCAACGGCGTGCTGATCGCCTATCTCGAATTCCCGCCCTTCGTGGTCACGCTCGGCATGCTGTCGGTGGCGCGCAGCCTTGCCATGGTCGCCTCCAACAACACTGTCGTCTTCCAGTTCGGACCCGATCACGACAAGCTTCTGGCGCTTGGCGGCGGCGCCTGGGTGTTCGGCATCGCCAATCCGGTGCTCTACATGATCCTTCTGGCGCTGATCACCGGCTTCACCCTGCGTTGGACCAAATTCGGCCGGCACGTCTTCGCCATCGGCGGCAACGAGCACGCGGCGACGCTGACCGGTGTTCCGGTGCGCCAGATCAAGGTGGCAGTCTATATGATCTCTGCGTTCTCTGCGGGTCTAGCAGGTATCATTCAGACCGGTTGGCTGGGTGCGGTCACAACCAATCTCGGCAACGGCATGGAGCTTCAGGTGATTGCCGCCACCGTCATCGGCGGCGCTGACCTCGCCGGGGGCGTCGGCACCGCCTTTGGCGCCGTCGTCGGCGCCGCGCTGATCGAGGTGATCCGCAACAGCCTCGGCCTGCTCGGCATCAACGCCTTCTGGCAGGGCACCTTCATCGGCGGCGCCATTCTGCTGGCGGTGCTGTTCGACCGCATCCGCAACTTCCGGCGCAGCGACTGAAGGGCGGCCGGCGCTCGGCGCCGGCTTGCTCCTATCGCTCGGATTGGAACGCCCTCGCCGGTCGCTGTCTATGCGGGCTTGGCCCGAGACCTCGGCTCCGGCGTTGGCAGGCAGGGTCAGGAAGCGCATTGACGCCGCGAGCCCGATCAGGCCGATCGCGAGAAACACGATCCTGAAGTCCAAGACATCGGGTGCGGCTGCGCCTCTGGCAATCTGCGGCAGCTTGAGGACCAGCACAAGGCTGAGCCCGTCCAGAGCTTATCCAACAAACTTTCGTGCTGCCTCTCCGCCTGCTATGGGAGAGTGGGCTCGAGAGGGAAACTTGGGATGAAGCCCGTCTATATCGATTACCTCAACGCGCTCGATATCGAGGCGCTGGCGATGACCGATGCCGAGATCATCGGCGCCGTCGAGGCCGGGCTTGTGGCGCAGGGCAACGGCCAGACGGTGATCGAGCCGCGCGTCCATCTCGAGCCCGATCCCTCCTTTCACGGCCATTTCAACGTGCTGCGCGGCTATGTAGCTCCGCTCGATGTCGCCGGAGTGAAGATCGTCGGCGACTATGTCGACAACTACCTGCACGAGCTGCCCTCCGAATTCGGCATCCTCAATCTGTTCGATCCGCGCACCGGCATGCCGCGCGCCATCCTCGACGCCACCGCGATCACCGACATGCGCACCGGCGCCGTCACCGCCCTCGGCGCCAGGCATCTGGCTAAGAGATCATCGAAGGTGCTCGGCCATATCGGGGCGCGCGGCACCGCCTATTGGAACGTGCGCCTGCTCGACCATCTCTTCGACTTCGACGAGATCCGCGTCCATTCGCGGCGGCCGGAAAGCCGCGACGGCTTTGCCGCGCGGCTTGCCGGCGACCTCGGCAAACCGGTCATGGCCGCGGCGGACTGGAAAAGCTGCGTCGAGGGCGCAGACATCGTCGTCGAGGCTTCGCGGCTACCGGAGCCGCAGCCGCTGCTCAAGACCGAATGGATCAAACGTGGCGCGCTGGTGGTGCCCTATGGCACGATGAGCGCCGTCGAATTGTCGCTCACCGACGTCATGCAGAAGATCGTCGTCGACGACTGGGGCCAGTGCAAGGGCGGCAAGTTCGGCGCCTTGCGCGCCCATGTCGAAACGGGACGTCTGAGCGAGGAAACACTGCACGCCGAACTCGGCCAGATCGCAGCCGGCCTAAAGCCTGGCCGGCAAAGCGATGGCGAGACGATCCTGTTCTGGCATCGCGGCCTATCGCTCTCCGACATCGCGCTCGGCAAGGCGATGCTGGCCAAGGCCGCAAGCCGGGGCATTGGCCAGAGGCTGCGCTTCGCATGAGCCCGCTCGTTCTCACCGGCGCCGGCGTCAGCATCGAGGATGTCGAGGCTGTCGCGCGCAGGGCCTGCAGGGTCGAGGTCACGCCGACCGTCATCGAGCGATTGGTCAAGGCGCGCCAGGTGCTCGATGACGCTGCCGCGTCGGGGCAGCAGATCTACGGGCTGAATACCGGCCTTGGCGCCAATCTCGTCACCTCGGTTGAGGGCGACGCCGGTGCGTTCCAGCGGCAGTTGCTGGACGGCCGCGGCGCCGCGGTCGGCGCCGCGCTGCCCATGCAGCTCGTGCGGGCGACGATGTTTGCCCGCATCGCCATGCTTTCGGCCGGCGGCTCGGGTCTCTCGCCGCATGTGTTCAGCGCGCTGGTCGACGCGCTCAACGCCGGTATCCATCCCGTCATCCCGTCGCTGGGTTCGATCGGCGCCGGAGATCTTGTGCTGATGACGCCGATCGCCCGGGTGCTGATCGGCGAGGATGATGCCGACTATCAGGGCCGGCGCATGCCCGCGGCCAAGGCGCTGATGATGGCGCGCCTTGCCCCCGTCAGCCTGGCGGCGAAGGACGGCCTGTCGCTCATCAACGCCTCGGCCGTCTCCGTTGGCGCCGGCGCCTTGGCGCTTGTCGATGCCTTGTCGGCGCTGGAACAGCAGCAGCAGGCGGGCGCACTGTCCATGGCAGGCCTTGCCGCGAACCGCACAATTCTGGATCCCCGCCTGCACCTGGCACGACCTGCCGCCTGCCAGCAGGTGGCGGCTAGGACGCTGCGCGAGCTGCTTGCCGGCGACGAGGCGCTGGCCCCGACGGCCTTGCAGGATCCGCTGTCGGTCCGCTGCATGCCGTCTATCCATGGCGCCCTGATCCAGGCCATCGACCACGCTCGGTTGGCCGTAGAAATCGAACTCAACGCCGCTGCCGACAACCCGCTGGTGCTGGTCGATGATGCGCTTGTGCTGTCGACGGGCAATTTCCACACCGCGTCGCTGGCGCTTGCCTTCGAGACATTGGGTCTCGCCATCGCGCAGACGGCAGCGGCAAGTGCAGCGCGCTTTATTCAGCTCACCGGCTCGGGCCGCAACGGCCTGCCCAGATATCTGTCACCGCTGGGCGGGGTCTCCGCGGGCTTCGTGCCGCTGCAGAAGACCGCAACGGCGATCCTGACGGGTATCCGCCACAAGGCCAATCCGGTGATGCTCGACTTCCTGCCGGTGTCGGAAGGCGTCGAGGACCATGCGACGCAGACGCTTCTGGCCATCACCAAATGCGCCGATATGATCACGCTGTGGCGGCGGCTGATCGCGCTCGAACTGATGGCCGGCGCCCAGGCTGCCGACCTGCGCGAAGGCCTGACGCTGCCGCCGGCCACCGGCGTGATCCGTGCAGCGGTGCGCACCTTCGTTCAGCCGCTCAAGGAAGATCGGCCGCTCGGTCCTGAAGCCGAGGCGCTTTACGGCGCGCTCGCCGATGGCGGCTGGCTGGCCTGATGCATCCCGGACCTGTCAGCGCTGCCAGGCAAAAACCATGCATCAAATCAAAAACTTGAGCACGTCGCCTGAATCCCTAGCTGAGCGAGGCGCTTAGTGATGATAACTGCGACGAAGACAGCAGCCGCGAGCTGACGGCGAGCTTGGCATAGCCTGTTGCGATGCGTCGCCGGTCCGTAGAATACTTATATTCGGGATGCGAATTTTTCTCGAACCTCTGGGGCCGCGACCATGGTCAAGTTCCTGCCGCTGAAACAAGCCGTCGCGGAAAATCTGCATGACGGCGACGCGGTCGCGTTTGAAGGCTTCACGCATCTGATCCCGACCGCCGCCGCGCATGAGGCGATCCGCCAGGGTTTTCGCGACCTGACGCTGATCCGCATGACGCCCGACCTGATCTACGACCAGATGGTCGGCATGGGCATGGCGAAGAAGATGGTGTTCTCCTATCTCGGCAACCCGGGCGTCGGGCTGCTGAGGCGCGTTCGTGACGCTATCGAGAACGGCTACCCGCGCGAAGTCGAGGTCGAGGAGCACAGCCACGCCGGCATGGCCAATGCCTATGAGGCGGGCGCGGCCGGCCTCCCCTGCGCGGTGTTTCGGGGCTATCGCGGCGCCGGGCTTGCCGAGGTCAATCCCAACATCAGGACCATCGCCTGCCCTTTCACCGGCGAGCTGCTTGCCGCCGTTCCGGCGCTCAGGCCCGACGTCACCTTCATCCATGCCCAGAAGGCCGACCGCAAAGGCAATGTCCTGGTCGAAGGCATCGTCGGCATCCACAAGGAGGCAGTGCTCGCCGCCAAGCGCGCCGTGGCGACGGTGGAGGAAGTAGTCGACAATTTCAACGACTTGCACCCCAACCTCACAGTGCTGCCGAGTTGGACGATCGCAGCGATTTCGGTCGTACCGGGCGGCTCGCATCCCTCCTACACGCATGGCTATTACGAGCGCGACAACGCCGCCTATCTCGAATGGGACGAGATCGCTGCCGACCGCGACCGTTTCCAGGCCTGGATGCGGAACAACGTCATCGAGAGCAGCGCGGATGACTTTGCCGCCCGCGTCGAGCATCTGAGGAAGGCCGCATGAGCGACGGGAAGGAACTGGGCTTCACGCCCAACGAGATGATGACGATTGCGGCCAGCCGTGCGCTGACGAATGATGATGTCTGCTTCGTCGGCATCGGCGCGCCGTCTGCCGCCTGCAACGTTGCACGCCTGACGCACGCGCCCGACATCACGCTGATATACGAGAGCGGCACCATCGGGACCGCGCCCAATGTCCTGCCGCTGTCGATCGGCGACGGCGAATTGTGCGAGACCGCCGTCACCACCGTCACGGTGCCGGAGATGTTCCGCTACTGGCTGCAGGGCGGCCGCATTTCGATCGGCTTTCTGGGAGCCGCCCAGCTCGACAAGTTCGGCAACATCAACACCACCGTTATCGGCGACTACGCTCGTCCCAAGACGCGGCTGCCCGGCGGCGGCGGCGCGCCGGAGATCGCGACCTCGTCGCGGCAGGTCTACATCACCATGGCACAGTCGAAGCGCGGCATGGTCGAGAAGATCGACTTCTTCACCTCTTTCGGCCATGGCCAGGGCGGCGATCACCGCAAGCGCCTCGGCATCGACACCGCCGGCCCAACGCTCTTGATCACCGATCTTGCCATCTGGAGGCCGGACCCCGTTACAAAGGAATTTGCGGTCGTCTCCCTGCATCCGGGTGTCAGCCGCGAACAGGTGCAGGTGACCTGTGGCTGGACGGTCAAGTTCGCCGGGACCCTCGACGAGACGCCGGCGCCGACGGAACTCGAACTGAAGACGTTGCGCGACCTGCAGGCCCGCACCAGGGCCGCACATGCAGCAACCGGCAAAGGGAAAGCGGCATAGAATGGCCGAAGCATTCATCTGCGATTACATCCGCACGCCGATCGGCCGCTTCGGCGGTGCGCTGTCCTCGGTACGCGCGGACGATCTCGCCGCCATGCCGCTGAAGGCCCTCATGGATCGCAATGCCGGCCTCGACTGGGGCGCAGTCGACGACGTCATCTATGGCTGCGCCAACCAGGCCGGCGAGGACAATCGCAACGTGGCGCGCATGGCGCTGCTGCTCGCCCGGCTGCCGCAGGAGATTCCGGGTTCCACCGTCAACCGCCTGTGCGGTTCCGGCATGGATGCAATCACCATCGCCGCCCGCGCCATCAAGGCGGACGAAGCCGAGTTGATGGTCGCCGGCGGAGTCGAATCGATGACCCGCGCACCCTTCGTCATGCCGAAAGCCGACGCCGCCTTCTCGCGCAACGCCGAAATCTACGACACAACCATCGGCTGGCGCTTCATCAACCCGCTGATGAAGCAGCAGTACGGCATCGATTCCATGCCCGAGACCGGCGAGAACGTCGCCGAGGATTTCTCGGTCAGCAGAGCCGACCAGGACGCCTTCGCCCTGCGCAGCCAGGACAAGGCGATGGCCGCGCAGGCCAACGGCCGGCTGGCGAAGGAGATCGTGCTCGTGACGATCCCGCAGAGAAAGGGCCAACCAGTCCTTGTGTCCAAGGACGAGCATCCGCGCGCGGGAACGACCATCGAAGCACTGGCAAAATTGCCGACGCCGTTCCGCCGAGGCGGTACGGTGACCGCCGGCAATGCCTCGGGCGTCAATGACGGCGCGGCGGCTCTCATCGTCGCCTCGGAAGCGGCGGCCAAGAAGCATGGCCTGACGCCGCTTGCCCGCATCCTCGGCGGTGCCGTCGCAGGTGTAGCCCCGCGCATCATGGGCATCGGCCCGGCACCAGCCACGAAGAAGCTTTGCGCCCGCCTCGGCCTGACGCCGCACCAGTTCGACACGGTCGAGCTCAATGAGGCCTTCGCCTCGCAAGCCATTGCCGTCATGCGTGAACTCGGTCTTGCCGAGGACGCTCCGCACATCAATCCCAATGGCGGTGCAATTGCGCTCGGCCACCCGCTCGGCATGTCGGGCGCCCGCATCACCGGCACGGCGGCGCTGGAGTTGCGCGAACGCGGCGGCCGCTACGCTTTGGCCACCATGTGCATCGGCGTCGGCCAAGGCATCGCGGTCGCGCTGGAACGGGTTTGACCGCCTTGTTGACGTTGTCCTTGTCGTAGCTGATGAAAGGCGACGTGCCGCGCACCCTTGGCCGACATGCGTTAGTGTCCGAGACTTTCGATTTGCGCGGCAAGCTCGGCCGCGAGCCTGAGCGCGGCAGCCGTCGCCACCACCATCTGCGGCAGGATGAGCCATTCCAGCGTCCAGGCGGAGCCTGAGCGCTCCTGCTCATGCACGAGCGCTTGGTGCGTTCCGGCAAGTTGCGTGGCATTGAAACGCGCGATCGCGACCAGCGCTTCGGCCTTCACCGGGTTGTGCCTTTGCGGCATGGCCGACGAGCCGCCGCCGCCGGACAGTTCGATGTCGGCGCCGGTCAGCGCCATCAGCGCGATGTCCTGGCCGAACTTGCCCAGGCTGCCGGTAACCAGCGACATCCAGGCGGCGAACTCGGCGAGCGCATCGCGCTGGCTATGCCATTGCGGCCCGTCGGCCAGCCCGAGCCTGGCAGCGAGGGCCGCGCGGACGGCGGGCGCTTTGTTGCCAAGTTTGTCGAGCGTGCCGGCCGCGCCGCCGAACTGCACCACGAGCAGCCGGCCCGCCTGTTCCTGGAAGCGTTGCTGGTGTCGCTCGAGCGGCGCCCGCCAGCAGCTTATTCGGTCTGCCACGGTGATCGGAATTGCCGGCTGCATGCGCGTCACCGCCATCAGCGCCCTACTCCCGAACTCCTCTTCGAGATTGGTAAGCCGCACGATATTTTCGCTGAGCAGCAGGCCGATATGCTCGACCGCCGAGGTCAGGCGCAGCACCAGGGAAGTGTCGACGACGTCCTGGCTGGTCGCGCCGAAGTGGACAAATTGCGCGTATGGCTCACCGACGGCCGCCCTGACCTGGCGCACCAGTTCCGGCACCACGATACCGTCATGAACGACCCCGGCGCGCAGCTTCGCCGTGTCCGGCCGGAACGCAGCCAGTGCCTGGAGGATCGCCGCCTCCGCATCATTCGGGATCACGCCGCATTCAGCCTCGGCTTCGGCCAGCGCCCGCTCGAAGGCGAGCATCGCCGCAATGTCGGCTTCTACGGAAAAATGCCGCGCCGCCTCTTCGTCGCCGAGCAGGCCGGAAAGCAGCGGATGATCGAAGGGCGATACGGTCATTTGGCCTACGGTCAGCTGTCGAAGAAGACCGTCTCCTTCTCGCCTTGCAGATGAACATCGAAGATATAGGTATCGCCCTGGCGCTCGGCGATCAGGGTGGGCAGGCGATGCGCGATGGCGGCAGCGCGACCGATTTCGACCGGCCGTTCCAGCAACTGATCACCGAGTCCGCCTGTGGGACGGTGTGGGCACGGCCCGGCCTGTCGAAGCGCGAGCGCTCGATCGTGACCCTGGCGTGTCCTCGGCACAGTTTACGTGCGCATCGCCGAGCACGGACCGGCGCACCTCGAGCCCGGCCTCGTACCGGGCGGCCCTCTTCGAGACATCATTCATGGGCCCGCCTTTCCTTGCCGAGCGAGGCGACGAAGCCGCGGACCAAGGTGGCGAGCGCGTCGGGCTGCTCTATGCAGGTAATGTGCCCGGCATCACGGATCACCTCGAAGCGCGCGCCCGGGATCAGACCGGCCAATGAGCGGACAAGGTCGGGCGGAGTGGAACCATCCTGGTCGCCGACGATGCAGAGCGTCGGCACCGCGATGCGGCGCGCGCTGTCGGTGAAGTCGGTATCGCGGACCGCGATGCAGGTGCCGACATAGCCAGCCAAGGCCTGCCTGGTCAGCATGTTGCGGCAGCCGGCAAGTTCGGCGCTGCGCCCCGCATGAAACTCCGGCGTGAACCACACTTTCATGACACCGTCGGCGATCGCCTCGATGCCGTCGCGCTCGATGGTTGCGATGCGGCTGTTCCAGCTTTCGTCTGTTCCGATCTTGTGCGCTGTATCGCTGAGGATCAGCGCCTCGACGCATCCCGGCCGTCGCGCATAGAACCGCTGCGCCACCATGCCGCCGACCGACAGGCCACAGAGCACGACCTTGTCGAAGCTGAAGTGGTCGATCAGGGCGCTGAGATCGTCGACGTGGTCGTCGATCGAACGCACGCCCTCGCCCAGATCCGACAGCCCATGGCCGCGCTTGTCGTAGAGCAGCAACGGCATTTCGCCGGCAAGCCGTGCGACGATCTCGTCCCAGATGCGGAAGTCGGTGCCGAGCGAGTTGATGAAGATGATTGGCCGCGCGCTAGCCGCCGCTTCGACATAGCGGTGGTGCAGCGTGACGCCGCCGATGCTGACGAATGGCACGAGTTCGATCCTCCAAGCTCACATTGCACGAGCTTGTTGCATCGGTAAATCCAAACCGTCCGGAATTGATCGCGCCGCCGTTTACCAGGAGTTCGGCTGCTTAGCCCAAAGTCAGCCCAGCCTTCCTCGCTTCCTCGCGCAGGAAGGGCAAGCCGACCTCGATGACGTCGCGCGGATCTTCCGCCACCGGCCGCCAGACGGCGAGCCCACCGGCGATATCGACATCGACATGGTTCATGCTTTCGAGCGTGATCGGCCCTTGATAGCCGATGTCGGCGATCGCCTTCATGCAGGCCGCCCAGTTCAGCATGCCGCGCCCCGGCACGCCGCGATTGGCCTCCGACACATGAACATAGCCGAGGAAGGGTGCTGCCGCCTCGAAGCCCGCGGCAAAGCTCTCTTCCTCGATATGCATGTGGTAAGTGTCGAGATGGATGAAGATGTTGTCGGCGCCGATGCGCTCGATGATGCGCGCCGCATCGATGCCGCGGTTCATGAGATGCGTCTCGTAGCGATTGCAGGGTTCGACACCGAGCTTCAGGCTGCGCGACTTCGCCGACTTCGCGGCACGTTCGAGGAAGCGGCACATGCCGTCGATCTCTCTTTGCGTCGGCGCCCGGCCAGTGGTCTTGCCGATCGTGCCATAGGTGACGCCGCCCAGCGCCTCGCTGCCGACCTCGTTGCACACCTTGAAGGCCGGTTGCAGGAAATCGAGCGCCTCTTCCGGGCGCTCGACCACGTCGAGCGCGCGCGGTAGCCCGAGCGACGGAATGAGCTGGACGCCGTAGTGACTGGCGAAGCCGCGGGTGCGCTTGGTGTCGATCTCCTCGGGTCTGAGCAGCGGGATTTCCATCAGGCCGATGCCGAGCTCCTTCAGCCTGTCCATCTGCGGCTCGATGCGGGCAAGGTCCCAGACCGGTGCGATGGCGAAAGTGTGCAGTCCAAAGGTGTTCATAAGCTCAGCCTCGTTGTTCATGCGCCGCCGCGGCGGCCGTGTCGCCGCCGCCGACGATGCGGCTGACGACTTCATTCATATTCGTCTTGGCGGTGACCAAATCAGCGTCCGCGCGGCCGTGGCGGAGCACGACGATGCGGTCCGTGACCGACAGCACGTCGTTCAGCCGGTGCGAGATCAGGATCACAGCGATGCCTTCCGACTTCAGTCGGCGGATCAGGTCGAGCACGCTCTGCACTTCGCGCACGGCAAGCGCCGCCGTCGGCTCGTCCATGATGACGAGCTTCGGATTGAAAGTGAGAGCACGGGCGATCGCCACCGTCTGCTGCTGGCCGCCCGAGAACGAACCGACCGAGCGGTTGATCGAGGGCAGATGCGCCCCCAGCCGCGCGACCATCCGCGCTGCCTCGCGATCCATCGAGGCCTTGTCGACGAAGCCGGGGAAAAGGCCGAACAGCCGCTTCGTCGGCTCGCGGCCGAGAAAGATGTTGGAGGCGACGTCCTGTTGTTTGGCGAGCGAAAGATCCTGATAGATCATCTCGATGCCAAGTCGCCGCCGCTGACCGGGATCGAGCGCAAGGATGTCCTTGCCGTCGAACTCGATCGATCCGGTGTCGGCGCGGTAGATGCCGGTGATGGTCTTCATCAGCGTCGATTTGCCGGCGCCATTGTCGCCGACCAGCCCGACCACTTCGCCGGCCGCGACCGCCAGGTCGACGCCGTGCAGCACATCGACCGCGCCGAAGCTCTTCCGAATGCCGTGGAGCGAGAGAAGGGTCATACGCGCGACTCCTTCCTGACCTGATACTGGTCGATGAAGACGGCGAGGATCAGCACCGCGCCGATCGCCATCTGTTGGTAATAGGACTGCACCGCAAGCAGCGTCAGCCCGTTCTGCAGCACCCCCATGATCAGCGCGCCGATCATCGTGCCGAGGATCGAGGCGCGGCCGCCGAACAGGTTGGTGCCGCCGATGATCGCGGCGGTGATCGCGGTAAGCTCATAGTTGATGCCGGCGGTCGGGTCGCCGGCGTTGACCCGGGCGGTGAAGAGCAGGCCGGCAAGACCGGCGAGCGCGCCGGACAGCGTGTAGATGATGCGGCGGTGATGTTCGACCCGGATGCCGGCAGCGCGCGCCGCACCCTCGCTGTCGCCAAGCGCCAGCGTGTGCCGGCCGAAGCGCGTATAGGCGAGCACCGCGTGCGCGACGATCGCGGTGAGCACGAAGATGATCACCGGCATCGGAATGCCAAAGGGCCTCCCTTGCCCGATATAGACGATCTCGGGCGGCAAGCCATAGATCGCCCTGCCCTGCGAGATGACGAGCGCCAACCCGCGCGCCAGGCCGAGCATTCCGAGCGTGACGATGAAGGCCGGCACAAAGGCGCGGGTGACGAGTTGTCCGTTGATGTAGCCGGCGATGCCGCCTGCAAGGATGCAGACAATCACCAAGAAGACTGACGGCCAGCCGAGATTGACGACGACGAAGGCTCCCATCACGCCGGCGAGCCCCATCACCGAGCCGAGCGATAGATCGAGCCCGCCCGAGCCGATGACGAAGGTGGCGGCGATTGCCAGAACCCCAATCGTCGAGGTCGCCAAAAGGATGTTGAGGAAATTGCTGAGCGACAGGAAGAAAGGCGACAGCAAAGCCATCGCCGCGCTCAACCCCAGCAGCACCAGCAGCGACTCCAGCCTGATGTGGAGCCGTTCGACGGATGTGCGCTGCACCCGAGCCCAGAAACCGGGCTGCGCCGTTTCGGAAGACATGTGTTTCACCCTTCGGGTAGGGGAATAGGGGAGTAGGTCAGTAGGGGAGTAGGGAAATGCGGTAGCTCGGGACCCAATCGGAGAAGCGCAAACTATCGCCCCACCTACTCCCCTATTCCCTTACTCCCTTACTCCCTTACTCCCTCTCTTCCTCACTTCACATACTGCAGCATCGGCTCCTTGCCGGCGTCGATCAGGTCCTTGGTCAGCACCAGGGTTGGCACGGCGACGCTCTCCTCGACCTTCTCGCCGGCCAGTGCCTTCTTGACGTTCTCGACCGCCTGCTTGCCGACCAGATAGGGAAGCTGCGCAACGGAGGCGTTGAGGCGGCCTTCCTTGATCGACTTCACCGCATCGACATTGCCGTCGACGCCGATGATCGTCACTTGCTCACCCTTGCCACCAGCATAGATCGACTCCACGGCGCCCAGCGCCATGGTGTCATTGGCGCAGAAAATGGCAACGAGATCGGGATGCGCCGTCAGCGTGTCGGTGGCGATCGAGGCCGACTTGTTGCGATCCCAATCACCCGGCAGCGAAGCGACGATCTGCAACCCGGGCGCCAGCTCCTTGAGCTTGTCGGCAAAGCCCTTGGCGCGCTTCTCGCCGGTGATGTTGCCCGACAGGCCTTCGATCACCAGCACCGGACCCTTGGCATCCTTGCCGAGCTTGGAGACGAGGTATTCGGCCCCTTGCGCGCCCGCAGCCACATTGTCGGAACCGATATGGAAGGTGACCTTGACGCCTTCCTTGTCGAGGACCGCCTGGTCGAGATTGTTGTCGAGGTCGACGATCTTGATGCCGGCGTCCTGCGCCGACTTCAGGCAAGGCAGGAGGTTGGTCGAGTTGATGGCAGCCGTGATCATCGCCACCGGCTTGCGTTCCAGCATGGTGTTGCAGAGGTTGAGCTGCGGCTCGGCCGCCTGGTCGCTTTCGGCCGCCTGCTGGAAGTATTTCACGCCGGCTTCCTTGGCGCCGTCGGCCACGCCCTGGGCCATAGCGCCCCAGAACGGATTGGCGAGCGTCTTCATCAGCACGCCATATTCGCCGTCCTCGGCCTTCGCAGCACCGATGGCCGACATTGCCAAAGCGACGCCAAAGGCAAGCGTAAATCGATTTATCTTAGGCATGAATGCTGTCATGTTTTCCTCCCTGTTGATGTCACGCGCCGCAAGCCAGAGCCAGGTGCGGCGCCACTCAGTTGTCGACAATGGGGCTATTGTCGGTCACCTCCCCCGAATGCGGGCCGCTGCCTGGCGAGCCAACGGATTCCCGCATCAACACCTTGCAGGGTTCGAGCCGCGCCCTTGGTGGGCCGCCCTGCCCTTCGATCCTGCGAAACAGAACCTCCATCGCATTGCTGGCGATCTCGTGCACCGGCTGCACCACGGCTGCAATTGCCGGCCATGTCACCTGCATCCATTCGGCGTCGTCGAAGCCGACCAGCGAAATGTCGTCCGGGCAGTGCCAGCCGCGCCGCCGAAATTCGGAGAGCGCCACCAGCGTGCCCTTGAGGAACAGCGAATAGACCGCGGTCGGCCGCTCGCCCTTGTCGACGCCCTTTGTGAAATAGTCGCGCAGCAGCGCCCGCAGCGGCTCGACCTCGCTTTCGGAAACCACCACGTCGATACGAATGTCCGGCGCCAGTTGCAGCGCCGTGCTGCGAAATCCTTCAAGACGAGCGCGCACCGTCGCCGCCTGCTGGCCAAGACCGACGACCAGGATGTGGCGGTGCCCTTTGCCGACAAGCGCGCGCGCCACCTCCGCGCTTGCCGCTGCGCTGTCGGCCGAGACGGTATCGAAGGCATCGTCGGCAAGCACGCGGTCGATGAGCACGCCGGTCATGCCGTTCGCCTTCATGAAGTCGGCCGCCGGTCCATGCTCGTTGCGCACCGGCGCCAGCACGACGCCGGCGACACGCCAGTCGTGCATGCGGGCCAGAATCTCCTTCTCGCGCGCTTCCGATTCGCGGCTGGAGGCGGCGACCAGCGTGTAGCCGCGCTGCTCCGCCAGGCTTTCCAATTGAGTGACCATCTGGCCGAAGAATTCGCTCTCGAACTCGGGCATGATGGCGCCGATGATGCGGCGCTTGGCCCGCCGCATGTCGGAGGCGAGCGGATCGACTCGGTAGCCGAGCAGTTCGACGGCATCGAAAACGCGTTGCGCGTTTTCCGGCTTCACCGTGGTGACGCCGGCCAGGACCTTGGAGACGGTGGCCGCGGACACGCCGGCATGGCTGGCCACGTCGTGGATCGACGGCCGCCGCTGCTGGGCCTCCTGTTGCGACATTTGATCTCCTCCCGCGGCGGGCGGCCACTCCAACCTTTGCCTAATCTAATCGATAAATCGATTTTTTGGTATTGTAAATCGTTTCATCAGGAGTAAAACACCGATAAGATGATCCAATCGCGCCGGGAGGATGAACCATGCCCGACAAGGCCTTGCCGCTGGTGATCAGCGCGCCCGAACCGCGCACACTCGACCTCATCTTCACACCCCCGCAGCTCGCGCTTTTCCGCAGGAAATATCGCATCGTCGAAACAACGCCAGAAGGCCTGTCCGAGTTGCCGACGGATATACTGGCCGAGGCACGCTATATCGTCGGTCAGCCACCCATCGCGCCGGAGACTCTGGAGAAGTTGCAGGCGCTGCGCTGCATCTTCAACGTCGAGACCAATCTCGTCAACAACATGCCTTATGAGACGCTGTTTGCCCGCGGCATCCACGTCGTGACCACCGGCCTTGTCTTCGCCGAGCCGGTGGCGGAGCTCGGTCTTGCCATGGCGCTCAACCTGGCGCGCGGCATCGTCGATGCCGATCTCGCCTTCCGGCAGGGCAAGGAACTGTGGGGCGGCGACGGCAACCAGACCGCCCGGCTGCTCTCCGGCGCCGAGGTGGGCATCATCGGCTTCGGCGACCTCGGCCGGGCGCTCAATCGGCTGCTCTCCGGTTTTCGCACACGAACCAGGGTCTACGATCCATGGCTGCCGCCATCGGTGCTCGTCGAGCATGGCGTCGAGCCGGCCAAGCTCGACAAGGTTCTCTCGGAAAGCGATTTCGTCTTCGTCGTCGCCTCCGTGACCAGCGAGAACCAGGGCTTCCTTGGAGCCGACGCCTTCGCGAAGATGCGGAAAGGGGCAGCCTTCATCCTGCTCAGCCGCGCCGGCGTCGTCGATTTTCCGGCACTGATGGCAGCGGTGAAGAGTGGCCATATCGTTGCCGCCAGCGACGTTTTTCCAGAGGAGCCCCTGGCCAAGAAACATCCGGTGCGCACCCTGCCCGGCTTCCTGCGCTCGGCGCACCGCGCCGGCGCGCTCGATATTGCCTTCAAGCGCATGGGCGACATGGTGCTGGAGGATATGGACCTCCTTGACCGCGGGCTGCCGCCGATGCGCTCCAAGCGCGCCGAGCGCGAGACCGTTTCGCGAATGCGCTCCAAGCCGGTCGACAGGAATTGATGAAGAGCACTTCTCGGAAATTGCGCAGCGGTTTTCCGGATCGGCAATCGTATCGAAGCTGAACCGCCGCAGCCGCCCGAGCGGCGGTGACTTCGAAATGCAAGATAGCGTGTAGCCTACACGGCGCCTCGCCGAAGCGCATTGCGGGCGATTCGCCAGGCGGTTTCGACATGCCGCCGTGCCGCCGCTTCGGCCTCCTCCGGCTTGCGTGCGCGGATCGCGTCCATGATCGCGTTCATCTCGGCAATGGCCGGCTCGCGGCGATTGGGGGATGCGATGGTCATGGAGCGCAACTGATTGATGCGCATGTTGAGCCCGTTGACGATTTCCCAGGCCATGGGTTTGTCGGCGGCTTCGAACAAAACCTCATAGAATCTTGCCGTCGCGCGCATCACCTCGACCGGCGCACCCGATGCCCAGGCCTCGACCAGCTTTTCCAGCGCCGCATCGAGCAAGGCGATCTGCTCGCGCGTCGCCGCCGCCGCGCACGCCTTCGCGGCCAGCCCTTCGAGCAAGGCGCGCAATTCGTAGATCTCGTCGGTGCGGCCGAGATCTGGCTTGGCCACGGCAGGGCCATGGCCCGGGACCATTTGCACCAGGCCCTCGGCTTCGAGCTGCCGCAACACTTCGCGCACCACCGAACGGCTGACCCCAAGCTGGTCGCAAAGCGGCCGCTCGACCAGCCTTTCGCCGGGCTGGAAGTGGAAGTCCATGATCGCCTCGCGCATGCGCTCCAGCGCCAGTGTTCTCAGCGTCTTTGCCGAGCGATCGATCCGCAGCGTGTCCTCAGTCATTCTCTTCGGCCTCTTACGTCGCTCAACAGAACAGATTCCATGGCCCGTTGACAAGGTACGCGACGTTCCGTAGTATGGTATACCATAAGATGATGTCAAAATCGATGCGACCCGCGACGCGGTGATTATCGGAGGAACTTCAGTGAAGCCGGCCATCCGCAAGATCGTGACGTATGTCGAGAACACGCTGATCGAGGGCGGCAAGGCAGCGCCGCAGCCGCTGCGCCTGATCGGCGTCGCCGCTGTTCTCACCAATCCCTGGGCGGGTCGCGGTTTCACCGAGGATCTATCGCCGGAGGTCCGCGCCTTTGCCCCCGTGCTCGGTGAAACGCTGACGCATGAAATCATCGCCGTCGCGGGCTCGGGCGAAGCGATCGAAGGCTATGGCAAGGCTGCCATCTGCGGCACGTCGGGCGAAGTCGAGCATGCGTCGGCGCTGATCCACACGCTGCATTTCGGCAATCACTATCGGCGCGCCGTCGGGGCCAAGACCTATCTCGCCTTCACCAATCTGCGCGGCGGCCCGAACACGCCGATCATGATCCCGCTGATGGACAAGAACGACGAGGGCCGCCGCTCCCACTATCTCACGGTGCATTTCCAGATCGGCGACGCCCCCGCCCCCGACGAGCTGGTGGTTGCGCTCGGCGCGTCCATCGGCGGACGCCCGCACCACCGCATCGGCGACCGCTACCAGGACCTGAAGGAACTCGGGGATCTGCATGGCTGACGCCGCGATGATCCGGAGCACGGCTCCCGATGGCACCGGCTTTATCCGGGCCGGTTCCGGCGCGCCTGTCCTTCTCATCCACGGCGTCGGCATGGATGCTTCGATCTGGCAGCCGCAGATCGCCTCGATGCAGGACCGGTTCGACCTCATCGCCATCGACATGCTCGGCCATGGCGTCTCCCCCCTGCCCCCGGAAAATGCCGGTCTGTCCGACTTCGCCGAGCAGGCTATCCGGCTGCTCGATCGTCTCGGCCTCAAGCGCGTCGCGGTCATCGGCCACTCCATGGGCGCGCTGGTCGCGCAGGAGATCGCCCTTCGTTCCCCCTCGCGCGTCAGTTCACTCGTCTGCCTCAATGCCGTGTTCCGCCGACCGCCCGAACTCGCACAGGCGGTGCGAGATCGAGCGGCCGCGCTCGGCGGCCCCGGCGATCCGTCAGCCATAGCCGCGACGATCGCCCGCTGGTTCGGCAATCCTGTCCCGCCCGCTCTGGAAGACGCGGCCGCGACGGCCCGCGCAGCGCTCGAAAGCGTCGATGCGGAAGGCTATGCACGAACTTATCGGCTCTTTGCATGCGCCGACACGGCGCATGCCGATCACCTGGCCGCTCTTGCCGCGCCGGCTCTTTTCATGACCGGGTCCGAAGACCGCAACTCGACCCCCGCAATGTCTGCCGCGATGGCGCGGCTCGCGCCGGCGGGGCAATGCCTTGTGCTCAATGGCGAAAAACACATGATGACAATCGCTTCGCCGGCAAAAGTGACTCAGCACATCACTGCATTTCTTGACCAAGTGGCGGACGTTTCGACAAGCGTTGACGTCGGCCCCGTATTCGACGTCGTCGAGTTCCGGCGTGCGCTCGGCTCCTTCCTGACCGGCGTCACCATCGTGACAACCATCGACGAGGCTGGCGACCCGCGCGGCTTCACTGCCAACTCCTTCACCTCGGTCTCGCTCGAACCGCCGCTCGTGCTTGTCTGCATCGCCAAGAAGGCTCTCGGGCACCAGGCCTTCTCGACTTCCAGGGGCTTTGCCGTCAACATCCTGTCGGAGGCCCAGAAGTCTGCGTCCGGCATCTTCGCCTCAAAGGCCGCGGACAAATTCGCCTCCGTGGTTTGGCAGCCCGGACAAACCGGAAATCCTCTGATCGATGGGTCGGTCGCGGTGTTCGACTGCGGCATGGAAAAGTTGGTCGACGCCGGCGACCATTCGATCCTCATCGGCCGCGTCCAGGCTTTCACCCATAGTGGCGCCCAGCCTCTCGGCTATTGCCGGGGCGCCTATGTCGCGCCGGGGCTCAGCCAGGAGGCCCTTGCCGCCGCACCGCCCGGAACCGAGGTCGGCGCCATCCTGGAAAGCGAAGGCCGCGTGCTGTTCTTCGAAACCGCCGACGGTTCTTATCAACTGCCGTCCGGACTTGGCCTTGGCACCGCCAGCGACGCTCGCAGCCTCAAGGGACGGCTCGCCGCCAAGGCCATCGATGCCGAACTCGGCTTTCTCTTCGCTGTATGGGACGATGCCAAGGACGCCGCCCGCACGCATGTCTATTATCGCGGCACGGTACAGGCTCCGCTCCCCGATGACGGCCAACTCCGCCTTGTCGATATCGAGCGGCTTGCCGATTTGAAGATCGCCGACCCGGCTGTCCGCTCGATGCTCGCCCGCTATGCGCGCGAACGCACCGAGGATCAGTTCGGCGTCTATATCGGCAACGAGGTCGAAGGCGAGGTCCGGCCGCTCGCCAAGCCAGCGCTGTCAGCGACAATCCATACCAGCCACGGGTGAGACCGATGAAGTTTTCGCTTTTTGTCCATATGGAGCGCTCGGACCTCGCCAAGCCGCATTCCGAGCTGCTGACGGAACTGGAAGAACTCGTCCTGCTCGCAGAACAGGCGGGCTTCGAAACAGCCTGGATCGGCGAGCATCACGGGATGGAGTTCACCATCTCGCCCAATCCGTTCATCAACATCGCCTATCTCGCCGCGAAAGCGAAAACCATCCGCCTCGGCACCGGAACCATCATCGCGCCCTTCTGGCACCCGATCAAACTTGCCGGCGAGGCGGCGATGACCGACGTCATCGCCGGTGGCAGGCTGGATCTGGGCATCGCGCGCGGCGCCTACAGCTATGAATACCAGCGCGTCTTCCCGGGGCTGGACGCCTGGGGCGCCGGTCAGCGCATGCGCGAAATGATACCGGCGATCCGCGGCCTCTGGGACGGCGACTACGAGCATTCCGGCGAGTTCTGGCAGTTCCCGCCAACCACATCCTCCCCCAAGCCCTTGCAAAAGCCCTACCCGCCGATCTGGGTCGCCGCCCGGGACCCGAATTCGCATGACTTTGCCGTCGCCAACCAATGCAATGTGCAGGTCACGCCGCTTGCCTCCGGCGACGGCGAGGTGGCGAGCCTCATGGATCGCTTCAACACTGCCTGCGCCGCCCATCCGCAGATCGCACGGCCGGAGATCATGCTCTTGATGCACACTTTCGTCGCCGAGGATGCGGCCGATGCCGACCGGCTTAGCCACGACCTGTCGACCTTCTATTGCCAGTTCGGCGCCTGGTTCCAGAACAAGAAGCCGGTGCATCAAGGCATATTGGCGCCGCTCACTGCCGATGAGACTGCGGCCATGCCGCAATATGCCCCGGACAAGATGCACCAGAACCTGGTCATCGGCGAAGCCGTCGAGGTGATCGCCAGGCTCAAGACCTATGAGGCGCAGGGCTACGACCAGTATTCGATCTGGATCGACAGCGGCCTCTCGCATCAGCGCAAGAAGAAATCGCTGCAGCTCTTCATCGACAGGGTGATGCCGGCCTTCCGGACGGCTGAAGCGAGGTCGCCATGAGCAGCACCGCCTTCAGGAACTACATAGACGGCCAGTTCGCCGAAGCGTCCTCCACCTTCGACAGCATCGATCCCTCAACGGGCATGCCCTGGGCGACGATGCCGGCCGCGACCATTGCCGATGTCGACCGCGCTGTGGAGGCCGCGCACCGGGCGTTGCGCTCCGGTCCCTGGGCGGCGATGACGGCGACCGCGCGCGGCAAGCTTTTGGTCAGGCTCGGCGATCTCGTCGCCGCCAATGCCGGCCGGCTGGCCGAGTTGGAGACACGCGACACCGGCAAGATCATCCACGAGACGCGCGCGCAGATCGCCTATGTCGGCGACTACTACCGCTACTATGGCGGGCTGGCCGACAAGCACGAAGGCGCCTTCATCCCGATCGACAAGGCCGACATGGAGGTCACCGTGCGGCCCGAGCCGATAGGCGTTGTCGCGGCGATCGTGCCCTGGAACTCACAGCTCTTCCTGTCTGCGGTCAAGCTCGGCCCGGCGCTGGCTGCCGGCTGCACCGTCGTCCTCAAGGCTTCCGAGGATGGCCCGGCGCCCCTCCTCGCCTTCGCCGAGCTCGTGCACGAAGCTGGATTTCCGGCCGGAAGCGTCAACATCCTGACCGGCTTCGGGCATGATTGCGGGCATCGCCTGACCAGCCATCCGCTGGTCGCCCGCGTCGCCTTCACCGGCGGCCCCGCGACTGCCAGGCGCATTGTCGCCAACACGGCCGAGAACCTCGCCTACACGACGCTCGAGCTCGGCGGCAAGAGCCCGGTCGTCGTCTTCGCCGACGCCGATCTCGACAGTGCCGCCAACGCTGTCGTGGCCGGCATCTTCGCGGCAACGGGGCAGAGCTGCGTCGCCGGCTCGCGGCTTCTTGTCGAGCGCTCGGCAAAGGACGACTTCCTTGCGCGACTGAAACAGAAGGCCGAAGCCATCGCCATCGGCGACCCGCAGGATCCCGCCACCGAGATGGGGCCGCTCGCCACCTCGCGCCAACGCGAACGTATCGAAGCGATCGTCGCGCAAAGCGTGGCCGGTGGCGGCCGGCTGGTCACCGGCGGCGGCCGGCCCGAGGGCAACTCTGTTGGCTTCTACTACGCGCCAACGATCGTCGAGGCGCCGGATCAGGCACTCGCCTGCGTGCGCGAGGAGTTGTTCGGCCCGGTGCTCAGCGTGCTCGCCTTCGACACCGAGGCGCAAGCGCTGGCGCTCGCCAACGACACGCCCTTCGGGCTCGCTTCCGGCGTCTTCACCAGCAATCTCGCCAAGGCGCATCGCGTGGCGCGCGGCATCCATGCCGGCGTGGTCTGGGTCAACACCTACCGCGCCGTGTCGCCCCTGGTCCCGTTCGGCGGCTACGGCCTTTCAGGGCTTGGCCGCGAAGGCGGCCTCGATGCCATCCGCGATTACACGCGCTCGAAGTCGGTGTGGATCCGCACCTCCGACGATCCGATCCCCGATCCCTTCGTCATGCGCTGAGGCGCCAAGGCGACGGTGCACTGAAGAACAACAAACGGAACAGACCAATCAGAGGAGAATGACATGAAGCTGATTTTCGCCGGCATCCTTGCCGGGCTGATGGCGACCACGGCCGCAAAGGCCGACGAAATGGTGTTCACCAGCTGGGGCGGAACGACCCAGGAAGCCCAGACGAAGTCCTGGGCAGAACCCTTCGCGGCCTCGTCCGGCATCAAGGTTCTGCAGGACGGTCCGACCGACTACGGCAAGCTGAAGGCCATGGTCGACGCCAAGAACGTGACCTGGGACGTCGTCGACGTCGAGATGGACTTCGCCATCAAGGCGGCCAAGGACGGCCTGCTCGAGCCGATCGACTTCGCCGTCGTGCCCAAGGCCGACCTCGACCCCCGCTTCAGCAACGAGCATGCCGTCGGCAGCTTCTACTATTCCTTCGTTTTGGCCTGGAACAAGGGCGCCGTTTCCGGTGAGCCGGCAAGCTGGGCCGACATGTTCGACACCAAGAAGTTCCCCGGCAAGCGCACCTTCTACAAATGGTCGGCGCCGGGCGTGATCGAGATCGCGCTGCTCGCCGACGGCGTGCCGGCCGACAAGCTCTATCCGCTTGACCTTGAGCGCGCCTTCAAGAAGCTCGATACCATCAAGTCGGACATCGTCTGGTGGGGCGGTGGCGCCGAATCGCAGCAATTGATCGCCTCCGGCGAAGCCGCCTTCGGCCAGCTCTGGAACGGTCGCGTCTTCGCGCTGGAGAAGGAGGGCGCCGATGTCGGCGTCTCTTGGAACCAGAACCTGACCGCCGCGGACGTTCTCGTGGTGCCGAAGGGCGCCAAGAACAAGGACGCTGCCATGAAGTTCCTCGCCGCAGCGGCCAGCCCGACCGGCCAGGCGAAATTCGCCGAGGCGAGCGGCTACGCGCCGATCAACACCAAGGCCAAGGCCGAGATGCCCGCCGACGTGGTCAAGGGTCTGCCCGACGCCCATGTCGACGGCCAGATCAACCTCGACATGAACTACTGGGCCGAGCATCGCGACGAGATCGCCACGCGCTGGTACGCATGGCAGGCGAAGTGACGTCCGCGCATTTCTGACAAGGATCGGGACGGCGCCGTCCCGATCCCCAACTCGGGATAGCGCCCACAACTTGGGAATACCGACATGTCGGTGGAAGCACGGCAAGGCATCGCGATCACGCGAGTACCGGCGGGCCTCGGCGGCCTGGTGCCGGCGCTGGCCCTGATCGGCCTGTTCTTCGTCGTCCCAGTTCTGGCGCTGCTGCTGCGCAGCGTCACCGATCCCGCGCCCGGCCTGCAGAATTATGCGGCGCTGCTGGGCGACGGCACTTACGCACGGGTGTTCTTCAACACCTTCCTGGTCGCCTTGGTCGTCACGATCGTCACGGTGCTCGTCGCGTTTCCGGTCGCCTGGATGCTGGCGATCATGCCGCCGGCGCTCGCCTCGATCCTGTTCGGCATCATCATCCTGTCGATGTGGACCAACCTGTTGACGCGAACCTATGCCTGGATGGTGCTGCTGCAGCGCACCGGCGTCATCAACCGGGCGCTGATGGCCGTGGGCATCATCGACCAGCCGCTGCCGCTCATCAACAATCTCACTGGCGTCACCATCGGCATGGTCTACATCATGCTGCCCTTCATGATCCTGCCGCTGGTCGGCAGCTTGCGGGCGATCGACCCGATGACGCTGCGCGCGGCCGCGCTTTGCGGCGCGAGCCCGCTCGCCGCCTTCCGGCGCATCCTGCTGCCGCTCTCGCTTCCCGGCATCGCCGCCGGCGGCCTGATGGTGTTCGTCATGTCGCTCGGCTACTTCGTCACGCCGGCGCTGCTCGGCGGCACCTCGAATATGATGCTCGCCGAAATGATCGCGCAGATGATCCAGTCTCTGCTCAACTGGGGGCTGGGCAGCGCCGCCGCTTTCATCCTGCTCATCGTCACCATGGCGCTCTATGCGCTGCAATTGCGCCTCGTTGGCGCCAAGCGCACGGCGGGAGGCGTCTGAAATGCTGCTCGACTATGACCGCCTCGGCTGGCTGAAACCTGCACTGCTCGCCTTCACCATGCTGGTCGCGGCCTTCCTGCTGCTGCCCGTGATCTTCATCGTGCTGCTTTCCTTCGGCTCGTCGCGGTGGCTGGCCTTTCCGCCGCCCGGCTGGACGCTGAAATGGTATCAGGAGCTGTTCGCCGATCCGTCTTGGATCGAGGCGGCGCTCACCAGCGCCCGTATCGCGGCGATGACGGCGGTGCTCGCGGTGGGCATCGGGATGCTCGCTTCTTTCGCGCTGGTTCGCGGCAATTTCGGTGGGCGCGAGATCCTGCGCGGTCTGCTGCTGACGCCGATGGTGCTGCCGGTCGTCGTCTTCGCCATCGCCATCTACGCTTTCTTCCTGCGTCTGGGGCTCGGCGGAACCACGGTCGGATTCGTCATCGCCCACACCGTGCTTGCGCTTCCCTTCGCCATCATCCCGATCGCGACGGCGCTTGAAGGTTTCGACAAGTCGATAGAGGACGCGGCCATCGTCTGCGGTGCGAGCCCTATGCAGGCCAAGCTTAGGATCACTCTGCCGTCGATTCGCATCGGCATCTTCTCCGCTGCGATCTTTTCCTTCCTCGCCTCCTGGGACGAAGTGGTCGTGGCGATCTTCATGGCCAGCCCCACCTTGCAGACCTTGCCGGTCAAGATCTGGGGCAGCCTGAGGTCCGACCTCACACCCGTCATCGCCGCCGCCTCCAGCCTGCTGGTCGCTCTGACGCTCGCCCTGATGGTCGCGACGGCACTCTTGCGCCGGAAGCTGCAGACATGACCCAGCCCTTCCTCTCGATCCGCAAATTGCGCAAGGCATTCGGTGCCTTCACGGCCGTTCATGACGTGACGCTGGACATTCCGAAGGGCCAATTCCTGACCTTTCTCGGACCGTCGGGGTCGGGCAAGTCGACGACGCTCTATGCCATCGCCGGCTTCCAGGATCCGACCGCGGGCGACGTGCTGCTGCAAGGGAAGTCGCTGCTTTCAGTGCCCTCGCACAAGCGTAATATCGGCATGGTGTTTCAGCGCTACACCCTTTTCCCGCATCTGAGCGTCGCCGAGAACGTCGCCTTCCCGCTCCGCGTTCGCCGTCGGCCTGACGTCGAGGTCAAGCGCAAGGTGGCCGACATGCTCGCCCTGGTGCGTCTCGAAAGCTTCGCCCAGCGGCTGCCGGCCGCGCTCTCGGGCGGCCAGCAGCAGCGCGTCGCGCTCGCCCGCGCGCTGGCTTACGATCCGCCGATCCTGCTGATGGACGAGCCGCTCTCGGCGCTCGACAAGAAACTGCGCGAGGAGATCCAGGCCGAAATCCGCCGCATCCACCGCGAGACCGGCGTCACCATCCTTTACGTCACCCACGACCAGGAAGAAGCGTTGCATCTGTCGGACCGCATCGCGCTGTTCAAGGAGGGCCGCATCGAGCAGATCGGCACGGGCGAAGACCTCTATCTCAGGCCGGCCACCGATTTCGTCGCCGGCTTCATCGGCAATTCGAATTTTCTCGCCGCCGAGCATCTGGAAACCGTAGGCGGGGCCTCCACCATCCGCCTCGGCGACGGCTCGCTTGTCTCCGGCATCAACGCGAATGGCAGCTTCGAGCGGGGTCAGAAAACCAGACTGATGATCAGGCCGGAGGCGTTTCGTCTCGAACGCGATGTGAACAACGCCGAGCTTTCCGTCGAGATCGTCGATGTCGCCTTCTACGGCGAGCGTCGACGCATCGTCGCGCGCACGGACGCCGGACAGGAAATCGACATCAGGCCGACATCATCGGCCGCGACAACGCATGATGCATCGCCCGGCCGGCGGCAGGTGTTTTTCGATCCGGGCAGTGCCTTCCTGTTTCCCGCTTAGCAGCGCTATGCAACCAGACCGCTGCGGCCTGCCTGTTTGGCCGGATCGCCGAAATTGGCCTCGAGCCAAGCGATCGCACCTGTGACGTCCTCAAGAACGAAGCGTGCCGCCGTCTCGCCCTGCGGCTTCACCCGGATCGACACCCCGCCGGCGGCATTGACCGTGTCGAAGCCGTTTTCATCCGATGTGTCGTCGCCGAGGAAAACCGGGCGCCGGCCGGTGAAGGGATCGAGTTGCATGAAGCGCCGGATTGCCGCGCCCTTGGCCGCTTCGAGCGGCATCAGCTCGACGCCGGCATTGCCGGCAATGACGCGATATCCTTGCGGCAATCGGGCAAGCGCCGTCTCGACCAGTTCCGTCGCGCGAGCCAGGAGATGCGGCGCCGCCCTTGTATGGATAGCAAGCACCGGGCCCTTGCGCTCGACATAGACGGCCTTGCTCGCCAGTTCCAGTTCGATCTCGTCGGCAAGTGCGGCCATGTCCGCCGGCTCGTCGGCGGCCTCGATCTGCCCGTCCGGCGTCAGCCTGTGCTCCAGCCCGTAGAGGCCGGCGATGCGCAGTTTCAAGGGCTTGAAAAGGTGGTCGACGGCCGCAATCGAGCGGCCGGTGATGAAGGCGAGCGCACCGTCCAGCTGGCGCTCGATCGTTTGCAGAAGCAGACGAAGCTCTGCGCTGACGGACACACTATCCGGATGCGCGGCGTGCTCCAGCAAGGTCCCGTCGATATCAAGGAAGAGCGCCCACCGGCCTTCGGGAAGGGCCGGCGTCAGGTCTGTTTGAATATTCATCGGTAACCGGCTGCCTGTCTGCGTTCGAAGATGGAGACGACATTGTCGTCGTTGGGGTTCGCCAACCGGTCGGACAAGGCCGTGACCCGGTCGAGCTCGCTGCGCTTTCGCAGTCGTGCCGCGTCGAGCAGCATGCTGCCGGCCCAGCGATAGACATTGTTGTCGCGCACGATCTCGCGCATGCGCCGCATGCGCTCGCGCTGTTCGTCCGGCCCCATGGTCAGCGCCTGCAGCATAGTCTCGCTCATCGTCGCCGCGTCGTAAGGGTTGACGATGAGCGCCTCCAGCAGCTCGCGCGACGCACCGGCGAAGGTGCTGAGCAGAAGAACGCCCTGCTCGTCGTCGCGCGCCGAGACGAACTCCTTGGCCACCAGATTCATGCCGTCATGCAGGCTGGTCACCAGGCAGATATCGGCCGCGCGGTAGATTTCGTAGACACCCTTTTGGGAATGATGCTCGGCCACCATGACGACGGGGCGGTAGGTCTCGTTGCCATAGCGCTCGTTGAGTTCATCGGCGAGGCGCAGGCATTCCTCATACAACTGCTTGTAGGCCGGCAGTGTGCCGCGGCTGGGCGCCGCGATCTGCAGGAACACCACCTTGCCGATCGTTTCCGGGTGTCGGATGAACAGCTCTTCCAGCGCATGGAAGCGGTCGAGGATGCCCTTGGTATAGTCGAGACGCTCGACCCCGACGCAGAGCTTGGCATCGGCCGGAATGCCGAACCGCTCGCGGACGTGCTCTCGGGACTCCTCGACCGACGGCAGGTTTTTCAGTAGCGCGACAGGCCATTCGATCGAGATCGGATAGGCATGCACCAGCGTCGTCTGGCCGCCATAGGACACGGCGGCATCGGCGCGTTCGATCCGGCTCTCCATGAAGCGGTCGACGCTCTCGGTGAAGTTGTTGGCGTGGAACTGGGTGTGGAAGCCGATGATCGAACTGCCCAGCAGCCCGTCGAGAATACGCTCGCGCCACGGGCAGATGCTGAAGACTTCCGAATTCGGCCAGGGAATGTGCCAGAAGGTGATGACGATCGCCTCCGGCAGGCGCTCGCGGATCATGCGCGGCAACAGTGCGAAGTGATAGTCCTGGACCAGCACGATCGGCCGTTCGTTGGTCGCCTCGGCCACCACCGTGTCGGCAAATTTCCGATTGACGGCTTCATATGCTTCCCAATCGGAGGCGCGGAAGATCGGGCGGGTGAAGGCGATATGGCACAGCGGCCACAAGCCTTCATTGGCAAAGCCGAGGTAATAGCCCTGATATTGGTCGTCCGTCAGCCAGACCCGGCGCAGCGTGTAGGAAGGATCGTCCGGCGGCACCTGCACGCGATCGTGCCTGTCGACGACGACATGGTCGGCGCTGCCGCCGCCATAGGCGATCCAGGTGCCGGCACAGGCGCGCGTGATCGGCTCGAGCGCGGAGACCAGTCCGCTCGCCGGAACCACCAGTTCCACACCGCCATCGTTGTTCTCGTTGTGGATATAAGGCTCGCGGTTGGAGACGACGATCACCTGCGCGTCCGGCAAGTCCTCTGCGAGGATCTTGCGCAGCGTTTCCGGTGACCAGGTAACGAGTGCTGCGTCGACGGACTGGCCGTTCTTCTCGAATTCGCGCAACACCTTGCGCGCGGCTTCCGAAGCGACATCGTCACCCGAGGCAAGTATGGTCGCCGCCTTTGAATGCTGACGATGGTGCCTGGATATTGAAAGAAAGATCGCGAAAGCGGAGAGTCCGAGACTTGCAAGGATAAGGACCCACAAAAGGTCGACGCCATACTGTGTCATTGAAGTGCCAGGTTGCCTCCGGCTGTCCGCTCTTTGTTTTCGTTTTTGCCGGCTACCGGGAGACCGGTCTAAGTTGGCAAACGCACGGCACGGGTATCGGTTCCGACATTTTTCGATTGCCGGATGTGCCTTGGGAAGTCTTGTTCTAGGTTCTTACGATGAGCGGCACCTGGCCCTCATGGCGGTCGGACAGGAAAGCAACCACGCGGTCGCCGACCCGCTGGAAGGTGAGATCCACCGCTTTGTCGCCGACGCTCAAATGCCGGAGCGTAAGCGTGTCGATGCCGATCGGCAGCCTCGGACGCGTGACCCGCAATTCGCCCTTCCAGCCGTCGATTTCCAGGCCGAGGCAGGCCTGCATCAGCATGAAGGCGGAGCCCGCCGACCACGCCTGCGGCAAACAGGCGACAGGATAGGCTATCGGCGCCTCGCCGGGCGCCCGGGTGAAGCCGCAGAACAGTTCCGGCAGCCTCATGTTGAAATGCACGGCCGACTCGAACGTGCCGCTCATCAGCCGCACCACGCTCTCGCGTTCGCCATAGCGGGCCAGGCCGACGCCGCAGAGCGCCGTGTCATGCGGCCAGATCGAGCCGTTGTGATACGACATCGGATTGAAGAAGATGGCGTCATCGGCGAGCGTCCTCAGTCCCCAGCCGGAATGGAAGGAGGCCGACAGCAATTGCTCGGCGACGGTCTTGGCGCGCTCCGGCTGCGGCAGGCCGACAAAGAGCAGATGCCCGGCATTGGAGGTCCGCACCTTGCAGGGCTCGCCATCGCCGTCGATGGCAAGAGCGTAGAAGTTGAGATCGTCCATCCAGAAGTCGCGCTCGACGGCCAGCCGCATCTCCTCGGCGCGGTTTTCCCAATGCTCGGCATCCGCAAACTCGCCGCGGCGGCGTGCGAGTGCCGCAAGCCCTCGGAAGGCGGCAAACACATAGCCTTGCACCTCGACCAGCGCGATCGGCCCCTTGGGGATGCGCCCGTCGGCATGGAAGACGGAATCGAAGCTGTCCTTCCAGCCCTGGTTGGCGAGACCGGACTCGGCGGCGCGCTGATAAGTGACGAAACCTGTGGCGCGGCTGGCCTCTTCCGTCCATTCGGCAGCCGCCTTGAGCGATCCCCAGAGCTTGTCGATGAAGGCCATGTCGCCGGTGCGGTCGGCATAGGCGGCGGCGAGATGGATGTAGAGAGGGGTGGTGTCGACGCCGCCATAGTAGCGGCCGAAAGGAAGCTCGCGCAGCGCCGCCATCTCGCCCTTGCGCGTCTCATGCATGATCTTGCCGGGTTGGGAGTCGCTGAAGGGCGACGTCTCGGTCGCCTGGTGCTCGGCCAGGAATGCCAGCACGCCGCGCGCCAGTCCGGGATTGAGCCAGAGCATCTGCAGGCTCGAGATCACGCCATCACGCCCGAAGGCTGTCGAGAACCAGGGAATGCCGGCGTAAGGATAAGGCCCGGTCGGGAGTTCGGTGGTGAGCAGCGCGACGTCGGCGCGGGCGCGCTCGACCCAGTCATTGAAGACGCGGCCGGAACTGCGGATGGTGGCGCCGTGCCGGCGCTTGGCGCGCATGCCGAAGCGGGCACGCGCGGCGGCGGCGCGGAAGCGGTCGCGGTTGGGAGCCTCGGAAGCTTCCGGCCCGACTTCGATATAAAGCAGCTTCTTGCTGCGCTTGGTCACCGCGATCAGGAAGTCAGCACGATTGTCCCCCAATTTGTCAGGCGCCTGCGAGAAGGAGATCGCCGACAGCCGCGGCAGTCCGTCAAGACCGTCATAGCCGAGCATGACGGACTCCTTCTCGGTCTTGGCGACATGCGCCGTGCCGCGCTTCGGCCGCGTCGACCCGCGCACCTCGAACATGTCGCGGAAATCGGCGGCGAAGTGCAGCGAGACCATGATGGTCGAATGCTCGCGGCTGTAGTTGGACAGCGTGATGCGCTCGAACAGCCTGTCCTGCCAGAGCAGCCTGACGCGTTCGATATGGATCGCGCCTTGCGGAATATCGCGCCCGGCGGCGCTCTGGATCGGCAGATTGGTCAGGTTGCTGGTGAACAGCACATTGTCCTGGCTGAGCGAGGCGCCGAGCAGCGACATCTGCCTGCCGCCGACGGTCAGCCGGAATTCGGAAAGCACACGG
Source organism: Mesorhizobium sp. M3A.F.Ca.ET.175.01.1.1 (assembly GCF_004791945.1). NCBI lineage: Bacteria > Pseudomonadati > Pseudomonadota > Alphaproteobacteria > Hyphomicrobiales > Phyllobacteriaceae > Mesorhizobium > Mesorhizobium sp. M3A.F.Ca.ET.175.01.1.1. The sequence goes on along the minus strand of NZ_SRTP01000005.1, from coordinate 91,489 downwards.
GTGTCATCGCGGAAGAAGCCGTCGCCGGCGCCCCTGATGTCGCCATAGGCGTCGGCGACCGCAAAACAATCACCCTGCTTGAGAGCGAACAGCCGGTGCGGCTCCCGTGGCGCCGTTTCGTCGAGTGAGGCAAGGGCCACAGCGGGATCGAGCTTTCGCTCGTCGAGCTCCATCATTTATCACCTCTTCGTGTTCCCGCCCGAAGCAGTGAAGGTCAGGAGGCTCTTGCCTCCTGGGCGCCGCTCAACCGCATATAGGCGGTGAGGTAGTCCCGCGCCATTCTGGTCGACGAAAACCGCTTTTCAAAGACCGCCCTCACCTGTCGCCGTTCGAGCCTTAAAAGGGAGGGAACCATCGCGACTGCGTCGTCCGCGGAGTCCACCACGAAGCCGGTCACGCTTTGATCGATGATCTCAGGCAGAGCCCCGCAATTCCAGGCGATCACCGGCGTGCCGCACGCCATCGCCTCGATCGCCGCAAGACCGAACGGCTCCGGCCAGTCGATCGGAAAGACGAGCCCGGCGGCATTGCCGAGAAATTCCGCCTTCTCATCTTCCGCGATCTCACCGACATAGTCGATCCGATCGCCGTCAATGAGCGCTTCGATCTCATCATGGAAATAGGCGCGGTCGTCGTCGCCGATCTTGGCCGCCAGCTTCAGCTTCAAGCCGGAACGCCGCGCGATCTCGATCGCCCGATCCGGCCGCTTGTCGCGCGAAAGACGGCCGAGAAAGGCCAGATACGGCTCTTCGGCTGGTGCGTCATAGTTGGGCTGGTAGGCGTCGATCGGGATGCCGTGATGGATCGTCGCGATCCAATTGGCCTCGGGCAATCCCCGCTTCTGGCTGTGCGAGATGGAGATCATCGGAAAGCGCGGGAAGCGTCGATAGGCCGGCGCGAGATCGACATAGTCGAGCCTGCCATGCGGTGTTGTCACCGTCCGTTCTGCAATGTGCTCGAAGAACGAGAAATGCTGAAAATGACTCAAGTGAAAGTGGATGACGTCGAACTCGCCGGCCCGCGCACGGACGTCCGAAAGCATGGCGAGATGCGCGGCGATCTCCGATTTCTTCGGTCTTGGATCGAGGCGTATGGCCTGATCGCGTCCCGGCACCAGGCGCGCCGACGTTTCGCTGTCGCCGCTCGCGAACAGCGTCACATCATGCCCGAGTTCCACCAGCGCTTCGGTGAGATACGAGACGATGCGCTCGGTGCCGCCATAAAGTCTCGGAGGAACGGATTCATAGAGCGGCGCGACATGGGCGATGCGCATTGCTTCCCTCAAACTGTTGATGGGAAGCAAAATGCGTCAGCCGCCATATCGTTCCTGCGCGATTGGCCGCAGTGCCGTAGAGCCGGATCGATGTTGGGTCGCGGGTCCATCTCAAAGGACCGGACCGACAATCCTCAACCCTCAAAGCTCTCAATTAAATCAACTTGATTTTCTTAAGTGGTATCATACACTTGCCTTGACTGGTACCTATCTCATGACGCTCAAGAAAGCCATCTCCGGCACCAATCTCGAACAGGCGAAGTCTCACAACAGGCGTGTCGTGATCGAAGCGATCCGTACCAACGGCGCTCTGTCTCGGGCGGCGATCGCGCGATTGACCGCGTTGTCGTCCCAGACCATCTCCAACATTGTCGAGGAGTTGGAGAAGGCCGAGCTGCTGCGGCCGGAAGCGACGCTGAGAGGTGCCCGCGGCCAGCCGGCTGTTCCCTATTCCATCAATCCAGATGGCGGCTATTCGATTGGGCTGCAACTCGACCATCAGCTCGCCGTCGGGGTCGTAACCGACCTCTCCGGCACGGTGCGCGGGCGCGTCGAGAAGAGCGTCGACCGTCCGACGCCGGCCGAAGCAATGCCGCTCCTGGCTGAGATCGCCCGCGAGCTGATCGACCTCACGCGCCTGGACCGGACGCGGCTACTGGGGATCGGCATGGCGATGCCCGGGCCGTTCGGCGTCGAAGGCATGACCTCGGTCGGTCCGACCGCCCTGCCCGGCTGGCACGACTTTCCGATGGCGGAAGAACTGGAACGGCTGACGGGCATTGCGGTGACTGTCGAAAACGATGCCACGGCGGCCGCCATTGGCGAACGGCTCTATGGCGTGGCGCGCAACCTCGACAGCTTCGTCTACCTGTTCCTTGGAACCGGGCTCGGCGCCGGCCTCTTTCTCGACGGCCATCTCTACAAGGGCAGCCGGCACAATGCCGGCGAGATCGGTCATATCATCGTCAAGCCGGACGGCCTGCCCTGCGGCTGCGGCAAGCGCGGCTGTCTCGAGCGCTACGTCTCCCTGCGCGCGGCTTACGAGAGACTGGATCTGCCCGATCCGGACCACGCATCGCCGGAAGTGCTCGAAGAGCTGCTGGCAAATGGCGACAGCCGGCTCGATGATTGGATCCAGGAAGCGGTCGATCCGCTGCGACAGGCGATCGACGTGGTCGAGATGGCGCTCGACCCGGAGACGGTGGTGCTGGGCGGCTTCATGCCGCTGCCGGTCATCGAGGCCCTCGTCAGCCGGCTCGAGCCACTGCATCTCTCGGTCAGCTCGACCAGCGCGCGGGTGACGCCGCGGGTGCTGGTCGGCGCCGCCGGCAAGGACACTTCCGTTCTCGGCGCCGCCGCGTTGCCGATCTTTTCGGAGACCAACCCGCAGTTCGACGTGCTGCAGAAGCCGGTCGGCTGATCAGCCATAAGAACGGCATCAACATTGTGGCGCGCTGAAGCGAGCAAGACTTGCGCTGGCTGGCCGATCGCCGGCGAGCCTCGGCCGTTTCATCGGTTCGGATGAACCTGCGGCAGGGCCGCATCGAGCGACCGCTCGAACGCGTCGACCACGGCATCGACCTGCGCCTCAGTGATGATCAGCGGCGGGCAGAAAGCGATGGCGTCGCCCATATTGCGCGAGATGACGCCGTTCTGCTGCAGCAAGCCGTTGACCAGCGCGCCGAGCGCGGCCGGCTTGCCCCACGGCGCCTTGCTCGCCCTTTCGGCGACCAGTTCGACAGCGGCTATGAGGCCAACGCCGCGCACTTCTCCGACCAGCGGATGCGCGGCGAGCTTGCGCAGCCGCGCCTGCAGATGCGCGCCGGCCTTGCGTGCATTGCCGACGAGGTCGCGTTCCTCGATCAGCTTGATGTTTTCCAGCGCCACGGCCGCGGCGACCGGATGGCCGCCGCCGGTGAAGCCGTGGCCGAAGGTGCCGATCCGGTCGCTCTCGTCGGCGATCGGATCGAACACCTTATCATTGATCAGCAGCGCCGAGATCGGCAGATAGGAGGAGGAAATCTGTTTCGACAGCACCATGATGTCGGGCTTGATGCCGAAGGTCGTCGAGCCGAACATCTCGCCGGTGCGGCCGAAGCCGCAGATCACCTCGTCGGCCACCAGCAGGATGCCGTATTTCGACAGCACCGCCTGGATCTTTTCCCAATAGCCGGCCGGCGGAACGATGACGCCGCCGGCGCCCATGATCGGCTCGCCGATAAAGGCGGCGATCGTGTCCGCCCCCTCTGCCAGGATCAGTTTCTCGAGGTCGTCGGCCAACCGGCTGGAGAATTGCTCCTCGCTTTCGCCGGGTTCGGCATCGCGCCAGTGATGCGGCGTCGACGTGTGCAGCACGTTGGCGATCGGCAGGTCGAAGGAAAGATGATTGTTCGGTAGGCCGGTCAGGCTGGCGGAGGCGATGGTGACGCCGTGATAGCCGCGCTTGCGGCTGATGATCTTCTTGCGCGCCGGCTGGCCGAGCGCGTTCGACCGGTACCAGATCATCTTGATCGCCGTGTCGTTGGCCTCGGAACCGGAATTGGTGAAATAGGCCTTGCTCATCGGCACCGGCGCCATCTGCACCAGCTTCTCTGCCAGGTCGATCAGCGGGACATGCGCCTTGGATCCGAAATCGTGATAGAAGGGCAGCTTCGACATCTGCCGGGTCGCTGCCTCGACCAGCCGCTTTTCCGAAAAGCCGAGGGCGACGCTCCACAGGCCCGCCATCGCCTCGATATAGCGGTTGCCGGCGATGTCCTCGACATAGATGCCGTCGCCCTTTTCGATGACGAGCGGACCCGCTTCCTGATGCTTGCGCGCATTGGTGTAGGCATGCAGATGATAGCGGATATCGCGGGCTTCAGGGGAATTCGGTCTGTCGTCCATGATGGCTCCTGTCTGCATTCGCGGCGGCCTGCTTGATGCATCATGGCGGGATGCGGCCGCAAGAGCCGCTGTGGCAGGATCGATAGCGCCATGAGATTTTCAAGACCGACAGAGACGGTATAGTCCCTGCTAAGGGCTGCGGCGCAGCGCATGCGCAAGCGAAGGGACATGCATGGAACAGGTTGACTGCGTAGTTGCCGGCGCCGGCGTGATCGGACTCGCGATTGCGCGCAGCCTGGCCGCGAAAGGCCTCGATACGCTTATCCTCGAGGCGGCCGACGCCATCGGCACCGAGACAAGTTCACGCAATTCCGAGGTCATCCATGCCGGGATCTACTATCCTCGAGGGTCGCTGAAGGCCGAGTTCTGTCTTGCTGGACGAGAGATGCTCTATCGCTACTGCGCGGAGCGCGCGGTTCCACATCGGCGCTGCGGCAAGCTGATCGTGGCGACGGATGAAGCCCAGGAGCCAGTGTTGGCCACCATCCACGCCAATGCCGCAGCCTGCGGTGTCGGCGATCTGCGTCTCCTCGCCGCCGCGGAAGCGCTGACCCTTGAGCCGGCGCTGTATTGCACCAAGGCGCTGCTTTCGCCGTCGACCGGAATCGTCGACAGCCACACGCTTATGCTGACGCTGCTCGGCGACGCCGAGGAAGGTGGCGCGATGCTGTCGCTCAACACCCGCATCGTTTCGGGCCGCATCGAAGCCGGCCGCATTGTTCTCCAGACGACCAATGCGACCACCGGTGAAAGCTTCGAGATAGCCACTTCGCGTCTCGTCAACGCCGCCGGCCTCGGCGCGGTCGCGCTCGCTGGCTCGCTTGATGGATTCGACCGGCAGTTCCTGCCCACGCTCCGCTACGCCAAGGGCAACTACTTCTCGGTGGCCGGCCGGGCGCCCTTCTCCCGGCTGGTCTATCCGGTGCCCGAGCCTGGCGGGCTCGGCGTCCACCTGACGCTGGACCTTGGCGGCACCGCCCGCTTCGGCCCCGATGTCGAATGGACCGATAGGCTTGACTATGGGGTCGATCCATCGCGCGGTGAGCGCTTCTATGCTGAAATCCGCAAATACTGGCCGGAACTCGCCGACGAAAGCCTGCAGCCCGCCTACAGCGGCATCAGGCCCAAGCTTTCCGGCCCGGGCGAAGCCAACAGTGATTTCGTCATCCAGGACGCACCGACCCACGGCGTTGCGGGTCTGGTCAATCTGTTCGGCATCGAAAGTCCCGGGCTGACGTCCAGCCTGGCGGTCGCAGAGCATGTGGCGCGCATCCTGATGCCTGACTCGCGCCGAGCCTGACGGATTGCCAAGAGTCAGCCGAGAACCTCGACGGCCAATACTGAAACGCAGTCGCCGGCCTTGACCAGCCCAGGAAAATGTCGCGCGGCCAGCAAGCCGGACATTCTGGCTCTGATCTCCTGAGGCGCGACGCCGGTGCGCCCGATCGAATGGATGCGCGCCACGACCTGGCCCTCTTCCACCGTCTCGCCGAGATCGACCATTGTCTCGATCATGCCGTCATCCTCGGCGAAGGCGAAGCAATCGCCCGAAGGCATGTCGAGCCACTGGGTTCTGCTCTTCTCGACCGCGCCATCGACAATGCCGGCATGGCGAAGCACGTTGAGGATGCCGCGGCGGGCGATGCGCACCGTCTCGGCCCGGGACGTGCCCCCGCCGCCGAGTTCGGTGGTGACGAAGACCTTGCCCATTTCCTCGGCCGCCGTGTCATACATGCCGACGGTGTCGATCTCGGCCATGCGCATCGAGAAGGGTGCCGAAAAAGCCTCCACCGCGGCAAAGGCCTTGGCTTCCTGCACCTTGTCCGGCAGCGTGTGCGCGGCGCAGAACGGCACAAAGTCCAGCGTCTTTCCGCCGGAATGGAAGTCGAACACGATGTCCGCGCGCGGCAGCAATTCGCGCTGGAAATAGTCGGCGATCTTCTCCGTCACCGTGCCGTCCGGCCGGCCGGGGAAGCTGCGGTTCATATTGCCTTTGTCGATCGGCGAGGTCCGGCTGCCGGCCCGGAACGCCGGATAGTTCATCGCCGGCACGATGATCACCGTGCCGGAGACATGCTGGGGATCGAGCGTGCGGGCGAGCTCGTAAAGCGCCAGCGGCCCCTCATATTCGTCGCCGTGATTGCCGCCGGTGAGCAGCGCCGTTGGCCCCTTGCCGTTGCGGACGACACAGATCGGGATGGTCACCGAGCCCCAGGCGGAATCGTCGCGGCTGTAGGGCAGGCGCAAGAAACCGTGCTGAACGCCGTCGCGCTCGAAGTCGACGGTCGCGGCGATCGGCGATGGACGCAGAGCTGACATCGGCCTCAGCCCTTCACGAACAGCTTGCGCGGCACGTTCGCCAGGCATTCGACGCCGGTCTCGGTGATCAGGATCGACTCGGTGATCTCCAATCCCATGGTTTCCAGCCACAGGCCGGTCATGAAATGGAAGGTCATGCCGGGCTTGAGTTCGGTGCGGTCGCCGGGGCGCAGGCTCATCGTGCGCTCGCCCCAATCCGGCGGATAGGAAATGCCGATCGGATAGCCGGTGCGGTTATCCTTGACGATGCCGTACTTCTTCAAGACGGCGAAGAAGGCATTGGCGATATCCTCGCAGCTATTCCCCGGCTTTGCCGCGGCAAGGCCCGCCTCCATGCCTTCGAGCGTCGCCTTCTCGGCGTCGAGGAAAGCTTGCGTCGGCTTGCCGAGGAAGACGGTGCGCGACAGCGGACAATGATAACGGTTGAAGCAACCGGCGATCTCGAAGAATGTGCCCTCGCCCGCCTTCATCGGCTTGTCGTCCCAGGTGAGATGCGGCGCCGAGGCGTCGGCGCCCGACGGCAGCAGCGGGACGATCGCCGGGTAGTCGCCGCCGATACCGTCGACGCCGCGCGTGCCGGCGTCGTAGATCTCGGCAACCAGATCGCATTTGCGCATGCCGACCTCGATCTTGTCGACGATGCGCTGATGCATGGCTTCCACGATGCGGGCGGCCTTGCGCATGTACTCGATCTCGGTCGGGCTCTTCACGGCGCGCTGCCAGTTCACCAGTGCGGTGGCGTCGACGAAGCGGGCGTTAGGCATATGCTTCTGCAGCGAGGCGAAGGCGGCAGCCGAGAACCAGTAATTGTCCATCTCGACACCGATGGTCAGCTTGTCCCAGCCGCGCTCCGCCAGCACGCTGGCGAGATAGTCCATCGGGTGCCGCTCGCTCGACTGCACATAGTGATCGGCGTAGCCGATGATGTTGTCATGCGCGAGGTAGGCGGTGCGCTTGGCACCGTTGGCATCCTGGCCGCGGCCATACCAGACCGGCTCACCCGACGGCGGCACGATGACGGCCTGATGCACATAGAAGGACCAGCCGTCATAGCCGGTCAGCCAGGCCATGTTCGAGGGATCGCTGACGATCAGCAGGTCGACCCCCTTGGCCTCCATGGCTTTCCGCGTTTTGGCGAGGCGATCGGCAAATTCGCTCCGCGAGAATTTCAGGTTTGGCTGCATCGTTCTTGGTCCTCGTTTGTTGGGCCTGGAGCCTGTTTCAACCTCGTTGAATGCGGCTCGTCTTTTGTCTGAGCCGATCTTCTCGGAAACCGGTTCTCAGTTTCCGGATCGCGCTGTGGCCAGGCATCAGCTTTCGAAAATGGTTCCGGCGTTCGTCGCCCGTGCGCGGTCGCGGGCCAACGTGGCGATCGCGGTGTCCTGGACCCCGGTGCCGGTGAGGTCGGCGATCGTGACGTCGCTGGCTGAACGCCTGCCGTGCCTGGCGCCGGCGATGATCTGGCCCAGTTCGGTGACTTGGGCGTCGGCCGCCATCACGCCTGCATCGATGGCATGATGAAGCTCGCCGAGACGCCGCGTCTGCCTGGCGCTGTCGGCGACGTAGAGGTCGGCCATGCGCAGGATTGCGGGTGCGATCTCGTTCTTGTGCTCTGCATCCGAGCCCATGGCGGTGATGTGCTGTCCGGCGGAGACGAAACCGGCCTTGATCAGCGGCTCGGTAGAAGGCGTCGTGGTGACGATGATGTCGGCGCCGGCCGCCGCATTCGCCGCATCCGGCTCAGCCCGCACCACGATGCCCAGCTTTTCGCGCAGGCGGGCGGCGATAGCCTCGGCCTTGGCCGCATCGCGTGCCCAGATGCGCGCTTCTTCGATCGGCCTGACGAGGCGCAGGGCCTCCAGTTGCAGATCGGCCTGCAGGCCGGCGCCGAAAATGGCCGCGACCGAGGAGTCTTCGCGCGACAAATACTTGGCTGCGACTGCGCCGGCAGCGGCGGTGCGGATGTCGGTGAGATAGCCATTGTCGAGCAGCAGCGCCTCGACCGTACCCGTCTTCGCCGAAAGCAGCACCATCATGCCGCCACCGCTGGGCAGGCCGAGCTTCGGATTGTCGAAGAAGCCGGAGCTGATCTTGACCGCAAATCCGTCAATGCCCGGCACATAGGCCGACTTTACATCGACCTCGCCATGGTTCTCGGGAATGTCGAGCCGCAGGATCGGCGGCATCGCCACCGGCAGCGTGGCCAAAGCGCGGAAAGCAGTCTCGACGCAGGCGACGGCATCGAGATCGAGCGTCACGACCTTGCGTAGCTCCGCTTCGGTGAGGATGGTCATGCGGCTCATGCGGCGCGCTCCGTTGCTGTGGCCGCCTCGCCGCAGACAATGCGGCGATGCAGGCCCATGTCGATGTTGCGGCCGGAAAGGATCAGCACCGTCTGGCCGCTGGTGCTCACCTTGCCGGAAAGCAGCGCGCCGATGCCGACAGCACCGGCGCCTTCGACGATCTCGCGCTCCTGTTCATAGGCATGGCGAATACCGGCGGCGATCTCGTCTTCGGAAAGCAGGATGACATCGTCGAGCAGGCGGCGGCACATGGCAAAGGTCAGCCGGTTGTCGAGGCCGATGCCGCCGCCGAGCGAGTCCGCCAGCGTCGGGAGTTCCTCGACCTGCACGGGCCGGCCGGCATCGAGGCTCGCCTTCATCGCCGCACCGCGCACCATCGAAACCCCGATGACTTTGCAGCTCGCACTCACGCCCTTCACCGCCGCGGCAACACCCGCCGCCAGCCCACCGCCGGAGAGCGGCACAAGCACGCTTGCTGCGTCCGGCACCTGCTCCATGATCTCCAGGCCGAGCGTGCCTTGCCCGGCGACGATGTCGGGATGGTCGAAGGGCGGCAGCATGACGAGCCCCTCCTGCGCCGCCAGCCTGTCGACCTCGTGCTGGGCATCGTCCTGGCTGTTGCCGACGATGCGGATCTCCGCGCCAAGGTGGCGGATGGCATCGACCTTGTTTTCCGGCACCAGCCGCGACATGCAGATCACGGCGCGGATGCCTTCGAGCTTTGCCGCATGCGCCAGCGCCAGACCGTGATTGCCGGTCGAAGCGGCGACAACACCGCGTGATCTCAGGTCAGGGCTCAACGCCGCGATCGCATTGGAGGCGCCGCGCAGCTTGAAAGCGCCGGTGGCCTGATGGTGCTCCAGTTTAAGGTGGACGGGATAACCAACCTGGTCTGAGAGGCTTCGCGACAAGACGGTCGGCGTCCGCTCGACCTTGTCGGCAATCCGGTCGCGGGCAGCGCGAATATGCTGAAGCGTGACTTCCATGTGGATCACTTGGCCAAGGGCTTGGTCATCAGGCGGCCGAATTCCGGACGCGCTGTCTCATCGCCGCAGAGCCGCAGGCAGTTCCAGGCGCTGGCCTGATTGCTGGTGACGACCGGGCGCCCGATCGCTTCTTCCATGCCGGGAACGGCAAGCGCTGCGCGCAGTGCCGTACAGGAGACGAACAGCGCATCGGCCTGGGCATGCGTGCTCTTGCGCGCCAGGCCAACGAGCGAGGCCGGCTTGATCCGCGCCATCTCGCGGTCATCCTCGAAGCCGAGGCAGGTGAAGCTGACGACGTCGAAACCGTGCGCTGCGAAATAAGCCGCCATCGGCCGGCTCGTCTCGACGGTATAGGGCGTAAGAATGCTGATCCGCTTCACGCCCAACGCGCTCAGGCCGCGCATGCCGGCCATGGGCGGCGTGACCACGGCAACGCCGGGCTTGGCCGCCTGGATCGCGGCCTCGATCTCGGCGTCGCCGATCACGACGGAAGCCGATGTGCAGGAGTAGCAGATGGCGTCGAGCGGCTCGTCCGGGAGGATGAGCGCCGCGCCAGCCGAAAGCGACGGCTGCATCTTGCGCAGGTTTTCCGGTGTCGTCGGATTGGCATAGGGAATGCGCGCGACATAGACCCCGATCCGCTCGCTCGCCACCATGCGGCGGAAATCCACCTCGCTGGTGTGGTCGGTGGCCAAGGCGATCAGCCCGACACGCTTTTCCAGCGGACGCGGATCAAGGGCGGGCCGGGTCGATGCCAGCCGGATTTCGGGCAGCGGTTTCATGGTTTTCATCTCTCGATCCTGCCGTAACGATGCTCCAGCCAGCGCAGGAGCACGACGGAGCAGAGGCTGATGACTAGGAAGAACGCGCCGACCAGCGTCATCGGCTCGATGTAGCGATAGTAGCTGTTGGCGACGCTCTTGGCCTGGTTCATCAGTTCGAGCACCGTGATCGCCGAGAGCAGCGGCGTCTCCTTGAACATGGCGATGAAGTAGTTGGCCAAGGCCGGGATCATCGGCGGGATCGCCTGCGGCAGGATGATGTGCGTCCAGGTATTGCGGCCGCTCAGATTGCAGGCCTTGGCGGCCTCCCACTGGCCGCGCGGCACATTCTCGATGCCGGCGCGATAGACTTCGGCCGTGTAGGTGCCGTAATGCAGGCCGAGCCCGATGACACCCGCCACCAGCGGCGGCAGCAGGATGCCGATGTCGGGCAGCACGTAGAAGATGAAATAGAGCTGCACCAGCAGCGGCGTGCCGCGGATGAACTCGGCGAACCAGCCGACGCTGCGCGCCACCAGCCGGTTCGGCGAACGCCGCGCCAGCGCGATTGCCAGCCCGACGATCGCCGCCAGGATCGAGCCGAGCACCGTCGCCAGGATGGTGATCTTCACGCCCTGGATCAGAGTCGGCATGATCTCGCGGACGAAATTCCAATCCCATTCCATTAGTGGGCCCATTCCATCAGACACGCACTCCGTCGAGACCGCGCGCCATGCGGCGCTCCAGCGAGCGCACGCCCCAGGAGATGATCAGCGCGAGCGCGAAATAGATCACCAACACGGAAACGAACGGCATCAGCGTGCTGCCCGTCTGCGAGCGCACCACCTGCGCCTGGAAGGTGAGATCGGCGAGCGAGATCAGCGACACGACGGAGGTCGCCTTGAGCAGTTCGATCGCGTTGTTGCCGAAGGTCGGCAGCATGATGAGCAGCGCCTGCGGCAGGATGACATGGCGCATGCCTTGCCAGCGGCCGAGATTGAGCGCCGTGCAGGCCTCGTATTGCTCGCGGCCGATCGACAATATCGCGCCGCGCACCACTTCCGCGCCATAGGCGCCGACATTCAAGCCAAGCGCCAGCACGCCGGCCTGCAGCGGCGTCAGCGACAGCCCGGCGAAAGGCAGCACGAAATAGGCCCAGAACAGCTGCACGAAGATCGAGGTGCCGCGGAAGAACTCTATGTAGATCGTGGCCAGCATCCGCACGAGGAAGAAGCGCGACACGCGCCCCAGGCCGGCGAGGAAGGCCATGATCAGAGCAAGCACCGATCCCATCAGCGTCAGCTCGATGGTGACGAGCGCTCCCTGCAATATCAGGCCGAGATAGCCGGACCACTGGGTCATTTGCGTTTCAAAATTTCCAATCGTTTGCGTTTGTGCGAGGCGGCGGTGACAGCAGATGAGGGGCGGAGCCAGCCTCGCAGAACTTCGCGCTGCCCCTCATCCGTCACTTCGTGACACCTTCTCCCCGTGGAACGGGGAGAAGGAAGAAGCATCCGCTACTTCGCCGCGCAGAGCTTCTCGCGCGTCGTCGACATCGCCGCCTTGGCCGAGAAGCCGTAGGGCTCGATGATCTTGGCGAACTCGCCCGACTTCTTCATCTTGGCGAGCTCGACGTCATAGGCATCGCGCAGCGCCTCGTCGCCCTTCTTGAAGGCGGCGCCGTCGCAATAGACCGGGGCGCCCTGCACCGGGGCGATCACTTCGAGGTTCGGATCATTGGCCTTCTTGATCAGGTCGTTGATCGAAAGGACCGGCAGCGAATAGGCGTCGATGCGGCCATCCTGCACCATCTTCAGCCCGCTCTGGCCGTCCGGAACGACGATGACGCGGTCGCGCGGCACGCCGGCGTTGAGCGCGAGTTTTTCCTCGGTGCCGCCGCCCGGCGCACCGATGGTGGCGGAGGCGTCCTTGGCGATGTCCTCATAGCTCTTGAAGCCTTTCGGATTGCCCTTCTTCACCAGCATCGCCTCGGCATCGCACAGCACCGGCTCGGAATAGGCAACCGCCGCGCAACGCTCCGGCTTCATGAACAGCCCCGCGGTGACGACGTCGAAGCGTCCGGCCTGCAGGCCAGGGATCATGGCGCCGTATTCGGAGATCGAGGCGACGATGTCGTTGACGCCGAGCCGCTTGAAGATCTCGCGTGCCACGTCGGGGGCGGCGCCCGAGACCTTGCCGTCGGCGGCCACCGCCGTGTAGGGCGGCTCGTTGGCGATGGCGACGCGGGCAAAGCCTTGCGCCTTGAGCTCCTCGAGCTTGGCGTCATCCGCCGAGCGCGCACCGGAGGCAAGCAGCATCGTGCTCACTGCGAGGCCGGCGACGCCAGCCAGAATGCCAAGTTTCTTCATCGTTCCCTACTCCTGTTTCTCTTCTGGTTTGCTCACTAGCGGCGATCTTGCCGCCTCGGGACGACTTCGTCGCCCGCTGCATAGCGGTCAGACGCGATGTCCGGCCGCGATGATCTTCTTCAGGAAGCTCTGCGTTCTTTCCTGTTTGGGATGGCGGAAAATCTCATCGGGCTTGCCTTCCTCCACGATCCTGCCGCGGTCGAAGAACAGCACGCGGTCGGCGAAGTCGTGGGCGAAGCCCATTTCATGGGTGACGAGCAGCATCGTCATGTCGGTCTCGGCCGCCAGCTTGCGCATGACGTTGAGCACCTCCTCGACCAGTTCCGGGTCGAGTGCCGAGGTGACCTCGTCGAACAGCATGATCCTGGGCGACAGCGCCAGCGCACGGGCGATCGCCACGCGCTGCTTCTGGCCGCCGGAAAGCTGCGCCGGCATGGCCTTGGCCTTGTCGGCCAGCCCGACCATGTCGAGCAATTCCATGGCCCGCTTTTCGGCCGCGCTACGGGCGACGCCCTTGGTCAGCATCGGCGCCAGTGTCACGTTGTCCATGACGCATTTGTGCGGAAACAGGTTGAACAGCTGGAACACCATGCCGATCTTCTGGCGCATTTTGGCGAGGTGCCGCTCGTCGGCCGGCATCAGCTGGCCGTTGCGCTCCATGTGGTAAAGCTGCTCGCCCTCGATCTGGATATGGCCACCGTCGATCTTCTCCAGCGTCATCAGGATGCGCAGGATCGTCGTCTTGCCGGATCCTGACGGGCCGATCAGCGCCAGTTTCTCGCCGGGCATGACCTGCATCGACAGGCCGTCCAGCACCTTGAAGGCGCCGAAGCTCTTCGAAATTGCATCGACCTTGATGATGGGCGCGGGCAATCAATTTCCCCGTTCTGGAGAAGCCTATGCCCTTAACGATGCGAAACGCGTCAAATCATGTCAATTAGGAAAATAATATCATGACAATATTTCCAGCGCGGCACAATTCCAGGGCAATGTGCGCTCCCTTGTGCATCAAATGGCGAGCAGGAGATGCTCCGGGTCGCCAAGCAGAAGCTTGGCGACAACGCTCAAGCCCGCGCGCAGTTCCCCCTCGGTGGTGGAACCCAGCGAGATTCGCACGGCGGGCTGCCAGGGCGTGTCGGCGATGCGGAACGAAGCGCCCGGCGCAATAGCCACGCCGCGCAGCCGCGCCTGTGCGACAAAACTCTCCTCGGCGCGGTCTCCCGGCAGTTCGAGCCAGAGATGCAACCCGTCGCGATGGCACCGATAGTCGACGCCCGCCAACATTTCCGCAACTATCTCCTGGCGCCGTCTGAGTGCCCCCCGCTGCCAGGTCACCAATTCCATCGCCGTGCCGTCATTGACCCACCGCGTCGCGATCTCCGCCACCATCGGCGTCGCCATCCAGTTCGACACCAGATGCCGGTTGGCAACCGCCGCGACATAGCGGTCCGGCACGGCGAGATAGCCGATGCGCAGGCCGGGCACCGTGATCTTGGTGAAGGAGGTGACGTAGAGCGTCCGTTCCGCCGCGAAAGCAGCGACGGCCGGCGGCCGCCCTTCGACCAGAGGCCCAAGCACATCGTTCTCGATGATGGCGATGTCGTGCTTGCGGGCGACCGCCGCGATCTGCTCGCGCCTTGTGGCGTCCATCAAGGTCGCCGTCGGGTTGATCACCGACGGCTGGATAAAGACGGCGCGGATGTCGGAGAGCCGGCACGCCTCGTCGAGCGCCTCGGGGATCAAGCCGTTGCCGTCGATCGGCAGGCCTTCCAGGTTGAAGCCGAGATAGCGGGAAAGCGGCACCAGCGTGTGGTGGCCGATCGCCTCGGTGGCAACCGTCGAGCCCGGGGGGGCCACGCTCATCAGCGCCACCGTCATGCCGGCCGTCGCGCCATTGGTGAGGCTGATGTTCTGCGGCGAGGCTTCAAGGCCGCAGAGCTTCAGCCATTCCACCGCGACGGCGCGATGACGCGGAAACACCATGTTCGGCCGGAACGACAGCGCCGAACTCGACGGCAGGTTCTCGGCCAGCCAACCCAGCGCCTGCTTCAGCTTCTCCAAGTGCATCGGCTCGCAGACCGGCTTCAGGATGGAAAGGTCGATGACCTCGCCCAACCGCTCCGGAATGTAGGGCGGCTCCGGCTCGCGGCGCTGCGTCTGGACGAAGCTGCCGCGTCCGACCTCGCCGGAAATCAGCCCACGCCGGATCAGTTCCTCATAGGCGCGGCTGACCGTCTGCACCGAAAGCTGCAGATCATCGGCAAGGCGCCGATGCGTCGGCAGCCGCGCGCCATTGGCAAGCCGCCCGTCATGGATCGCGCGCGCAATTTGATCGGCCAGCGAGAGATAGGCCGGCCGACGGATGAGAGCAGGATCTGGCCGCCATAATGTCATGACTTATTAGAGATCGAAATCAGTGCAATTGACAATCGAAATAATGCATCGTCATGGTGTCCCGGACAAAAGGCGAAGGCGGCATGGCGGCAGCGAAACTCGACCCGATCGACCTCAGGATCCTGGACGCCATCCAGCGCGACGGGCGCATCACCAAGCTGGCGCTGGCCGAGAAGGTCGGGCTGTCGCCGACGCCGGCCTGGATGCGGCTGCGCAAGTTGGAGAAAGCCGGCATCGTCTCCGGTTACCACGCAACGATCGCCATGCGCATCATCGCGCCCGTGGCGACAGTGCTGATGGAGGTGACGCTCGCCAATCACCGCCAGGCCGATTTCGACCGTTTCGAGCGCGCCGTACGCGACATTCCCGAGATCGTCGCCTGCTGGTCGGTGGGCGGCGGCGTCGACTATGTGCTGAAGGTCATGGCGCGCGATATCGACGCCTATCAGCGGCTGGTCGATTCCTTGCTCGAACGCGAGATCGGCATCGATCGTTATTTCACCTACATCGTCACCAAGACGGTCAAGGATGAAACCGTGCTGCCGGTCGCCGACCTGTTGCCGTGAGCAATAAGACGTCGCGGAGGCTGGGCCAATTTCACGGTTTGGCGTCATCAGCCGCCGGTCGAGCTATAGAGAGATCATCTGCTTCCGCGGGCCAATAGAGACAATCTCTCTACGGACGGACACTGAAACAGTCTCCTTTTTTGCCCGGCCCGATCGATGCTTGGACATCCAAGGGAGATGTCCATGTCCGCGCATTTTGCCCGCACGAACCATCATGAAGCGCTCGATCGCCTTGCCGATCGCCGGCTGCTGCGCGCGCTGGCCTACGTCGATGGCCATTGGACCGCAAGCGAGGCGGCGGAAAGTTTTGAGGTCACGGATCCGGCGACCGGCGCCACTGTGGCCTTCGTTGCCGCACTCGATGCAAAGCAGACGACGAAGGCAATCGACGCTGCTGCCCGGGCCTTGCGGGCCTGGCGCTCGGCCTTGCCGCAGGAGCGTTCGGCAACTCTAAGAAAATGGTTCGAGCTGATCGTCGCCGCCAAGGACGACCTGGCGCTGCTGATGACGCTCGAACAAGGCAAGCCGCTGAAGGAATCGCTGGGCGAGATCGACTACGCCGCCTCTTTCGTCGAGTGGTATGCCGAGGAGGCAAAACGCCTCAACGCCGAAAGCGTCACCAGCCACCTTCGCAATGCCGAGATGATGGTGCGGCGCGAGCCGCTCGGGGTTGTCGGCGTCGTCACGCCGTGGAATTTTCCTTCGGCCATGCTCACCCGCAAGGCGGCAGCGGCGCTCGCCGCCGGCTGCACGATTGTGGCGCATCCATCCTCAGAAACGCCGCTGTCGGCACTGGCGCTGGCCGAGCTTGGCGAGCGCGCCGGGCTGCCGGCCGGCGTCTTCAATGTCGTCACCGGCGATGCCCGCACGATTGTCGCTACGATGTGCGCTGATGCCAGGGTTCGCGCCATGAGCTTCACCGGCTCGACCGAAGTCGGCCGGCTGATCGCCGCCCAGAGCGCGCCGACGATGAAGCGGCTGGTCATGGAGCTCGGTGGCCACGCGCCGCTGATCGTCTTCGACGATGCCGACATCGACAAGGCCGTGACGATCGCCCTCGACGCCAAATTCGCCACCTCCGGCCAGGATTGCCTTGCTGCCAACCGCATCTATGTGCAGCGGGGAATCTATGGCCGGTTCTGCGCCGCTTTCGCCCGTCGCATCGAGCAGCTCCGCACCGGCAACGGGCTGTCCGGCGAGACCGATATCGGACCGCTGATGCATGAGCGCGCAGTCAAAAAGGTGGAAGAGCAGGTCGCCGATGCCCTCGCCCATGGCGCGCGTTGCCTGGCCGGCGGCAAGCGCCATGCGGCCGGGCCGCTGTTCTATCAGCCGACGCTGCTGGTCGATGTGCCGGACGAAGCGCTGATCATGCGGGAGGAAACCTTTGGTCCGGTCGCCGCTGTGACGCCATTCGAGGATGAGGCGGAGGTCGTTGCCCGCGCCAATGCCACCGAATATGGCCTCGTCGCCTATGTCGTGACCGAAAACGGCGCGCGGCAGGCGCGCCTGGGCCGTGCGCTGGACTACGGCATGGTTGCAATCAACCGGGTCAAGATCACCGGCGCGCCGATCCCGTTCGGCGGCGTCAAGCAGTCCGGCATCGGCCGCGAAGGCTCGCGCCACGGCCTGGAAGCCTTCACCGACCTCAAATACCTTTGCCTGGATGTCGCCTAAGCCACCCCCGGAATTTCAGGAGTCTCAAAAATGCTCGAACAATCCAACGAACTGTCAGCCTGGGACCGCGACCACTTCTTCCATCCCTCGACGCATATGGGCACCCATGCGCGCGGCGAATCGGCGGCTCGCGTCATGGCCGGCGGCGAAGGCGTCACCATCTGGGACAACACCGGCAAGAAGAGCATCGACGCCTTTGCCGGCCTCTATTGCGTCAATGTCGGCTATGGCCGCCAGAAGATCGCCGATGCCATCGCTAGCCAAGCGAAGAACCTCGCCTACTATCATGCCTATGTCGGGCACGGCACCGAGGCCTCGATCACGCTCGCCAAGATGATCGTCGACCGCGCGCCGAAGGGCATGTCGAGGGTCTATTTCGGTCTTTCCGGGTCCGACGCCAACGAGACCAACATCAAGCTGATCTGGTACTACAACAACGTTCTCGGCCGGCCTGAGAAGAAGAAGATCATCTCGCGCTGGCGCGGTTATCATGGCTCCGGCGTGATGACGGGCTCGCTGACCGGGCTGGAGCTGTTCCACAACGCTTTCGACCTGCCGCGCGCACCGATCATGCACACGGAGGCGCCCTATTATTTCCGCCGTGCCGACCGCTCGCAGAGCGAGGAGCAGTTCTCGCAATATTGCGCCGACAAGCTGGAGGAGATGATCCTCGCCGAAGGCCCGGACACGATCGCCGCCTTCATCGGCGAGCCGATCCTCGGCACCGGCGGCATCGTGCCGCCGCCGGCCGGCTATTGGGAAAAGATCCAGGCCGTGTTGAAGAAATACGACGTGCTGCTGGTAGCCGACGAGGTGGTGACCGGATTCGGACGTCTCGGCACCATGTTCGGCTCCGACCACTACGGCATCAAGCCCGATCTGATCACCATCGCCAAGGGCCTCACCTCGGCCTATGCTCCGCTGTCCGGGGTCATCGTCTCCGACAAGGTCTGGCAAGTGCTGGTCAAGGGTTCCGACAGACTGGGTTCGCTCGGCCATGGCTGGACCTATTCGGCGCATCCGATCTGCGTTGCCGCAGGCGTTGCCAATCTCGAGCTGATCGATGAGATGGATCTGGTCAGGAACGCCGGCGACACCGGCGCCTATTTCCGCGCCGAGCTTGCCAAGGCCGTTGGCAGCCACAGAAATGTCGGCGAGGTGCGCGGCGACGGCATGATGGCCGCAGTCGAATTCGTGAAGGATCGCGACAACCGCGTCTTCTTCGATCCGGCGCTGAAGGTGGGGCCGCAGATCGCCACGGCGCTCGCCGCAAGCGGCGTCATCGGCCGCGCCATGCCGCAGGGCGACATCCTCGGCTTCGCGCCGCCGCTCTGCCTGACGCGCGAGGAGGCTGACACGATCGTGGCCAAGACCGCCGACGCGGTAAACAGCGTATTGGCCGGCATCTGAAGCGAAACGGTTTTGCGTCCGGAACTGCGTGAAAGAAAAGGGACAGAGCGACGTGAATGCCATGACCGGAACCGTACCAGCAACAATGGCCGCCATGCTGCTCACGGGCCATGGCGGCTTGGAGAAGCTCGTCTACCGCACCGACGTGAAGGTGCCCTCGCCCGCTGCCGGCGAAGTGCTGATCAAGGTCAGCGCCTGCGGCATGAACAACACCGATGTCTGGGTGCGCCAGGGCGCCTACGGCACGGAAGAGGACGCGGGGGCCGTCTCGAGCTGGCGCCGGCAGGGCAACACGTTGACCTTCCCGCGCATCCAAGGCGCCGACACCGTGGGCATTGTCGTCGCCGTCGGCGACGGCGTGCCTGCCGCTCGCATCGGCGAGCGCGTCATGGTCGACTTCTCCATCTACAACCGCGACGACGATTCGCTTGCCGACATCGACTATATGGGTCACGGCCGCGACGGCGGTTATGCCGAATACCAGACCCTGCCGGCAGAGAATGCGCATGTCGTCGACACCGAGCTGAGCGATGTCGAACTCGCCACCTTCTGCTGCGCCTATCTCACCGGCGAGCAGATGCTGGAGCGCGCGGGCTTGAAGGCCGGCGAGCGTGTGCTGGTCACCGGGGCATCGGGTGGCGTCGGTTCCGGCATCGTGCAACTGGCGCGAGCGCGGGGCGCCATTCCATATGCGGTCGCCGGCAAGGGCAAGGAGCAGGCGGTGCTGGACATCGGCGCCGAGAAGGTGATCACACGCGGCGTGGCCGACTTGCCTGCAGCGGTCAACCAGGCGACGGGTGGCAAACCGATCGACGTGGTCGCCGATCTTGTCGGGGGCGCCGTCTTCAACGACCTGCTGCGCATCCTGCGGCCGGAAGGCCGCTACACGACGGCCGGCGCCATCGCCGGGCCGGTGGTGCAGCTCGATCTCCGCACCATGTATCTGAAGCAGTTGCAATTGCACGGTTCGAGCCAGGGCACGCGGGCGGATTTCCGCCGCATCGTGCGCTACATCGAGGAAAAGAAGATCCGGCCTCTGGTCGGCGGCGTCTACAAGCTCTGGGATTTCCACCGCGCCCAGACGGATTTCATGGGCAAGGACTTCGTCGGCAAGCTGGTGGTCGTGCCCGATTCAATGTGGAACGTACAGCCCTAGCCAGCGGCTCCATAGCCCGACCTGCTTGTCTCGTTCGTGACACAGGATCCGCAGGTCGGGCCATGCTCCGGCTCGACCGACCGGCAGCGATCCAACATTGCACCCGCGGCGCTCGCAAGGCCCTAACATACGTTGTTGCGAACCGTCTTTTGTCGGCGTCCTCTCTGGCAAAGCTTGACGGATCAGCGACATGCGGTCGAAACGGTTCCGAAAACCAGTGGTGGTGCAGCCAGGGCGCATCGATCGCGATCGCGTGGTTGCTTCGGTGTTCGATGCGGCTGACGTGCTGCTGCACGAGTGGCCGAGGCCGCATTCCCCGATGAGACGGCGTGCGCTCGAGGCCTGCCTCGCCGTGCTGCGCGATCAGAAACCACCACGGATAGCACGGCAGGCTTTCGTTACTGCAGCCAAGGATGCAAGAATCCTGCTGCGCGATCCAGGCTAGATGCTGTCGCCCAGAAGTGTGCAGCGCGCTTTAGTTTTTGTCTTGATGCATGTCGTTGTCTCAGAACGCCTGCACACTTCTGAGCGGCGCGCCTTAGATGCTGCGACACATCCCTTTGGCCGCCGGGGAAGCTGCTCTCGAGCGCTTGAACGTCGCAGCCCATCCCTCAGCCACCGCACCGGAATTCCCGAGCTGACGAGCGGGGGACGATCCACGCGCTCATGAGATTGCACCGCCGCGTTTGGCTGGGAACAAAGCCGAAGCACGATTGTTCGGCTCCACCCGTAAAGCAAAGGAGCTTGGGACCATGACCACGCCTAGAATCCTCGCCCCGTTGGCGATCGTTGCGGTGGCGTTTGCCTTTCCCGCTTTCGCGGCCGATGACGCGCAGAGCTTCGTCGACAAGGCCGCTAACGGCGGCATGTTCGAAGTGGATTCGAGCAAGATCGCGCAAGACAAGGCGAAGGACCAGCAGGTCAAGGATTTCGCCAAGAAGATGATCGCCGACCACGGGGCGGCAAACGAGAAGCTGCAAAGGATCGCCGGCGAGCAGAAGCTGAAGGTGCCGGCCGAGCCCGACGCGGCGCACAAGAGCGACTTGGAAAAGCTGCGGAACAGCAACGAGGGCGTGGACCAGCCCTATGTCGCGATGCAGCGCAAGGCCCACGCCGACGCGGTCAGTCTCTTCGAATTCTATGCCAGGGACGGTGACAATTCGAGCCTGAAGGCCTTCGCCGCCGAAACCCTGCCGACGCTCAGGATGCACCAGGACATGATCGAGAGGATCGCCGCCGCCGCAGGCATGCCGGCCGTCAAGTCAGCGTCGACACCGAAACCCGCCGCCCCGGTCCCCGGGGCCAACAGCTTCACCGAGACCCAGGCCAGGAACCGCATCCAGGACGCCGGCTACAGCGATGTCTCTGCGCTCGCCAAGGATGACCAGGGCGTCTGGCGCGGTCAGGCCAGGAAGGACGGCAAGAGCATCGCCGTTGCGCTCGACTATCAAGGCAACGTCTTTGCCGGCCAGCAGTAGACCACGAAGGGAGTCAACCAGATGCAAACGATCACCGCGCTATTCGACGACTATGACGATGCCTCCGACGCCGTAGGCGAATTGGAGTCCATGGGCGTGCCGGCGTCCAACATCAGCATCGTCGCGAACAACTCCGCCGGCTGGTACAAGGATGCACCCTCCTCGGCCGCCGAAGACGCGGCCGGCGGCGCCGGCATCGGCGCCGTCGTCGGCGGCGCCGGTGGCTTGATGACCGGTCTCGGCGCCATGGCTATCCCCGGGCTCGGCCCGGTGGTTGCGGCTGGCTGGCTGGCGGCGACCGCCGCCGGTGCGGTCGCCGGCGCGGTCGTTGGCGGAGCAGCCGGCGGCATCATCGGCGGCCTGACCGACGCCGGCGTGCGCGAGGACGATGCCCATGTCTATGCCGAGGGTGTCCGCCGTGGCGGCGCGCTGGTGACTGCGCGCGTCGACGAGGAGCTTGCTTCCAAAGCCCAGGAGATACTTCACAGTCCCAATGCGGTGGACGTCGCCGAACGTCGCGGCGAGTACGAAGCAGGCGGATGGGCCGTCTTCGATCCTGCGGCCGGCACCTATTCCGCCGAAGAAATCGAGCGCGAGGCAGCGCGTCGGCGCCGTGCATGACCTTCGTTGCCGGCTGACATGGTCGGCCGGCTCCCTCGACGAGCCAGGAAGGAACCCGGCATGAGACGAGTGCTGTTGCCGCTGATACTGACTGCGGCGGTTGTGCTGATCTGTTACTGGGCCTTCGTGTATGTCGGCACGAGCTGGCCCACGGCGCCCGTGAAGCGGGCGCCGGAACAGAACCAGGGCGGGAATGCGCCGCAGGATACGTCTCCGGCGGCCGGCGTGAAGAAGAACCCCCAGGATGCCAGCAAGATGCCGGGTGCCCAGTAAGCGGGTCCTGGACGAACCCGTTCGCGGTGACGCCAAACGTAGGGCGCTGAAACCGTGCAACGCTGAAAGGAGATGTGCAGACAAGGACTTAAGAAGGCAGCTTGAATCCGTTTCAGCGCGCGGTTCACTGACGGTCTCGTCATTCGCGCTCGACAAATTCGTTGAAACGGCTGGTGGCGCCGTCTGCAGTCATGTCCTGATGCAGGAAGGCAAGGTTGTTGTCGTCGAGTATCCGGAAGAAGTCGTCCCATTCTATCGGCTGCAGAGCCTCTTCCGCTTCGCCGAAATCGACCCGCAGGATCGCGCCTTTTCCTGATGTGCTGAGAACGGCGGGCCTGCCTCCGCGCGCTTCGATCCACGCCCGGATCACCTCGTGATTTGTGGTCTTCATAGCCTCGCTCATCGTGGTCTCCATGGCCCGTTGATACGCCAAGAAGAACCCGCACCCAGGCTCGATCGTTCCCGTATGCGTCGGCTTTCTCGAAGACCGGCTCGATCCAAATCACACACGAACAGTGCTGGGACAGCATGGGTGACAAGGGCCCGTCGCCATGATTGGCAACGGGCCCACGGCGGGGCTCGGATGGGACCCCGGATCGCTGGAGGGAAAAGCGATCTGCTACCGAACTGAACTGCGGTCGGAAAGTTCCGGGAAAAACTGCGGCAAGGAACCAACCGCGCGTCTGCTGGTTCAGCAAGTATCCAAGGCGATGATGCAGGCCAGCGAATACAGCGCGCCGGCGGATTTTCGCCCTACCGCGCGGCCGAGGAGACCCACATGCTCGATCTCACCCGCGAACGCCGTCGAATGGTCGATATCCATCTCAGCCGTCGTGGCATTCACGACCGCGAGATCCTGCAGGCAATGCGGGAGGTTCCACGCGAGGCCTTCGTCGACCCAGGTTTCGAGGAATTCGCCTACGAGGATGGCCCGTTGCCGATCGCCAACGGGCAAACGATATCACAACCTTACATCGTCGCCTTCATGCTGGAGATGGCAGCAGTCGGTCCCGGCGATCAGGTTCTCGAAGTCGGCACAGGATCCGGCTACGCGGCCGCCGTGATGAGCCGGATTGTCGACCACGTCTACACGATCGAACGCCACGCCGGTCTTGCCGAATCCGCCACGCAGCGCTTCCAGAAACTTGGCTACCGCAACATCGAAGTGCGGACCGGCGATGGCACCAAGGGCTGGCCCGAGGCTGCCCCTTTCGATGCCATCATCGTTGCCGCCAGCGGGCCGGGGGCGCCGCTGGCGCTGCAGCAGCAGCTCGACGTCGGCGGCAGGCTGGTCATCCCCGTCGGCGACGACCCCTACGAGCAGCGCCTGCTCAAGGTCACCCGCACAGGCGCCTCCACCTACAGCGAGGAGGATTTCGGCGCGGTACGCTTTGTTCCTCTGATCGGCGAGCAAGGCTGGCGGGAGGACCGCGTAAAAGGCGCCAGCCGGGTTGCCCCGCATCCGCGAACCCGCAGCCTGCCCGAGATGATCGCCGCGGCGGCCGAACCGCTGCCGGACTTCGACGATCCTGCCTTTGCGGAGCCGTTCGACCGCTTCGCCGAACGCAGGATCGTCCTGCTCGGTGAAGCCAGCCACGGCACCTCGGAATTCTACCGGGCTCGCGCGGCGATCACCAGCAGGCTGATCGAGAAGCACGGCTTCACCATCGTGGCCGCCGAGGCCGATTGGCCGGACGCAGCGGCGGTCGACCGCTATGTGCGCCACCGGCCGCCTTCGCCAACCGCCGGCCGGCCCTTCCAGCGGTTCCCGACTTGGATGTGGCGCAACACCGACGTCGCGGCCTTCGTGGCCTGGCTGCGCGGGCACAACGAAACGGTCGGGACCCCGACGCGCCAGGCAGGTTTCTACGGGCTTGACATCTACAACATGAGCGGCTCCATCGCCGCCGTCCTCGACTATCTCGATCGCGTCGACCCCGAGGCGGCAAGGATCGCGCGGGAGCGTTATGGCTGCTTGACCCCGTGGCAGACGGAACCTTCGACCTATGGCCGCGCAGCGCTCACCAGAGGCTACCGTCAATGCGAAGAGGCGGTGCTGCAGCAATGCCGGGATATGCTGGCGAGACAACTCGACGATGCCGGCATGGATGGCGCCGAGCTGTTCGACGCCGCACAGAACGCGCGGCTCGTCGCTTCCGCCGAGCGTTACTATCGCGCCATGTATTATGGCGGTTCGCAATCCTGGAATCTGCGCGACACGCATATGTTCGAGACCCTGGAACACATCCTGGAAGCGCATGGGCCGGAGGCGAAAGCCGTGGTATGGGCGCACAATTCCCACATTGGCGATGCGCGCTACACCGAAATGGGCATTTCGCGCGACGAAGTGAACATCGGCCAGCTTTGCCGCGAACGCTTCGGCAGCGCCGCCGCGCTGATCGGCTTCGGGACGCATACCGGGACTGTCGCCGCCGCGAAGGATTGGGATGGCGACATGGATGTGATGTCGGTACGCCCGTCCCGGGACGACAGCTACGAGCGGCTTTGCCACGACGCCGCCGTCCCGCGTTTCCTGCTCGATCTCGGACGCGACGTGAGCCTTTTCGATCGACTGACCGAGCGTCGGCTCGAGCGATTCATCGGCGTGATCTATCGGCCGGAAAGCGAATTGCACAGCCACTATGCCGACGCCTCGCTGGCCCGCCAATTCGACGCGTTCGTCTGGTTCGACGAGACCCGCGCAGTGACGCCTCTCGGGCCAGAGCACGCGGCGAGCGGGCTGCCGGAAACCTACCCGTTCGGACTCTAGGGCCGCAAGCCGGACAGCCGCTGATCGACTTTTTCCGTGGCTGGAACATCGGGCGCGTCTCGCTGTTGGGAGACCAAAGCAGTGAGGAAAGGCTATGAGCGGAAACCGACACACGAAATCGAGAAAGCCCAGCGATGCCGACATCGGCAGCGATCCTGGCATCGGCACGTCCAAAGGCACTTTCAAGGAAGGTGACGAGTTGGAGCGGGGCGAGAATACGATCGAAGGCGATGTCGAGAACGACACCACCGCCGCCGGCGGGATCGATCCGCGGCAGAAATTGCGAACGAACAAATGAAGCCGAAGGACCGTGAGTGTAGCGCTTAAGTTTGAGCACATCCAACCTGCATCGGTCACCTACTTGATGAACATAGAACAATTCATCAAGCGATGAACAAAGTCTCAATGCAGGCGAGATAAAGACTTCGTCCATGCCTTGATCACGAATTCTATCCTGCGGAACAGGGGCAATAGACCGGTGTTGTTCTCATATCGCAATCAGGCGATAAATGAGGAGATTTCCCATGATCAAACTTGTATCGGCATCTATTCTTGCTGTTGGTTTGGCCACGTCGGCCATGGCGCAAACCAGCGGCTCCGGCACCGGAACCGACAACAACGGCACCGGCACCGGCACGGTGACAGGCACCAACGGCGGTGCCGTCACGACTGATCCGAACACCACCAACAGCACAAACTCGACCGGATCCAATGGCATGAACGATCGCTGCAAGGACGCGGCGGGCAACGACGTCGACAACAACACCGCGACCGGCAACACGACCTCGGATATGCAGAACTGCAACAAGTAGCAGCGACGCACAATTCCCCCCTTGCGCCATTGAGCAAAGCCCGCCTGCCAGGCGGGCTTTCCACACGTGTCGCTCAGAAAGGCCCAGCCAGCAATGTCCGCACGCCGCTCTTTGGTTCAGTCCTTCGCGTAATCGCCGGGTTGGCGTCCACTCTTTGAGGCTTTCGCGTCCTTGGAGTGTTGCCCACTCGAGCGGCCGGCCCCAAAGCTCTTTTGCGTCGCCGCGCGGGGCGTTGCAGAGCCTGGAGGGTTCTGGCCATCGGATTGGTGGGTCTTGTCTTCCACCTCGCCACGCTTGCGTGTGAGACCGATAGCATCGTGCGGCTTTTCGTTGTTGGCCGCGGCTTGCGAAAATTGATCGGACGGATCTGGATCGGTATTGGCCGGGTATTTCCTGGCGCCGGTCTCGCGGCGGTTCTCACGCTCGTTCATGGCTGATCTCCGGTTGGCCTGTTGGATAACACGGCTGCGGGGGGAGCGTTCCCATAGGGTGCGGCCTGGTTACCTCCGGCTTTCGCGGCCATGGAACAAACCACCTCGCATCCGATTAGGCTGCGCGCGCCAGATCCGGCGCCCCGGAGGTAAGCATGGACCGGGAAGAACGCATCAGACGCCGCGCTCATGAGATCTGGGAGCGGGAGGGCCGGCCGGAAGGGCGGCAGCAGGAACATTGGGATCAAGCGGTGCAGGAAATCGAGGCGGAGGGCTCCGAGGCCGAACGCGGGCCGGTAGCGCCCGACCCGACAGTGGGCGCAGGCTCCGATCCAAACACCAACCGACCGGGAGGTTGAGCCCTGCGCAGCCAGGCAGAATCGTCTGGCCTGGGCGTCAATGGAGAGACTTCGAGTGCCACGTATCATTGCTTTGATTGCCATCCTGATCATCGTGCTGATCGTTGTCTGGACCTGGGTGGAGCGGGAACCGGAAGGCCCAGGCGGCGGGGCTCAGCAGCCGGCGCCCCATGCCATCGACCAGAACGGCTGAGGCGAAATGTCAGCCAGCGCCTGCAGCACGCCTTCCAGTATCAGCGACTTGCGGCCTCACCGGGTCTGCAGCCTGGTCTGCGGCGGCGGGCAGCGTTGGCTCGCAAGCCCCTGAAGAACGCCTCTGATACGACAGCAAGTCGACCGGCAGGGTCCCGGTCACTGCCATTGCGGCATAGGCCAGCGGCAACAGCAGGTGTTTCCCGGTTTCGAAGCGGCCGGACAAATGGTTCCGCCGCAAGGCCTGGCCCACCGGCAAAAGCATAGCGCGCCGGAACGACTCCATCCGCACCGCGTTCTAGGAACGACTTCCCTGGTGATTGCTATGTCCAAGCGTCCGCCCGAAACGAAACCGGTGCCGCAAGATCGACGGTCCCGGCAGCCGATTTTCAGCGAGGATGTGCCGCCTCGCATGCTCGACTTGGCCAGGCGCCTGGCCAAGGCCCTGCGCCAGCGGCCTGGGAACGCCGGTGCTGACGGCAAGGCGGGCCCTAACAAGGAAGCATGAAACGTGCGCGATCTGCGAGGGCTTCACATACTGATCGTGGAGGACGAGTGGCTCCTCGCCAGCGATCTGGCCCAGTTTTTCACCGACATGGGCGCCGTCATACTCGGCCCCGTCGCGACCGTGGAGCAAGCCGCCCGACACACCGAGGCGGCGGAAGCCGCCATACTCGACATCGATCTCCAGGGCCGGCGCGTGTTTCCGATTGCCGATGAATTGATGCGGCGAAACGTGCCTTTCGTTTTCTTCAGCGGCTACGAGGATATCGCTGTGCCGGAACACCTGAGATTCGCAAGCAGCCTCAGCAAATCCTCCAGCGGCGTCACTGTGGCGGATGCCCTTTTCCCCCCAGACCAGTCCCGGCCTGCGACCGACCGGCCAGACGACGACGTGTTCTCGCTGCTGCCCAAATTACGGCTTACGGCGCGTCTTTTGCTCGGCGACGTCAATGCCTCCGATCGGCTTGTCGAGCACACGCTTCAACAAGCCCTCGACGAAATCGACAGCCGGCCGGAGGGATCGACCATCGCCGACTGGTTGAACGCAATCATGCGCAGGTTGGCGCGAGCGCGCGGAGCAAGCCTGCTGCACTGACGCCTGGGCAGCCGAACCGCCGCAGGTCGTCAGGCGAGCGTCTTTCAATGCACGAACCGACTCCTCAGCCAGGCTAAGAGCCGATTGCCCCCCATGATCCTGCGAACCCGCGCCGCAGCCCAGCTCGCGCGCATGGTGGAGCCGGCGTGGCAGCTGCAGACGACTTCATGCAATTCCCAATCGGAGAGCTCGAAGAAGCGTCTCGCCTCGCCATACGTGTCCGAAGCCAGACCGGAGGCGCGCAGCAGCGGATCGTCGAACGCCACGGTGATCGGCGATCCCGGTGCCCGCGCTTCCTGTCGGACTGAGGGATAGAGATGCTCGGTACCGGTGAGCGCCGAAAGGCACCGCAGCGGGTTCTGGTCGAGCAGCTGCGCCCACCGCTCCAACCGCTGGTTTCTTGTTTCGAGCAGCGCCGGCGCAAGCGGATTGACCTCCGCGACAGCTTGCAATTGGTCGAGCGTCTGGTGCTTCATGACTGGCTCCTGTTCATCGTCGTCTGACCGGCTGTGACCGACCTTGGGAGCCCGCGTCCGAGGTGTGCAAGGGCGCGGGCCGATCAGTGTTGCCCACCGATCTCAGCAGGCGCCAAGCAGCGGCGCTTGCAGCGACACCAAACTGGCAGCCAATTCCAATGTTCCGCGCGCCCCATCGAAATTGACCACGGAACATCCCCTGACCCCCGTCGTTAACGGAAAGCTGCCCTCAATCTGAACTGGGCGTGATGTTGCAGGAAAACATGAACAGACCGCGGCCGCAGCCTGCCTCCGACCATCGTCGCAAGCCGGCCGCTGGATCCGAGCGGTCTCTTCGCCGCGCTTCTCGCGGGCATCACACCATCGTCATCGGCGCCTCCGCCGGCGGGATCGAGCCGCTGAAGCGGATCGTCAGCGACTTGCCGCCGGATCTGCCGGCAGCGGTTTTCGTCGTGGTCCATATCGGCCAGGTCAGCTACCTGCCGGAAATCCTCGATCGGGCGGGAGCGTTGAAGGCCTCGGTGGCCAAGAATGGCGCGACCGCCCAGACCGGCAATATTTACGTGGCGCCACCAGGTTTTCACCTGCTGCTCCATGGCGATCACATGATGCTGCGGCGCGGGCCGCGCGAGAACCTCGCCAGGCCGGCGATAGACCCGCTGTTTCGTTCGGCAGCGCTCAGCCACGGCGCAAGCGTCGTCGGTGTGCTGCTTTCGGGCGCGCTTTCCGACGGCACGGCTGGTCTGAGGGCCATCAAGGCCGTGGGCGGCCTCGCCGTGGTCCAGCACCCGAAGGACGCTCTCGTGCCGGCCATGGTGGAAAATGCGCTGCACTATGCCGAGATCGACCACTGCCTGCCGGCGGCGGAGCTCGGCGGTCTGCTGGGACAACTGGCGTCCGAACCAGCCGGCGAAACCTTTGCCGCCCCGCCGGGTGTGAGGCTGGAAGCGGCAATCGCCGCACAGGAGCACTCGACCATGAAAGATGAAGATCGACTTGGCGAACTGTCGGTGTTTACATGTCCCGAATGCCACGGACCGCTGTGGGAGATCGAAGACGGTGACATGCTCCGCTATCGGTGCCATACCGGGCATGCCTTCACGGCCGACGCGGTGATGGAGGCGCAGGCGATCGAGGCGGACGAGATCTTGTGGAGTCTGCTGCGGGCACATCAGCAGCGGGCCGCGTTTGCCCGGCGCATGGCCGAGCGGGAGCGGACACGGGATCGATCCGCGCTCGCGAGAGAGTTCGGCCAGCGGGCCAGGGAATATGAGGCGGATGCAGCCGTGATCGAGCGCATCCTCGAAAGCAGGCGGGTACAGGTACCAGACGATGGCGCAGTCGGCGAGGAAGGCAACGGCAACGAAGCCACGGACTAGTTCCCGCGAGCCGGCGCTAGAGCCCGCGGTCTTCCCCATCATCGGCATTGGCGCGTCGGCAGGCGGCATCGGCGCGCTGCAGAAATTCTTTCCGGAAGTGCCGGCCGATAGCGGCTTTGCCTATGTGGTCATCCAGCATCTCGATGCCGAGCACGAGAGTGTGCTTGCCAGCATCATCCAGCGCTGCACCGCGATCGAAACGCAGACCGCGGCCGAGGGTGTCCCGATCGAGCCGGACAATATCTACGTTATTCCGCCGGGCGCCTCTGTCACGATCGCGAACCGCCGTTTTCACGTGGCCAAGATGGCTGCGACGCGGGCCAAACGGACGCCGATCGACGATTTTTTCACCTCGCTGGCTCAGGAGCAGTCGGAGAATGCCGCCGGGGTCATCCTGTCCGGGACGGGCAGCGACGGCACCATCGGGCTCAGGGCGATCAAGGAGCGCGGCGGGCTGACGCTTGCGCAGGAAAGCGCAGAATATGACGGCATGATGCGCAGCGCCGTGCAGAGCGGCATGATCGACATGGTGCTTCCCGCGGAAGAAATGGCCGCGAAACTGGTCGGCTATTTCAGCCACGCCAAGCGCACCGAAAGCGAGCGCGACCGCCGCAAGCGCGACGTGGCCGAACAGCTTTCGCGCATCGCGGCACTGCTTCGCGTGCGCACCGGCCACGACTTCAGCGGCTACAAGGACAACACCATCTTGAGGCGCATCCAGCGGCGCATGCAGGTGCTGCAGATCGATGATCCCACCGTCTTCTACGAGCGGCTGCGCGACGAGCCGCAGCAGGTCGATCTTTTGTTCCAGGACCTGCTCATCGGCGTGACCAGCTTCTTCCGCGACCCGCAGGCCTTCGACGTGCTCGAACGCATGGTCATTCCCCAGTTGTTCGAGAACCGCAAGCCGGACGAGACGATCCGGGTATGGGTGCCTGGCTGCGCGACAGGCGAGGAAGCCTATTCGATTGCCATGCTGCTCAAGGAGAACGCGCCCCGGGGTGCCGCCTCGCCCAGCCTGCAGATATTCGCCACCGATATCGATGAGCGGGCGCTGGAAGTGGCCCGAGCCGGCCGCTACCCGGCAACGATTGCGACCGATGTCACGCCGAAGCGCCTCAAGGAGTTCTTCTCGCGCGAGGACGGCACCTACCGCGTCGCCGCCGAGTTGCGGGAGGTGTGCCTGTTCTCGGCGCACAATCTGTTGCGCGATCCGCCCTTTTCCAAGCTCGACCTGATCGCCTGCCGGAACCTCTTGATCTATATGGGCCCGGAACTGCAGGAAAAGATCGTCCCGATCTTCCACTATGCGTTGCGCAACAACGGCTATCTCTTCCTCGGCTCGTCAGAGAACGTCACCCGTCACGCGCGCCTGTTCTCGACCGTCGACAAGACGAGCCGCATCTTCCAGAAGCGCGGCGGGGTCGCCACGCAGCGGTTGCCGGAATTCCCGCTCGCGGCCGCGACCAGGCAGGCCGCCCCGCATGCTCGCCAGCGGACGACGACCGGAACCTTGCAGGAAATTGCCGAACGCCTGCTGGTCGAGCGCTACTCGCCGGCCTACGTGGTGATCAATGCCGGCGGCGAGTTGGTGCACAGCTCCGGCGGCACGGGCAAATATCTCGAGCTTGCCGCCGGCGCACCCGATCACAACGTCTTTTCCATGGCGAGGCGCGGCCTGCGCATGGATTTGCGGGCAGCGCTTCACAAGACCGTCAGCACCGGGCAGGTGGCGGTCCAGAACAAGATCAACATCGGCACCAACGGCGGACGCCAGACGATCAGCCTGGCCGTGCAGCCGCTGCCCTCCGACGGCTCGGCGGACCCTCTGTACATGTTGGTCTTCAGGGATGTCGGCGGCATCAAGCCTGAGGCCGATGACGAGCCCGTCCACACCACCGACGATGTCGAAAGCGCCAATGTCAACCAGCTCGAAAAGGAGCTGAGGGAAACCCGGGAGCGGCTGCAGATCACGACGGAGGAGCTTGAATCCTCCAACGAGGAGCTGAAGTCCTCGAACGAGGAGTTGTCCTCCATCAACGAGGAGTTGCAATCGTCCAACGAGGAACTGGAAACCTCCAAGGAAGAGCTGCAGTCGATCAACGAGGAGCTCCAGACCGTCAATGCCGAGCTCAACATCCGCGTCGACGAGCTCAGCCGCGCCAACAACGACATGGCGAACCTGCTCGAAAGCACGCAGATCGCGACCGTGTTCCTCGATCGCGACCTCTGCATCAAAAGCTTCACGCCGACGGCGCGCGACCTGTTCCGGCTGGTCGAAAGCGATGTCGGCCGGCCGCTCGCGCATGTCCGACCCCGCTTTCCCGCCGACGGACTTCAGACCGACATGGAGCAGGTGCTGCGCCGCCTCGGCACGATCGAGCGGCAGATCGAAGGCGCAGAGAGCGGCAGGCGCTACATCATGCGCGTGCTGCCGTACCGAACGGTCGACAACGTCATCGCCGGCGTCGTCGTCACCTTCGTCGACGTCACCCAGATCGCGCGGGCGGAGGAAAAGATCGGCGCGCTCACTCATGACCTGCGCAACCGCCTCGACAGCCTGGAAACGCTGCTGGACCTGGTGCCGGTGGGCATCTTCATCGCCGAGGACGGCGATGGCGAGGCGATCCGCGGCAACCGCTATGCGGTGGAACTCGCCGGCCGGCGAGCCACGGACGGCAAACTGACGACCGTGCCGGCCGAACTGCCGCTGATGATCAACGGCTCCGCGTTGAAACCCGACGACCAGCCTTTGCAGAAGGCGATGCGGACGGGCAAGGCTGTCCCCAGCTATGAGGCGCGGATCGCGCGGCAGGACGGCAGCAGCCTCGACGTGATGATGTCGGCCAACCCGCTGTTCGATGAGTCCGGCAGGGTTCGCGGCGCGATCGCGGCGCTGGTCGACATCTCGAACCACAAGGAGGCGGAGCGCAGCCAGGAGAGGCTGTTGCACGAGTTGCAGCATCGCGTGAAGAACATCCTGGCCACGATCACGGCGCTGACGTCGCGCATGATCCGCTCTTCGACCTCGATCGGCGATTTCTCGACCTCGTTCCAGGAGCGGTTGCACGCCATGGCACGAACGCACGAGGTGCTGTCGTCTTACAATTGGGGCGATGCCGACCTCGAGCAGTTGCTCAGGGGGACACTTACCCCATACGGCAGCAAGGAGCGGCAGAACATAATAATCCAGGGCAAACCGTTGCATCTGAGCGCAAGCGCCGCTGCGACGCTCGGCATGGTCTTCTTCGAGCTGGCCAGCAACGCCGCCAAATACGGCGCGCTGTCCACCGAGAGCGGCCGCGTCGAAGTCACCTGGAATGCCGATAAACCCGGGAAGTTGTCGATCCGCTGGAAGGAAATCGGCGGACCGCGTGTCAAGGAGCCGCCGCGGCGGAATTTCGGAACAAGCTTCATCCAGCAAAGTTTGGAGTATGAATTGGGTGGCAAGGTGGACCTGCGGTTCGAACCTTCCGGATTGGAATGCGATCTGGAAATACCGTTGTCCACGAATGCAGGTCCTTCGCTGCCCGGCAAGGAATGAATACGGACGCGCTTCTGACCGGCCTTAAGGTCCTCGTCGTCGAGGACACTTTCCTGCTCGCGCGCGATCTCGCCGATCAGCTGGCCGCGGCAGGATGCGCCGTGATCGGTCCGGCGCCCACTAACAAACAGGCGTTCGAGAAGATCGAGGGCGTCACCCTCGATGGAGCGGTCCTCGACGTCAATCTGCGTGGCGAACGCAGCTTCCCGCTCGCCGAGCATCTCTCCGCCTGCGGCGTCCCGTTTCTCTTCCTCACCGGCTATGACAGCGTGACTGTCTTTCCCGATCAGTTCCGGGACGCGCCGAGGCTCTCGAAACCGGTCGACCACAAAGTGTTGATCGACGCGGTGGCGCGGTTCCGCAAAAGCGCCGCCCCTGGCTGAGATCGCCCTTGCTCAGATCTTTCGTGCGGCTACGAGGCGCCGCGATCCTCGACCATCCGGCTTGCCATCTCGACGATATCCTCGATTGCCGCGGGCTTCGAAAAGTATGGCGCGCCGCGGAACACCTGGCCTGGAACGCAGGATCGTAGCCTGAATGCACGATGAAGGGCACGCCAAGGTCCTTGAGGCGGCTGGCAGCGATCCCGCGTTGTCCATCGAGCAGTTGGATATCTATGATGGCCACATCGGGTCGGTTGTCGTCCAACCAGCTTCCTGCTGCCCGTTCGGAGCCGGCGCAGGCAACTTCGAATCCTCTTGCCGCTAAGCCATTCGCCACGTCGGAGGCGATCAGATACTCGTCTTGTGCCAAGGGCGCCCTCATACCGGCCTCCTCAGCTTCAACTGTTCCTGCCGGCTTAACCGGACCGCCATCGGCCCGGTTCCATCAAATGGAACGGTACGGGCTGGCTCTCTCGAGGATGGAAGCGAAAATCGTCCAGGTGCCCCGGCGGCGATCGTCCCAGCCCTTCCCGTGCGCAATTCGCGGCCGCGGCGCTGTCATGCCTTGGCTCGCAGAGATGAGAACAGCTCCGGCTGCGCAAATCGCCAGTTGGAGCACGACATGACGCCCAGTGGTGGCGTTCCCAGCCTGAGCCTCGGAGGGGCGCAAAGGGCCGAAGGTGATAACCATCCATCGTCTTCAGTATTGCCGCCTGCTCTTATGAGCGTAATCTCGTGCCTGTGAAGGAACCACAATGACCTTCCGACAGTTGAAATGCTGGGTGCGGCTACCCCTCGACCCGCCCCCCTTGCGAGGCTGCCATGATTGAGAAAAAAAGCGACATCTTCGACTTATTCTCGGAGATCTACTCCAACGCAGCACAGGAGGAGATGAGCCTCCAGCAATATCTCCTAGCCTGCCGCGAGGACAAATCGATGTACGCCTCTGCGGCCGAGCGCATGGTGACCGCGATCGGCGAGCCGACTTTCTTCGATACCAGCGGCGACGAACGGCTTGGCCGGATATTCGCCAACAGGACGATCAAGATTTATCCGTCTTTCGCCGACTTCTACGGAATGGAAGACACGATCGAGCGCATCGCCGGCTATTTCCGCTATGCATCGCAAGGGCTCGAGGAACGCAAGCAGATCCTCTACCTGCTCGGGCCCGTCGGCGGCGGCAAGTCCTCCCTTGCCGAGCGTCTCAAGAAGCTGATGGAAGAGCGGCCCATCTATACTTTGAAAATTGGCGACAGGATCAGCCCGGTTTTCGAATCGCCGCTCGGCCTTTTCCATCCTGACCGCATGGGTGACCTTCTCGAGGACAAGTATGGCATCGCCCGGCGGCGGCTCAACGGCCTGATCTCCCCCTGGGCGTCGAAGCGGCTGGACGAACTGTCGGGCGACATCTCCAAGTTCAGCGTGGTCAAGCTGATGCCTTCGCGCCTGCGCCAGATCTGCATCGCCAAGACCGAGCCAGGCGACGAGAACAACCAGGACGTTTCGTCGCTGGTCGGCAAGGTGGACATCCGACAGCTCGAAAATTTCAGCCAGTCCGATCCCGATGCTTATTCCTACAGCGGCGGGTTGAACCGGACGACGCAAGGACTTCTCGAATTCGTCGAGATGTTCAAGGCGCCCATCAAGGTTCTCCATCCTTTGCTGACGGCCACCCAGGAGGGCAACTACAACGGCACGGAGAATTTCGGCGCCTTCCCCTACCAGGGCATCATCGTTGCGCACTCCAACGAATCGGAATGGCTGCAATTCAAGAGCAACAAGAACAACGAGGCATTCCTCGACCGCATCCTGGTCGTCAAGGTGCCCTATTGCCTGCGCGTCACCGAAGAAAGACAGATCTACGAGAAGCTGCTGCGCGAGAGCGAACTGGCCGAAGCCCCGTGCGCGCCGGAGGTTCTCGACCTGCTCAGCCGGTTCACCGTGTCGACGCGCCTGGCCGAGCACGACAATTCGCCGCTCTATACGAAGATGCGGGTTTATAACGGGGAAAACCTGAAGGAGAGCGACCCGAAGGCAAAATCCATTCAGGAATATCGCGATGCCGCGGGTGTCGACGAAGGCATGACCGGGGTGAGCACGCGCTTCGCCTTCAAGATCCTGTCGCAGACCTTCAACTTCGACACCAAGGAAGTGGCCGCCGATCCTGTGCATCTGATGTACATTCTGGAAGCGGCGATCAAGCGCGAGCAATTCCCGAAGGAAACAGAAACCGCCTATCTCGATTTCATCAAGACAGAGCTTGCCGCTCGCTACGCCGAGTTCATCGGCCACGAGATCCAGAAAGCCTACCTCGAATCCTACAGCGAATACGGCCAGAACCTGTTCGACCGCTATATCGCCTATGCCGACGCCTGGATCGAGGATCAGGACTACAAGGATCCCGACACCGGCCAGATTCTGAACCGCGAGGTCCTCGACAACGAACTGTCGCAGATCGAAAAGCCGGCCGGCATCGCCAACCCCAAGGACTTCCGCAACGAGGTCGTGAAGTTCACCCTGCGCGCCCGCGCCAGGAACCACGGCCGCAACCCCTCTTGGACGAGCTATGAAAAGCTGCGGGAAGTCATCGAGAAGCGGATGTTCGGGCAGGTCGAGGATCTGCTACCGGTGATCAGCTTCGGCTCGAAGCAGGACAGCGTGACTGAGAAGAGGCACACCGAATTCGTGCAAAGGATGGTCGAACGCGGCTATACTAAGCGTCAGGTCCGCCGGCTGGTGGATTGGTATATGCGCGTGAACAAGGCGGGCTGAAACCAACCCCGGAAGTTCCGATGACCATCTTCATCGACCGCCGACTGAACCCGAAGGACAAGAGCCTCGGCAATCGCCAGCGCTTCCTGCGCCGTGCCCGCGCGGAGCTGAAGCAGACAATCCGCGAACGGATCCGGGCCGGCAAAATCGCCGATGTGGATGGCGAGCATGCCGTTTCGATGCCGGCAAACGGAACCAGCGAGCCACAATTCACCGACGCAAGGGACAGCGGCACGCGCCGTCATGTCCTGCCGGGCAACAAGCAGTTCGCTCCCGGCGATCGGATGCCGAAGCCGGGTGAAGGCGGCAATGTTGGATCCTCGCCGTCGATGAAGGAATCGGAAGACGACTTCCGCTTCGTCCTCAGCCGCGAGGAGGTGCTGGACCTCTTCTTCGAGGATCTCGAGCTTCCCGACATGGTCAAGCTCAATCTCAAGGAGATCGTCGCCTACCGGCCGCGGCGCGCCGGATTCGCTGCGACCGGCTCGCCTACCAACATCAACATTGCTCGCACGATGCGCAACAGCCATGGCCGTCGCATAGCGCTGAAGCGTCCCAAGCAGGAGGCGCTCGATGCGATAACCCTGGAGTTGGCAGCGCTCCAATCGGGCCCACCCGATCCCGCGGCGCGTCAACGCATCGTGGCGTTGCAGGAGGAACTCGATCGTCTCAAGCGCCGCCGCAGGGTGATCGCCTATGTCGATCCGGTCGATATTCGCTTCAACCGCTTCGACGCGCAGCCGCAGCCGAACGCCAACGCCGTGATGTTCTGCCTGATGGATGTTTCGGGTTCGATGGGCGAACGCGAGAAGGATCTTGCCAAGCGCTTCTTCGTGCTGCTGCACCTTTTTTTGAAACGGCGCTACGACCGCACCGAAATCGTCTTCATCCGCCATACGCATGAGGCTCAGGAAGTCGATGAGGACACATTCTTCTACAGCACGCAAAGCGGCGGCACCGTCGTTTCCACCGCGTTGGAGGAGATGCACCGCATCATCAGGAAGCGCTATCCCAGTCGCGACTGGAACATCTATGCTGCCCAGGCGTCCGACGGCGACAATTTCCCCACCGATTCCGATCGCTGCATTGCGCTCCTCGATGGTGAACTCATGCGCTTGTGCCAGTATTTCGCCTATGTCGAAATCATCGATGAGCGAGAGACGCACATCTTCGGCTCGACCGAGAACGGAACATCGCTTTGGCACGCCTATCAGGAGGTCAAGAAAGGCTGGCCGAACTTCCAGATGACGCGGATCGCCAAGGCCTCCGACATCTACCCGGTCTTTCGACAGCTCTTCACTAAGGAGAAGCCGCAGCGTGGAGGCGGCTGAAGGAGCACGGATGCCAAGGCTCGCTCCCAGTTCCGGTTTGCTGTTTTCCGGATCCGACTGGAATTTCCAGACCTTGTCGCGGGCTTACGACGCTATCGAGGCGCTCGGCATCGAAGAGCTCGGCCTCGACATCTATCCGGTGCAGATGGAGATCATCTCGTCCGAGCAGATGCTCGATGCCTATTCGTCCACCGGTATGCCGCTGATGTACCGCCACTGGTCGTTCGGCAAGCATTTCCTCTACCAGGAATTGCTGTACCGCAAGGGCGGTCGCGGCCTCGCCTATGAGCTGGTCATCAACTCCGACCCCTGCATCGTCTACCTGATGGAGGAAAACACCATGGCCCTGCAGGCCCTGGTGACGGCCCACGCGGCGCTCGGCCACAATCACTTCTTCAAGAACAACTATCTCTTCCGGCAATGGACCGATGCCGGCGCCATCCTGAGCTATCTGGACTTTGCCAAGGGCTATATAGCCCGGTGCGAGGAAAAGCAGGGCCTGGCCGCGGTGGAGGCCGTTCTCGATGCCGCGCACGCCCTGATGGGACAAGGCGTTTTCAGATATCGGCGGCCGCCGAAACTGTCCTCCGAAACGCAGCGCGAGGGACTGCGCGAGCGGTTGGAGTACGAGGAGCGCTCCTACAATGATCTCTGGCGGACCCTGCCCCAGTCGAAGGACGGCAAGAAGGCTGCCGAGACAGACGACGCGATCGCCGAGCGGAAGAAGTCGCTCCACCTTCCGGAGGAGAACCTGCTCTACTTCCTTGAGAAGAACAGCCTCATCCTGGAGCCGTGGCAGCGCGAAATCCTCAGGATTGTCCGCGTCATAGCGCAATATTTTTATCCACAGCGGCAGACGCAGGTGATGAACGAAGGCTGCGCGACCTTCGTGCATTACACGCTCATGAACGCCCTTTTCGATCGTGGCCGCATCAGCGAGGGCGCCATGCTCGAAATCCTGAGCAACCATTCGAACGTGGTGTTTCAGCCGGGCTTCGACGACCGGCGCTATTCCGGCATCAATCCCTACGCGCTGGGCCTCGACATGATGCAGGACATCCAGCGCATTTCGACGAACCCCACCGAGGAGGATCGCGACTGGTTTCCCGACTTCGCCGGCAATGGCAACTGGCGCGACACCTTGCTCGACGCCTGGGCCAACCATCGCGACGAGTCCTTCATCCGCCAGTTTCTCAGCCCGGCCTTGATCCGCAAATGGCGGATGTTCGTTCTTGCGGACGCGGCGAACGAGCCTTTCTACGAAGTCGCCTCGATCCACAATGAGCGGGGCTATGAAGCGGTCCGCAGCGCCCTTGCCCGCAGCTACGACATCGGCGCAAACAGCATGGACATCCAGGTCGTGGACGTGGACCTGCTCGGCGACCGTCATCTTCGCCTGCAGCACAAGGTCCATGACGGTATCGTTCTGGAGGGCCGCAGCCGCGACGCGACGCTGCGCCATATCCGCAATCTCTGGGGTTACGAGGTGAGCCTCGAAGGCATAGACGCCCAGACAGGCGCCGCTCTTTACGAACGCTCCAGCAGCCAGGCCGGCGAATGACCGGCGGTCAGACCAGAAGCTGCTCTATCCTGATCGGCAGATCGCGGATGCGTATACCTGTTGCGTGATAGACCGCGCTGGCAACGGCGGCGGCCGTGCCGACATTGCCCAGTTCCCCCAATCCTTTGACGCCGGCCGGATTGACCGCGTGGTCGACCTCCGGCACCAGGATCACCTGCAGGTCCTTGATGTCGGCATTGACCGGCACGAGGTAGTCTTGGAGATCGCGGTTGACATAGCGCGCATAGCGCCTGTCGATCTCGGTCGCTTCATGCAGCGCCTGGCCGATGCCCCAGATCATGCCGCCCATCAGCTGGCTGCGGGCGGTGCGCGTGTTCATGATGCGGCCTGCCGCGAATGCACCGACCATGCGAGGCACGCGGATTTCACGCGTGTAGCGGTTGATCCGGACCTCGACGAATTCGGCGCCGAAGGCATATTTCACCGAATCCTCGTCCTGCTCGCCGCCATGGAATTCCGACTGGCCGGCATAAAGCTTTTTCAGCGCCTCGGGGCTCGCGCCCTTCGGCGCAAACTCGGCATATTCCTCGATCGCGCCGACTTGCATGAGCTTGAAGACGTCCTCGATCTTGGCCGCAGCGCCGCCTTCCGCCGCGATCTTGCCATCGGCAAAGGCCAATTCCTCGTTGTGCGAGCCGGCAAGGGGCCCGCCTTCCTTCGTCGCGGCGGCTACGAGCTTGCTCCGGATCGCGTCGCAGGCCTTCAGCACCGCCGAGCACACGCTCGCGGTGGAGATCGATCCACCCGACACCGGCGCCGGTGGCAGGCTGCTGTCGCCCATCTCGACAGCCACCTTGTCGATCGCGACACCAAGGCGCTCGGAAGCCATCTGTCCGGCCACCGTGCGGATCCCGGTGCCGATTTCATGCGAGCCGCATTGCACCCGCACGCCGCCGTCGGAAGCTAGGCGCACGCGCGACGCGCAAGGGGCGACAGCGGTCGGATAGATCGCCGTGGCGCAGCCCACGCCGATCAGCCAGTCTCCCTCGCGCATCGCGCCGACTCCAGCATCCCGCTTCGCCCAGCCAAAGGCTTCGGCAGCCTGGTCATAGCACTGGATCAGCGAGCGGCTGGAGAACGGCCTCTTGCCGATCGGCTCCAGCTTCGGTTCGTTGATCCGGCGGAATTCGACCGGATCCATGCCGAGCGCCACGGCCATCTCGTCCATGGCGTTTTCCAGCGCGTAGACATACGGCGTCTCGGGCGGCGAGCGCATATAGCCCGGCGTGTTGCGGTCGGCCTGCACCAGCGAGACATGCGTCAGCACCGAGCCGTAGTCGTACATGCGGCTGGTCGCCGAAGTGCCGCCGACCACGTAGGAGTCCGGGCGTGACGTCACTTCCCAGCCTTCGTGGGCGAAAGCGGTGATGCGCCCGTCCCTGCCGGCGCCGATGCGGATGCGGTGGCGGGTTTCGGCGCGGTAGGTCTGGGTACCGAAGGCCTGCATGCGGCTCGTCACGCAGCGCACCGGCCGGCCAAGCCGCTTGGCGGCAACGGCTACGATCGCGGTGCGCGGCGTCATCGGCCCCTTCGAGCCGAAGGCGCCGCCGATGAAGGGACTGACGATGCGCACATTGGCCGGTTCGATCTTCAACTGCCTGGCGAGCTCCACCTTCCAGCCGGTGACGTTCTGCGACGGTTCGTGCACGATGAGCTGATCGCCCTGCCAGAGCGCCGTCGTCGAGAACAGCTCGATCGGATTGTGGTGCTGCGTCGGCGTCGAATAGCGAGCATCGATCTTCATCGCCGCTTGCGCATAGGCGGCATCGAAGTCGCCCGCTTTCACATCTTCCTTGTACATCGGGCTCTTGCCCGCGGCGGGAACGGTCTTCGTGCCCGCGCTGTCGAAGCTCGCGCTCGGCTTCTCCTCTTCGTATTCCGCGCGGATGAGTTGCGCGGCCTCTTCGGCCGCCTCGAACGTCTCGGCAACGGCGAGCGCGATGATCTGGCCGTCATGGAAGATCGTGCGGTCATGCAGCGGCCCGATCGACGTGGCGCCGGAGTTGCCGAATTTCGGCTTCTCGATCTTGTCCATGTCGCCATAGGTGACGATGTCGAGCAGGCCGGGTACCGCGCGGGCGTCATCCAGATGAAGCTTCGTCACCTTGCCCTTGGCGATGCTGCTGGTCGCCAGCGCGCCATAGGCGATGTTGGCTGTCGGCAGGTCCGCCGGATAATGCGCCTGTCCCGTGACTTTCAGCCGAGCATCGATGCGCGGCAGCGGTTCGCCCATGTTCTCCTTGGGCCTGGGAGCAGCTGCATTCATGTCACACCTTCATGTCACGGGTTTCCAGCAGCGCCCGCACCAGCGCTCGCTTGCCGAGTTCGATCTTGAACGCGTTGTGCCGGCCGGGATTCGCATGCGCGAAGGCGGCTTCCGCTGCTGTGCCGGCCGACATCTCGTCGAGCTTCTTGCCTTGCAGGGCTGCTTCCGCCGCGCTGGCGCGCCATGGCACCGTCGCCACGCCGCCCAGCGCGATCCGGGCCTCGCGAACGCTGTCGCCGTCGAGATCGAGCGCGACCGCCGCCGAGGCCAGCGCGAAGGCGTAGGATTGGCGATCGCGGATTTTCAGGTACATTGAACGCGCCGCCCACGGGAGGGCCGGCACCTCGATGGCGGTGACGATCTCGTCCGCCGCCAGTTCCGTCTCGATATGCGGCGTGTCGCCGGGCAGCCTGTGCAGCTTGGCAAAGGCAATGTTTCGCGCACCGCGCGAACCCTCCACACGGACCACGGCATCGAGCGCGATCAGAGCCTGGGCGAAGTCGCCGTGATAGGTTGCGATGCAGGCCTCGCTGGTGCCGAGCACTGCATGCTGGCGGTTGAAGCCTTCCATCGCCGCGCAGCCCGAACCCGGCACCCGCTTGTTGCAGGCCCAGGAAGTCTCGCGGAAATACTCGCAGCGCGTGCGCTGCAGCACGTTGCCGGCAAGGCTTGCCATGTTGCGGATCTGGCCGCTTGCCGCCAGTCGCAGACTGTCGGCTATGACCGGATAACGTCGTTTGACCTCGCTGTCGTCGGCCGCCTCTCCCATCCGCACCAGCGCGCCGAACCGAATTCCGTTGTCCCCGACCGTGATCTCCCGGAGCGCAGGCTCGTC
This sequence comes from Mesorhizobium sp. M3A.F.Ca.ET.175.01.1.1, assembly GCF_004791945.1. Taxonomy (NCBI): domain Bacteria; kingdom Pseudomonadati; phylum Pseudomonadota; class Alphaproteobacteria; order Hyphomicrobiales; family Phyllobacteriaceae; genus Mesorhizobium; species Mesorhizobium sp. M3A.F.Ca.ET.175.01.1.1. The sequence continues at coordinate 48,786 of NZ_SRTP01000005.1, read as the reverse complement.
CAGCCGATTGAGATCCAGCAGCCGGCTCGGCTGCGCGACGCCGAGCTTCATATAGTCGGCGAGATTGGTGCCGCCGGCGATGAATTGGGCGTCGGCCCGCGTTGGCTGATCGCCATCGGAGGCAAATCGGGACGCGACGGCGACGGCGGTGCGAATGTCCTGCGGCTGTTCATAGATGAAGGGGCGCATGTCAGGCTCCCCTCGTCTCTTCACGCGCCTGCACGACGGCCGCGACGATGTTCGGGTAGGCCGCGCAGCGGCAGATGTTGCCGCTCATATATTCGCGGATATCGTCTTCGGAGCCGGCGTGGCCTTCGTTGACGCAGCCGATGGCCGACATGATCTGGCCCGGCGTGCAGTAGCCGCACTGGAACGCGTCGTGATCGATGAAGGCCTGCTGCATCGGATGCAGCTTGCCGTCGCTCGATGCGAGCCCTTCCACCGTCGTCACCTCCCTGCCCTGGTTCATCACGGCGAAGCTCAGGCACGAGAGCACGCGCTTTCCGTCGACCAGCACGGTGCAGGCGCCGCACTGACCGTGGTCGCAGCCCTTCTTTGTGCCGGTCAGGCCGATATGGTCGCGAAGCGCATCGAGCAGGCTCGTCCTCGTATCCAGCGAAAGCTCGTAAGGCTGCTTGTTGACCCGCAGCGACAGGACGGCCGGCTCCCGCAGTTTCGACGCGGGTGCAGGCTGCGCCTCGGCCTTCGGCGGCGCCGCCAGCATCGGCGCGGCCGCGGCGACCGAAGCCGTGCCGGTCATGAAACGTCTTCGGCTGAGGCCAGTCGCGCTCGAGGTGGAGGTTCGGGACATGGCTCGCTCCTGGCTGGCTTGTATCGGGCGCTAACCTTTCAGCCGGCGTGTTGTTCCGGATTGATCGGTCCGAAACTCAGGCCGCTCACGCAGGAGTGACCGGCCCGTGGGGGAGCGCCGACGCCGCTGCCTCGCCTTTGGTAAGCGCCGAAGGAGCAGGCTGGGAGGTCGGACCGCGCTGCGCCCGCTCTCAGCTCCAGCTCGACAGGACTGTTTCCATCTCGACAGTTTCCACCTGCTGCGCGAAACGCTGATGGTAGACCGTCATCAGCGCGTCATGCGTGGCATCCGAGGAGCTGCAGAGCGCATCGGTGACCAGCACGACGCGATAACCGATGTCGATCGCGCCCAGGACCGTTGCCAGCACGCAGACGTCCGTCTCGCCGCCGGTGACCACCAGTGTGTCGATCCGGCGGGCGGCAAGCAGCGCCTGCAGCCTGCCCTCAGGCCAGGGGGAATAGACATGCTTGTCGATCACCTGCGCCGGCGGATAAAAAGCCGACAGCGGCGGCAGCAATTCGATCATCTCCCGGCCGACATTCTCGATCGTCATCGACGCCCAGCGCTCATAGTAGCGTCGCCAGCTGCCGACGCCCTGGCCGGGCCTCTCAGCCGGCACGAAGCGCGTGAAGATCGTCTGCTCGGCCTTCCTCTCGACAAGGCTGACAATCCTTGGCAGCACGCGGGTGATCCAGGGTGTCGCCCATTCCGATGGTTCGGCGAACAATCTTTGCATGTCGACGCAAAGATGCGCGCAATGCGTGCCGAGAGGACCATAGGTCAAGCCTGGAGCTGACATCAGGGTAGCAGCCGCGCTCGCTTCCCGCGGGACGGGGAAAACTGCGGGCGTCTCGATGGGGCGGAGCGGTATCTGGGAGTCAAGGTTTCATCCTCGGCAACAGTCGGACCAACGCTTTGCTTTGAAACCCGTTCCGCCCGGAAACCACATCCGCCCTCGAAACGTTCAAGCTGGATGAAAATGTCCGAAAATCCCGCCCAAGCCGCTCCTGTCGAACGCACAGGCGGATGCCTCTGCGGCAGAATTCGCTATCGCGTCACTGCAGATCCGCGTGTTCATTATTGCCATTGCGATATGTGCCGGCGCGCGACCGGCAGCGCGTTTGCCGTGCTCGCTTGGGTGCCGTTGGCCAGCCTGTCCTGGCGCGACGAAGAACCGGCCTACCGCCGATCCTCGCCGCTCGCCCGCCGCGCCTTCTGCCAAGCTTGCGGTTCTCCGCTTAGTCTTTCCTATGACGCGACGCAGGACGAGATCGCGCTCCACGTCGGAACTTTCGACGATCCCGCGGAACTGGAGCCTCGCTACAACTATGGATCGGGGCAACGGCTGGCATGGGTCTGCTGCGGCATCGACCTCCCGCATCACGACGCGGAAGAGCGATGGTAGCGGCCCCGAGGAATGGCTTCCCGCTGCCTCTGGACACGCCTCCCATGGAAGCGCGCACCGCCGATGAGCTGCCCGAGGAGAAAGGCACGTGGCAATACGAGCCGAAATGGGATGGGTTTCGCTGCCTCGCCTTCAAGGCCAGCGAAGCAGTGGACCTCAGGGCGAAGTCCGGCAAGCCGCTTGGCCGCTATTTCCCCGAACTCACAGCCATGCTGCGCGGTGTCGATGCGAAGAACTTTGTCATCGACGGCGAGATCGTCATCGAGATCGAGGGCCGCGCCTCATTCGATGCGCTGCAGATGCGGCTTCATCCAGCGGAGAGCCGGATAGCCAAGCTCAGCTTGGAGACGCCGGCGCAGTTGATCCTGTTTGACACCCTCGTCGCAGCCGGCGGCAGGCTGGTGCTCGAAGAGTCTCTGGCGGAGCGGCGGGCGGCAACAAAGGAGTTTGTGGCGAAGGCAGGCATATCCTCGCTGCGGCTCTCGCCATCCACCACCAACCTCGCAACCGCCCGGAAATGGCTGCAGGGCGCCGGTCATGGTTCGACCGATGGGGTCGTCGCCAAGGCGATGGCCGAGACCTATCGGCCGGGCGAGCGCGCGATGATCAAGGTCAAGCGGCTGCGCACGGCCGACTGCGTGGTCGGGGGATTCCGCTACCTCAACGGCAAGCAACAGGTGGGTTCGCTGCTGCTGGGTCTCTACAACGAACGCGGCCTGCTCGACCATGTCGGCTTCACCTCGACCATCGCCAATGACGAGCGGGCCGCGCTCACGGACAGGCTGGAGAAGCTGCGCGGCGGGCCGGGCTTCACCGGCAAGGCTCCGGGCGGGCCGAGCCGCTGGAGTACCGAGCGCAGCGGGCAATGGGAGCCGGTGCGGCCGGACCTCGTCGTCGAGGTCCGTTTCGATCACGTCACCGGCGACCGCTTCCGGCACGGAACAAAGCTGGTGCGCTGGCGGCCCGACAAGGCGCCGCGCCAATGCACGTTCGAGCAGATCGCGTAGGTCTCATTCGGCATGCTGTCGGGCACCACGGTGATTGGAGAGGTGTCACGCCTGGAAGGCGAACAGGTCCGCGTCGGCGTCTTCGCCGCCTCTGATCGAGGCCGAGACGATTTCGGAGGCGATCTGCGAAAAGAGGATGCCGTTGCCGCCATACCCCATTACCGCATGGACCCGCGGATGGCTTGGCAAAGTTCCTATGACGGGCAGGCCCGTGGTCGTCGAGCCAAACGAACCGCTCCAGGCAAATTCAGCCTCTGTGTCAAGCTGCGGGAAAATCCGGCCGAGTTTCCCGGCAAGGCGAAGCGTCTTTTCGGGTGTCAGGCTGTCGCGGCGCTCCTCGTCGGAAAAATCCTCATCCTCACCGCCACAGATGACGCGCCCGTCGATCGTCGCGCGGATATAGAGATACGGATCGGATGCCTCCCAGATCAGGGTCGTGCCCGGCCAGAGCTTCCCGGGTTGCCGACACGTCGCGATCGCCCAGGTCGAGATGACGCGGTGAGACACGTGCGGCACGATTTTCAGCAGCTCGTATCCAGTCGTCAGGACGAGGTGCCCCGCGCTGATGATTGGGCCGTGCCGCGTCGCAACCATCACGCCGAGGCGACCATCCTCGACCGCTGTCGCCTCCGCCGGAGCATAGAAGCGGGCCTTTCCTTTCAGCGTCTCAAGCAACAGTCCCGCGGTCAGCTTTCTCGGATCGAGGGCGAGATTGTCATGACTGAGAATTGCCGCCGCACGCCCGATGCCGAATTTTTCCAGCAAGGATGCACGGGATAGAAACCTTGCGCCGATGCCGACCTCGACGCGCGCTTGCGCTTCCTTGCGCAACTCGGACGGACCGAGCGTGTTGCCGGCGAGGTAAAGCGAGGGCGTGCTGGCCGCTTCGCAGCTGATGTCGAGTTCGCTGATCCGCCCTCGCAGATTGAGAAGGCCTAGACGTGACCTCCGCCATGCCCTGCGGGCGGCTGCGGCGCCGATCATAGCGGACAGCCTCGTCAAGGGTTGGTCGATTTCGAACTGCACCAACGCCGTCGTTGCAGCCGTCGATCCCTGGACCGGTCCGCGCCGGTCGATGCAGACGACGGAGTGGCCGTCACGCGTCAGCGCTTGCGCCATCATTGCGCCGCTGATGCCCATTCCGACGATGAGCACGTCCGTCTTGAGATCGCGAATGAGGCGGTTCACCGGCACATCGGGCGACCGATAGGCGGACCATACAGGCGTGCCGCTTCTGAGATCCAGCTTGCGATGCATGAAGTGTTCCCCGACTTTCAACCATAAGTCGGGGGACGCTTTGGCGTTCCACGCGCCACCATTGGGGAAGCACCTTGCTGCGGGCTGAAGGAACAACCGCCTGCCTGAGCGGTTCCTCAATGGAGGCTAGAATTGGAGGAACAAGGATGGACCCGCGCAACAAGCAACGATCGGCAAAACAGGACGAAGCCGAGGCTCCGGCCATCGAACAGCAGGATTGGGATACCCTTGAGGGCAACAGGATTCTGCCCGACAGCGTCGCCGTCAACGGCGACCCGCAGGACGATGTCGAAGCGGAGGGGACCCTCCCCGAAGAAGACGATGACAATCCCTACCAAAACAGCGACGAAGCCCTTCCCGAGGACGAGGAGGAGCGCGTCCTTTCGCGCGACCCGTCCAAGGAAGGAAGCCGGTTCGACGAGGTCTGACCAGATCAATTCCTGGGAAAGTGCGCAGTTGTTTTCCGTCGCAATGCCGCAAAACCAAACACTTGGAGCGGTTTCTTGTGAGAAGGTGAACCGGTCTGAATCCCGCCGGCCTCAAGCCGACTTGCGCTTGGCCTTGCTTTGCGCGCTCGGCTTGATGCCTTCCTTTGCCAGGCTCTTGCGCAGAACCGCGGCCAGGTCGATGACGTTCTCGCGCGGCTTCGGCGCAGCCTTCGGTGGCTTCTTGCCCTTGCGCTTGGCCTCGATCATCGCGATCAGCGCCTGCTCGTAGGTGTCCTCGAATTTCGAAGGATCGAACTTGGTCACCTTCTTGTCGATCAAAAGACCCGCGATTTCCAGCAGGTCCGGATCGTAGCTCTGCTTCTTCAAGCCTTCGAAGACGCTGTCCTCCGAGACCATTTCGTTGCGGTCGCGCAGTTCGGTGAGAAGCATGCCCTTGCCGAAGGGCTGGATCAGAACTTCGCGGCCGCGCTGGTAGAGGACGACGCAGGAGCGTGCTGCGACCCGCTTGTTCTTCATCGCCTCGCGCAAGACGGTGAATGCCTCCAACGCGGCGGAATCCGACGGCACCAGATAATAGGGCTTTTCCAGATAGCGTGTGTCGATCTCGGCGATGGGCACGAACTCGCCGATTTCCAGCGTGTGTTCGGAAGTCAGTTTCAGCGCCTTGATCTCGTCAGGCTCTACCTGGATGAAATCGTCCTTGTCGGTCTCGAAACCCTTGACCTGGTCCTCGGTGTCGACCGGCTCTCCGGTCTCTTCGTCTGCATAGACGCTTTTCACCGGCAGGCTGTCCTTGCGGTTCAAGATCCTGAAATGGATCTTCGACGCCTCGCTCGTGGCTCCGACGATCTTGACGCCGCAGGAAACCGACCCGACCTTCATGAAACCTTTCCAGACTGCGCGCGGCGCTGCCATTGCCCTTACCTTTCCCTTTGGCCGCCACCGGCATGCATTGGCGGCTCCTCGTTTTCATCCGGATTGGGCAATGGCGTCTCGTCAGGCAATTCATCCAGCGGCGGCTCCTTGACCGGGTCGGGCTTCCAGGTCGGAGCCGGCATCGGCGTGTCGCGGTCTGGATCTGGTTGTCTGGGGTCAGGCATTGAGGTCTTCCGTTGGTCACCGGCAAAACTCATGTCCGCCCGCATGGTTCCGAAGGGTGCCGCGGCCGCCGCGGGGCCGTTCAGATTTCAAGCAAGGCGTAGGGGCGGCCCGTCGGCTTGGTGACATGCTTGGCGACGTTGTAGACCCTGGCGCCGCCGGGAGTCCGGCCTTCGTAGGAACCGCGATGGGCGTGTCCGTGCACGACCGCGCTCACCTCGAATCGGTCGATCGTCTCGGCCAGCCGCGAGGATCCGAGGAACGGGAAGATTTCCAAGGGCTCGCCGGCAACGGTCTCGGCGATCGGAGCATAGTGCAGGATCACGAGCGTGCGCTTGGCGCGGACCTGGCGCATGGCATTCTCGAGCCGCATCGCCTCGTTGACGCTCTCGGCCACCATCGCCTTGATCGCGGGCTCGCCGAAGGAGCCGAGCATTCTGGGGCCGAAGCCGCCGACGAATCCCTTCACGCCGACAAAGCCGACATCGTTCAGTTCGACCGCCTGCCCGTCCAGGAGATGGACGCCGGCCTGGCGCAGCGTTGCCGAAACCTGTTCGACACAACCGCATTCGTAGTCGTGATTGCCGAGCACCCCGACGACGGGGATAGAGCATGCGCGCAGCTCCTCAGCCAGCAGCTCGGCCTCCCGGGGCTTGCCGAGGTTGGTGAGATCGCCGGTGAGGACAAGGACATCGGCTTCCCGAGACACCTCCCCAAACAGCTCGCGATAGGAGATGTCGGCATCTTCCTGGACATGCAGGTCGCCCATGGCGGCGACTTTGATGGTCCCGTTCCCGTTCGGCTTCGCTGATTTGGTCGGTTCAGGCATCACGTAGCTCTCCCACACCGCCGACGCCCGCAAACCCCCATTCCTTGACGTCGATCTCATAGTCGAGCTGCGACAGAAGCCGGCCGCGACAGACCTTGGTCCGTGAGGGCGGCAGCAGCCGTTGCCGCGCAAGCCGTTCCAGCAGATCGTCGAGCAGCCAGTCGGGAATGCGGTCGCGCTCGCTGGGATAGATCCATCGGAAACTGAGCAACTGCATCAGCAGCACTTCCCAATGGACGTCGAGATAGGTAAGCAGCCTTTGCCAGTCGATCTGGTCATGCGCTTTCAGGATCGTATGGGCGATATCGGCGCCGTCGTGGCGGCCTCTGTCCTGGATGAAGCATTTCGACCAGATCAGCTCGGTCGGACCGATGATCCTGACCCGGCTTCCCAGCAGTTCGATCTGACGGGCATGTTCCAGCCACTGGTCCTCGACCTGCATGGTGCCGTTGGCCGAAGCAAAGATCACGTCGAAGAAGTGCTTGCCATCGAAGACCTTTCCAAGCCAACGCTCGTCCCTGATCTCGACCGCATGGCCGATCTGCTTGAAATGGGCCAGAATGCGCGGACAGTCCCCGGCCTTGCAGAAGATATCGAGATCCTTGGTCGCACGGACAACGCCTGTGTAGGCGCTTACCGCATAGGTGCCGGCGACGAGAAAGGGAATGTCGGTGGCGGCGAGTTCGCGGATTGCATGCGTGTAGAAGGCTTCCGCCTCAGCGCTTTTTAGCGTCGGCTCGGCTTTGGCGTCGATGGCTGGAAGTGACTCCAACACGCCCGTCAACTCATCGTTGCCCATGAACCACTCCGGCTTCGGACCTTGTCCGTCTGCTCGATAACAGCCGGCGCCCTGGCTTGTTCCGTTGTCGGGTATTTCGTCCAGACCCCGCGCAATCGCGGCCAAGGCGGCAACGATCAAAACCTAAGCACCGCCCGTCTGCTCTACAACCAAGCGAAAACAATGCCTTAAGGGCTATGAGCTTATCTGGCGCTCTAGTCTTTTTGCTCGCGATACAAACGCTCGGCGCCACGGTCGCTTTCGCGCCGCTCTACCAGTCCTCTGCGGCGACGGGTGGCGAGCGCATAGATGATCACAAGCAGAAGAATAACCGGCCCGCCGATCACAGCGAATGTCCACAAATCGGTGCCGAACATGACTTTCCCTTCCTGGTCGAAAGTGGCTGTTCCAGCAACCATGCGCTGGTCCTGGCTAACCGGCGAAGGATGGAAATGTTCCGGTTCGCCGGGCCGACGCCAATGCGCCGTTCAATGCCCGCGTCCGTGCTCGACCAATTGGAACCGGTAGCGATCGCGCACGAACTCGTTGAAGAACCGCCCTTTCGAGAAAGCAGATTTGAAGGCCGCATAAGTTTCGGGCTCGACCTCTTCATAGTCGTAGCGGTCGCCGCTCGGAACGAACCACACCGAAAGCGTCCTCGTCGCCGGATCATAGTGCATGTTGCGTATGGCGGTTGAAGGCATCTCCGGCATCCAGCTGGCGAATGCGTAATGCCCCGGCCGCTCCCTCGGTTCCGGGCAATGGGCATGATCATGCTGGTGGTGAAGCCTTGCAGGAAACCCTGAGCTCCCTATCTGGCAGCCATGCCAGCAATGAAACCCAGAACTATGACGTCGGCCCGGCAGGGCGATCTGTTCGCCCCCGCAGCCAGCTTGCCGCAAGGCTTTCTCTATCGGCCGGATCTGATCACGCGCGCCGAAGAAGACGAACTGGTTCTTCGCCTCGCCGGTCTGCCGTTCAAACCTTTCGACTTCCACGGTCATCTGGCCAACAGGCAGGTCGTCGGCTTCGGTTTGCGCTACGGCGCAGGAACGGCGCGAGATGGGATCGGGAAACGATCGAGGTCGAACCAAGATCCGCCTATCTTATGGGCGGTCCGACGCGCGATGAATGGGAGCACAGCATTCCGCCGGTGGACCAGCACCGCTACTCGGTCACCTTCCGGACCTTGAGGCCCAATCCGTGACTTCCTACGAGGCCGGCGCCGCCGACGTCACCCGCCAGACGGTGTTGCCGACATCGTCGGCGATGAGCAGCGCGCCGGATTTGTCGACGGCGACGCCGACCGGCCGGCCCCTCGCCTCGCCCTTGTCGTTGAGGAAGCCGGTGACGACATCCTGCGCCATGCCGTTCGGATGGCCGCCGCTGAACGGCACGAAGACGACCTTGTAGCCGTTGAAGCGCTGGCGGTCCCAGCTGCCATGCTCGCCGACGAAGGCGCCGCCCCGATAAGCCTGCGGCAGGCTCGTGGCCGTGTAGAACGCCAAGCCCAGCGGCGCGACATGCGAACTCAGTGCGTAGTCGGGCGCAATGGCCTTGGCCACCATGTCCGGCCGTTGCGGCATGACGCGCGGATCGACATGCTGACCGTAGTAGCTGTAGGGCCAGCCGTAGAAGGCACCGTCCTTCACCGAAGTCATGTAGTCCGGCACAAGGTTCGGACCGAGCTCGTCACGTTCGTTGACAACCGTCCAGAGCGCTTTGCTCGTCGGCTCGAACGACAGGCCGTTCGGGTTGCGCAGACCGCTGGCGAAGATGCGCGACCGGCCCGTGGCGCGATCCACCTCCCAGATCGCCGCCCGGTCCTTTTCGGCCTGGATGCCGTTCTCGGTGATGTTGCTGTTCGAGCCGACGCCGACATAGAGCAAAGAGCCATCGGGGCTCGCGACCAGGCTTTTCGTCCAATGGTGGTCGATCGGACCGCCCGGGAGGTCCGTCAGCACCTTGCCCGGCGCGGTGATCTTGGTGTCGCCCGGCTGGTAGGGGTAGCGCACGATTGCGTCGGTGTTTGCCACGTACAGGTCGTTGCCGACCAGCGCCACGCCGAAGGGCGCGTTGAGGTGGTCGAGGAAGACGCCCTGATATTCAGGCTTGCCGTCGCCATTGCTGTCCCGCAGCAGGGTGATGCGGTTGCTGGACCCGGTGTTGCCGCCGGAAGTCACCCAGGACTCGACCCAGCCCATCACGATGTCTTTCGGCCGTTTGGCCGATGCTTCGTCGGGGGCTTTCGATTCCACAACGAGAATGTCGCCATTGGGCAACACATACAGAGACCGCGGATGCTGGAGGCCTTTGGCCAGGGACTGGATCTGCAGGCCCTGCGCGACGGCGGGCTTCTCGTCGTTCTTCCAGCCGACGACCGACGCCAGATGCATCGGTGGGAACAGATACTGGCGTATCTCCGGCAGTTTCGGATTTGGACCGATCTGGTCCTTCGGGTCCGTGTTGTCGTCGCTGCACCCGGCTGCGCCCAATGCGGCCGCACTCAGCAGCGCCGCCGTCGTCCATCTGATGGGTCCTTCAAATCGTCTCATCGGCCACTCCCACATGATGGCGATAGACCAGCCCCCAGCCGAGCCAGCCGGTGAACAACAGGATGACCACCACCAGGGCCGACAGGATCAGCCCGGTCGGGACCACGGAAGTCCAGGCGTCGCGCGTATGGACAAGCATGTTGAGGAAGGCGAGCACGAGCGCCACGAGATTTCCCCCCATGTGCAGCCATGCGGTCGGCTGCTCGCGTATGCGGCTTTCCCCGAGAAGATCGATCAAGCCCGCAAGGGCCGCCAGAATCCCGACGATGACACCGACCGTGACCAGCCAGGCCGAAAAATTGGCCCATGTCATTTCCGCGGTTCGCCAGTAGACGATGTCGGTGAGCAAGGTGCCGACAAAGCACGCGATGGGTATCGTGACAAGCATGGGATGGACGGGATGACCGGCTATTCTTGCCGTTGATCTTGGGTTTTTCATGCGGAAGCTCCTTTCCGCCAGACGCCGCGTTGGATTCAACAAGGCAGACAGGCGAATGTTCCTCCGAACCTGTTCCCGCGCTTCACTTGATCGTGAGGATTCGCTTGCGCCTGCGCGCCTCAGGCGGCATGCATCGGCAAGACATGGAAGCGTATGTCTAATTCCGCTTTAGGCCCGCGTGCGAATTGCGCGAAGAGGGATCTGGGCATCGAAACTGAGCCCCGTCGGCTCGATGCGCAAATCCACCGACGCTTCGAGTTCGTAAGGCAGCGTGCGGTGAAGGACCTCCCAGCCGAAGCCCTGTCGCGACGCCGGCTTCAGATCCTGCAAGCCGTTCTCGGTCCAGGTGAGCCGAAGCATGTCGTCATCATTGACGTTCCATTCGATGACGATCCGCCCTGCACGGTTGGAAAGCGCGCCATATTTCACGGCGTTTGTCGCCAGTTCATGCACGGCCAGACCGATGGTCTCGGCAGCCTTGGCCGCGAGCGCCAATGCGGGACCATTGATGGTCAGGTTCTCACCTTCCTTGGCCCCTGCGGCGCGCAACTCCTCCGCGATGATCGGCGCCAGTTCGACTTCGGACGAGCGATTGCGGGTGACAGCCGCCTGCACGCGCGCAAAAGCATTGATACGCCCGTCGAGATGCGCGGTGGCTTCGTCCAAGGACTCGCTCTGCTCCATGGTGCGCCGCACGATGGAACGGATCACCGCCAAGGTGTTGCGCACATGGTGCTGCAGTTCGGCAAAGCGTGCCTGCTGCTGTTCCCCGGCCTGTCTGAACCGGGTGATGTCCTGCCCGATGCCGCCGATATGGGCCACCTTGCCGGTCTCGTCGCGTATGGGGAAATCGGTGTCGCGCAGCCATCGCACCTCGTTGTCGCTCGGCCGGCATATGCGGTATTCGAAGACCACGCGCTCACCGTCGCGAACGCGCCGGATATGGGCAAGCACGTGATCGCGGTCCTGCGGCACGACCAGGTCGATCCATCTGGCAAAATTGTCGCCGGCAAGCGCCTTCTCTCGCGGCAGGCCATAGATCGCGTCGAATGCCGGTGTCAGGTACTCCCATTGCAAGGTCTCGGCATTGCGGATCCACAAAACGTCGGAAGCCGCCTCGCCGAACTGCCGCAGGTTTTCTTCGCTTTGGCGAAGGCGGACCTTGGCGCCTGCCCGCTCGTGCAAGGCCGCCCGAATTTCGGTCAAGTCGCGTTCGCGATGTTCATCTGCCGGGGTCTTGGACATCACTCCTCATTGGCATCGAGATGCCGGCCTTCCCGGTCAAGATGCAGATAGTTCGGATTGAACAACGCTGCGTCCTGCAGCGCCTTGAGATTGGGGATCATCAGGGTTCGATCTTTGAGGATGATGAGGTTTGATGCCCGCAATTCCTGCAATGTTCGATTGACATGCACCGTCGACATGCCGAGCGTCTCGCCAAGCTCGGTTTGCGTCAGCGGGAATTCGCAGCTGTTGTCACTGGTGCAGCCCGCGGCCTCAAGCCGAATGAAAAGTTCGCACAACAGGTGCGCCATCCGCTCCAGCGCATCGCGCTGGCCAAGGTTGACGGTCCACTCGCGCTGGATTGCCGCCGCGACCAGGGATTCCCACCAAAGCGCCTGGGTTATGCGGGGATGGCCGATCATCATTTCATCGAAGGACGTCCGCGAAATTTCGGAAACCGCCACCGGCGTGATCGCGCCGATCGAATGATCCATTTCCTTCAGGATGAACACATTGAGATCGCAAAGGTCGCCCGGCAGGAAGAAGGCGATGATCTGGCGGCGGCCGTCTTCCAGCGTCTTGTAGCGGCAAGCCCATCCTTCGTTGATAAGATTGATGAATTCCGGCTTCTCGCCCTCGTGGATGATGTCTTCGCGCGCGGCAAAGCGGCGCACGCGCTGCGCCGCGATCCTGACCAGCATTTCCTTGTCTGCCAGGGAAAGCCGCGTGAATTTTTCAAGCTTGCGGATCAGAGGCCGTCTCATCGCGTTGTCCTCTTGACCTGATACATCGATCGCGCGGCGTTTGACCTATCCTATGTTAACGTCGGGTGGTCGCACCGCAGTCCAAGGGTGGTTGTCCAGGAGACTCGTCATGGAAAATCCGCTTGCGATGCTCCGCGTGCTCGTGGCCGAAGACGAGTATTTCATCGCTCAGGATATCACGAACAGCCTTGCGTTGCTTGGAGCGACGGTGGTTGGCCCGGTCTCGAGCGGCAACAAGGCCCTGCGCGCCATCGCAGAACTCGATATCGACGCCGCGGTGCTGGACCTTAATCTCGAAGGGACCATCGACTTTGCGGTCGCCGACGAACTCACCCGCAGGAATCTTCCGTTCGTCTTCGCCACCGGCTACGACCCCGCCGTCATTCCCCCTCGTTTCGCCAGGATCGGCCTGTTCGAGAAGCCGTTCGACACCGCAGAATTGGCGCGGCACCTTCTTGACGTGATGCGTGACGATCCCCAGCCCGGCGCGAGCAATTGACCAAGTTGAGCTTGCCGCGCCGGCCCGCCCACCAGGTGGGCAGGGGCCGGGCCGGCTTGAGCTGGTTGCCACCATTGTCAGCCAAGATCCGAAACTAACTGAAGCCGGAAGTCGCGCCATAACCCTCGTTAACGATGCCTACCTGCATGTCGCGCAAAAGTGTGCAGCGGTTTTTGCGAAAACGACATGCATAAAGACAAAGCCCTAAGGCGCGTCGCCGGGATCCGTTTCAGCGCGACGCGCTTTAAAACCAACGATCCAGGTCTGCGACATCCGCGACCAGACGTGGCCGGCGGCAGCACCGTAGCCATAACTATTTGCTTGGCAAGCAGTGCTTCTCGGGGACAAACTGGCCAATCTGCCAGCCAGCCTCAAGGGGAATCCAAATGACCGCCAATGTGTTTTCCGGCTGCATGCCGGCGCTGATGACGCCCTGCACGAATGAGCGTCTTCCCGACTTCGACGCGCTGGTGCGCAAGGGACGCGAACTGATCGTCGCCGGCATGTCGGCGGTCGTCTATTGCGGTTCGATGGGCGACTGGCCGCTGTTGACCGACGCGCAGCGGATGGCCGGCGTCGAGCGCCTGGTTGAGGCCGGCGTGCCGGTGATCGTCGGCACCGGCGCGGTCAACACCGCCAGCGCCGTCGCCCACGCCGCCCATGCCCACAAGGTCGGTGCCCGCGGCCTGATGGTGATCCCGCGCGTCTTGTCGCGCGGCCCCTCGGTGGCGGCGCAGCGCCATCATTTCAAGGCCATTCTGGCGGCCGCGCCCGATCTGCCGGCGGTGATCTACAACAGTCCCTATTACGGCTTTGCCACGCGCGCCGATCTGTTCTTCGCGCTGCGCGCCGAGCACCCCAACCTGGTCGGTTTCAAGGAGTTCGGCGGCCCGGCTGATCTGCGCTATGCGGCCGAAAACATCACCAGCCGCGACGACGAGGTGGCGCTGATGATCGGCGTCGACACCGCCGTCTTCCATGGTTTCGTCAATTGCGGGGCTTCCGGCGCCATCACCGGCATCGGCAACGTGCTGCCGAAGGAAGTGCTGCACCTGGTGGGCCTGAGCCAGGCGGCGGCGAAGGGCGATGCCGAAGCGCGCCGCCTCGCCCAGGAGCTGGACGCCGCGCTGGCCGTGCTCTCCTCCTTCGATGAAGGCCCCGACCTGGTGCTCTATTTCAAGCACATGATGGTGCTCAAGGGTAACCCCGAATACCGGCTGCATTTCAACCAGACGGATGCCCTGAGCGACAGCCAGCGCGGCTATGCCGAGCAGCAGCTCAGCCTGTTCGATACCTGGTATGCGCAGTGGTCGCGACAGCCGCAGATGGCGAGATACGCCGCCTGATCATGGACGCGGCGCCGGGCTCGCCCGGCGCCGCCGCTTCGCGACGATGATTTGATGTTCGCGCCGGGGAAGCAGGCGGAGTCTGATGGCCCCGCCAACAACCCTGCCGCAGGCTCGTCATCCCAGGCCCGGCCCGACCCAGGCGGGCACCGTGGCGCGACACTGCTGCGGCGAGAGCCCGTTGAAGGCTCTGAAGCACTTTGCAAAGTGCGAGGCGGACATGAATCCGCAGGCGATGGCGACATCGATGATGGGCATTCGCGTGCCTTCGATCAGGCGCTTGGCATGATCGACTCTGATCCGCAGGTAATGGCGCACTGGCGGCAGCCCCAGATGCACCGCAAACAGTCGTTCCAGTTGGCGGCGCGATATCCCTGCCCGGTCCGCCACCTCGTCCATGGGGAGCGGGAATTCGACGTTCTCCTCCATGATCCGCATTGCCATCACGAGCTTGTCGCTCACGCCGGTAAAGGCGAGACCCGAAGGCCCGGTCTGCCGGTTCGATCCTGAGCGCTGACCTTCGACGGTCGCGTGCCGGCACACCTCCTGCGCCACATACCTGCCTGCATGGCTGCCGATCAGGTCGACGGCAAGGTCGAAGGCGGCCAGTTCGCCGGCGCAGGTCGAATACTGCCCATCCTTGACGAAGAGAGAGTCGCGGATGCGCGGCTGGTTGAACATTTCTGAAAAAGCGGCAAGCCGCGACCAATGGATCGTGCAACGCGTGCCTGCCAGGAGACCGGTCTGGGCAAGCAGCCATGTCGCGGTTCCGACGGCTGATATCGCAACGCCACGGCGCGCCATCACCCGCAGAAACCGATTGAGTTGCGGGGTCAGTTGCCGCTCTACCGGTTCGCCTGCAACGACGGCAAGCTGGCCAAGTCTACGATCCTGTGGGTTGGAAGTCAGCTCATCGACGGTGACGTCAACGGGAATGGCGAGGCCGTTGGCGCCCTCGACCGGGCGCGCATCCAGGCCCGCGATCCGCCATCGGAAAAGCGGCAATCTCGATACCGTGTTGGCGATGCGGAACGGCTCGATGTAGGCGTGCAGCGCCAGATGCGAGAACCCCGGCAGCACCAGGACCACCAGGTCGAATGGCCGTTCCGCCGCCGCCGAAATTTCCGGCGTCGCCAACGACCTCATGGCGCTGATGTTGGCGGGTGCGTTCATCCGTATGTGACCAACGGTTTGCCGGACATGGCGTTCTGATCCTCGGCGTCTTCGTCCAGATACACCGGATGCGTGACCCTGCTGCGATAGACGCCGCCCTTGACCGGCAGCTGCGCCGCATAGACGTTGATCCGGTCAATGCGCACGCTCAGTAGTCCTCGTTCAGCGCGTCCACCGCCGGGATCTCGCGCGATCGACGGTCGATATAGGCGCGCAGTTCCTCGTCTTTCGCAATATCGAGAGTGGGCCCTTCATACTCGGCCAGCAGCCGACGGGCATGCTCAAGCGCCCGCTGCTTGATGTCCTTGGAGCCGTCCGCGTACCACTGCTCGATCGAGTTGTTGTCGAAAAGCTTTGGGATGAAGAAGGCCCGCTCGAAATTCGCCTGCGTGTGGGGGTGGCCGAGATAATGGCCGCCCGGGCCGACGTCGCGCACGGCAGCAAGAGCTTCGTCGAAGTCGTCCCACTGGACGCCCTGCGTCATGCGATAGCCCATCGAGCAGACCTCGGCGTCGACGACGAACTTCGCGATCGAGCAGTGCATGCCGGCTTCGTTCCAGCCGGCCGAATGCCAGATGTAGTTGGCGCCCGACATCAGCACCGCCATCATGGTCATGGCGCTTTCATAGCCGGCCTGCGCATCGAAGACCTTGGCGCCCCCGAGCAGGTTGGATGTGCGCCAGGGAACGTTGTAGCGGCGAGCCATCTGGCCGATCATGAAATTCATCAGCGAGATTTCCGGCGTTCCCGCCATCGGCGCTCCCGATTGCATCGACACGGTCGACAGATAGTGCCCATAGATTGCGGGGCAGCCTTTGCGGATCACCTGCGTGTAGGCGAGCGCCGAAAGCGCCTCCGCGTTGAGCTGCGCCACGGCCGCCGCCGTGGAGGCCGGCGTGTTGGCGCCGCCGAGAACGAAGGGCGAGCACAGCACCGGCTGGTTGCGCCGGCAGAAAGCGCGCATGGCGCCGAGCATGACCTGGTCCCAGACCAGCGGTGAATTGCCGTTGCAATTGCCCGTCGCCACCGCATGCGTCTCGAGAAAGCCTTCGCCGAAGAGGATCTCGCACATGTCGAGCACATCCTCGGCATTCTTGGGCGAGGTGGTCATGCCCATGAACATCTTGTCCGAATGCTTCATCGACGAATAGGTGATGTGCAGGTGCCGATGCGCAACGACAATGTCCATTGGCTCGACGATGTGGTGCGCCGACGAATGCAGCGCCGGCATCATGTGCGCCAGCTTGTGGAAGGTACCGAGGTCGGCGATCGTCGGGCCACGCCTGACGTCGTCGAGGTCGCGCATGTAGGGCGCGCCGGTCATCGGCACGAAAATCGACTTCGGCCCACCGAGTTCGACATTCTTCGCCGGATCGCGAGCGAAGTATTCGATCTTGGAAGGAATGGTCTTGATGAGTTCCATGACCAGGCCGCGGTCGAGATGGACGCGGTCGTCCGCGCGCACATCGGCCCCTGCCCTCTTCCAGTCCTCGATCGCGATCGGATCGCGAAACACCACGCCGACCTCTTCGAGGATCGCGAGCGAAGCCTCGTGGATACGCTCGACCTGCTCGGCATCCATCGGCTCCACAACCGGCAGGCCCCGCTTCAGCGTCGGCAGCATGTCGATCTTCGGTGCCGTGCGGATCGTGCGCCGCGCTTCCCGGCCGCCTCTACGAGAAACTTGCAGTTGAGCAGTCATACCGGCCTCCAGAAATAGCAACGCGGCCCGTTTGAGCCGGTCGGAACTATTGCCGGAGCCAGGAGATTTGACCAACTGCAAAAGTCTCACGCGTCTGTTGACTAAACTGCCACGCAGTTGCGCGCAGCCAGTTCGATCGCGTTGGAGGCTGATACGGGCTGCCCGTCAGCCTCGGCGCGATCTCGCTGAAGCAGCAGGACGCGTGCCCGGCCCCGGAGAAAATCCCAGCAAACCAGAGAAGGTTGACGATCGGGCTACCGCTGCACGGGCGCGCACTCGGCAAGCGGAAATAATGTCACGAGGCAGGCTATTTTTTGCGAGGCTCCAGGGCCGCGTCGCAAGCTCGCATCAGGTCGGAAGCTGACCTTCCGCCCTGCCTGGTTCTGGCGCAAGCCGCCCGAAGGCGGCCGCCTTACTCATCGGCGGCTGGTTCGCGTCTGGTGTAGATCAACAGAACCAGCGCCCCATCTTTGGACCCTGAACTGTGCGCGGCGTCCGGCGCCCTGCAACAATACTCACCCGGCCCAAGCGTGTGATCCTGATCGTAGAAGGATCCTTCGATCACATAGATCTGCTCGAACTCTCCCGGATGGGTGTGACTGCCCGCATATGCGCCGGCATCGACCTTCATCAGCATGGTTTTCTCGCCGCGCGCGGCATCTTCATACAGAGGCTTTATCCAAAATCCCGAAGCGTCCGTGGGCTCCCATTCCGCCGAGCTTGACGAAAAATATCGGGAGCCCAGGACAGGCGCTCGAATGCCAGATCTTGCTGAACTGCCACCTTCTATGGACCAGGTCTCCGCGGTGGACTCGCTGCGCTCATTGGCTTTCATGTTTTTCCTTTCGCTATCGAAATCCCCGGACGTTCTCGTAAACGATCATCGCGTCCGAGGGCCACTGCATCCCTCACGCGGCGATGCCCGATGATAGAGCCGCCGTGATCTGACGAAGGGAAACCAGTCCGAGAGGCTGGTCGCTGTCGCCGGTGACGACGGCCGTGTCATGGGAAGAGTTCGTCAGTTCCTTGGCGGCGACTTCGAGCGTCGAGCCGGACTTCAGCTTCGGCAGCGACCTGTCGTCGGATCGCGGGGCGGGTTCCATGACGGCATCGATCCTTATGAAACGCCCGCGATTGACGTCCTTCACGAACCTCGCGATGTAGTCGTCGGCGGGTCTCAAGAGGATTTCCTGGCTGTCGCCCTGCTGGATGATCGACCCGTCCCGCAAGATGACGATCTGGTCGCCGAGCCTCAGCGCCTCGTCCAGGTCGTGAGTAATGAAGACGATGGTCTTCT
Source organism: Mesorhizobium sp. M3A.F.Ca.ET.175.01.1.1 (assembly GCF_004791945.1). Lineage (NCBI taxonomy): Bacteria > Pseudomonadati > Pseudomonadota > Alphaproteobacteria > Hyphomicrobiales > Phyllobacteriaceae > Mesorhizobium > Mesorhizobium sp. M3A.F.Ca.ET.175.01.1.1. The sequence continues at coordinate 30,153 of NZ_SRTP01000005.1, read as the reverse complement.
TCAGCTCCGCCTGCAATTCGAGAAGCATGGTCTGCATATCGGTCCTGATCAGCGGATCGAGAGCCGAGTAGGCTTCGTCCATCAGAAGAATCGAGGCATCGTTGCTGAGAGCGCGCGCCAGCCCGACCCGCTGTTGCATGCCGCCGGACAATTCTTCGGGATAGCGCTGCTCAAACCCGACGAGGCCCACGCGCTCGATCCAGCGCATGCCGATCTCGCGAGCCTTGCCCTTCTCGACCCCGCGGACCTCAAGCCCGAACGTCACGTTGTCGATCACGGTCCTGTGCGGCAGCAGGGCAAATCTCTGAAACACCATCGCCGTCTTGTTGCGGCGGAATTCCCGCAACTCCAGCTCGGACATTTCAAGAATGTTGCGTCCTTCGATTATGATCGAGCCGGACGTTGGCTCGATCAGGCGGTTGATGTGCCGGATCAGCGTCGACTTGCCGGATCCGGACAATCCCATCACGACCTGGATCTTGCCGGCGGGCATGGAGATGTTGATGTTGCTCAGCCCAAGAATATGTCCGTGCTTCTTTCCGAGTTCGGATTTTGACAACCCGTTCTGGACAGCGTTGACGTATCGCTCCGGAGACCGGCCAAATATCTTGTACAGATCGCGTATTTCGATCGACGCATCGCTCTTATTCATGTGCTGTACCCCGATGCTTCTGTAGGCGATGTCCGTAGGCCTGGCTGATGCGGTCGAAGATGATCGCGATGCCCACGATGGCAAAGCCGTTGAAGATGCCTTGTGTGAAATACTGGTTGGCGATGGCCTGCAGGACGTTCAGGCCGAGTCCCTGCACGCCGATCATCGAAGCAATGACAACCATTCCCAGCGCCATCATGATCGTCTGGTTGATGCCGGCCATGATCGTCGGCATGGCGAGTGGCATTTGGACCTTCCAAAGCTTCTGCCCGCGCGAGCAGCCATACGCGTCCGCTGCCTCCAGGACTTCCTTGTCGACCAGGCGGATGCCGAGGTCGGTGAGGCGGATGATCGGCGGGATGGCATAGATCACCACGGCGATGAAGCCAGGCACGCGGCCGATGCCCAGCAGCATGACCACCGGAATGAGATAGACGAAAGGCGGCATCGTTTGCATGACGTCGAGCACCGTCTGCATGGCGCCGCCCACGCGCTTGTAGCGGTTCATCAGGATGCCGAGCGGCAGGCCGATGGCAATGGAGAAGATCGTTGCCGTAAAGACGAGCGAAATCGTCTTCATCGCATCCTGCCACAGGCCGATGAGGCCAATCGCGATCAGCGTTCCCACGACGGCCAGAACCACGCTCCACTTACGCGCTGCAAACCACGCCACGGCGGCCAGCACAAGCACCACGAGCGGCCAGGGTGCGCTCGAAATTACCTCTTCGAAGAAGATCAGAACACGCTGCAGCGGGTAAAAAAAATTCTCGATCGACTCGCCGTAGACGCGTGTGAGGGCCCGGAGGGAACCGTCGATTGCCCGTTTGGCAGTCAGCAGGCCTTCAGGGTTCAATTGCGGGAATTTGAACAGCCAATCCATATCGCGATGCCCTATCGTGAGTGCGCCCGTTGGATACGCATTGCCGGCTACAGCCGACAGCAGAGATTAGACCCTATGCCGACACCGAGGCGCATAGGTGGAGGCCTCAAGAACGCTCGAAGCCCCCACCCGCTCGGCGCCAGACTTTAGAGCGCGGCCTTGACCTTTTCGGCGACGTCAGCCGGGACCCACTTGGTCCAGACTTCCGGCATGTTCTTGATGAACCACTTGGCCCCATCCTCGCCGTTCGCCTGGTTCTCGGTCATCCACAGCATCACCTTGCCGACTTCAGCCTGGGTCCAGCTGCGCTTGGCCAGATATTCCTTGACCGGGCCGACGTCGTCACGCTTGGTGAACTTGCTGCTGGCCAGCGTCACCATCTCAGCCTGTTTCCAATAGTTCGGCTTCGGGTCGGGGCAGTCCTGCTTCGAAGTGCAACGTGCCCACTCGGCGTCGTCATGCGCGCCTTCCAGACGCACCATCGGATACTTCACCAGAAGGGATGTCGGCGCCCAGTAAGCCGCGATAAAGCCCTGCTTGCGCTCGTAGGCCTTGGTGATGGCGCCGTCGAGAGCTGCCGCCGAGCCGCTCGGGATCAGCATGAAGCCCTTCTTGTCACCATCCATGGCCTTATACAGCTGCGCCGTCACAACCGTGTCGCCCCAACCCTGAGGCCCCTGGATGACGCCGCCTTTCGAAGGGTCTTCCGGAGCCGGAAACAGCTCCGGATGCTTCATGGCGTCGTCGACGGTTTTGATATCGGGATGCGCATCCGCGACATATTTGGGGATGTACCAGCCCGAAACCTGTCCGTCGCTGATCGCCGTGCCGATCTGGCTGATGCGTCCCTCGGCGGCGCCTTTGGTGTAGACGTCACCGAGCAGGCTTGGCGTCGATTCGGGCGAAATATCAGGCTGGCCCTTCTCGACCATCGCGGTGATGGTCGGCACGGTGTCACCCGCAACCGTCGTGGCGTTGCAGCCATAGCCGTTCGTAAGAATGAGCTTGTCGACATTGGACATGGCCTCGGCCGACTGCCAGCTGAACACCGCTAACGTGATGTCGCCGCAGGCCGCCTGCGCGGCACCCCCGCACAGCAGCCCTCCGAGGGCAACGGCAGAAAATAGTACTCTTCTCATGTAATCTCCTCCATACGCGTGGCTTTACTGACAAACCGACACCGAACCCACGCCGTCCGGCGAAACAGATCTCTGCGAGCAAGCAGGTGGATGCTAAGATGGTTTTCCTTCTTGTCGCGCCTCGGAACCGAGGCTTCACTCCAGGCCCGCCCTCCATTCACGAACCGCCATCTGGACCTTTGCGCCGAGCGTCGTGATTGGTTGAGGTGGCAGCATCCGCGGCGGCGGAAAGCTGGCGAAAATGCGGGTCAGGTCGGTCTGGACGCCTGTCGCGACCTCGGCGGCCGCTATCCCGGATGCGGTAGCCTTCGAAGCGCCAAGTCCATTGCAGCCGCAGGCGGCGAAAACCCCCTGCTCGACCTCGCCGAATGCGGGCACGCTGTTCCACGTCAGCGCCATGGCACCGCCCCAGCGGTGCTCCATGCCAACGTCCTTCAACGCCGGAAACCGCGCCGCAAACTTGCGCTCATGCAGAATGCCGGCGCTTGCGACTTCGCGATCTCCGGCGTTCAGGCCCGGATGGTACGAATAGCGCGATCGAACCAGAATGCGGTCGCCGCCCTGGGTGTTGATCCGGCGAACGGTCGTGCCCATCGGGAGGGCGGGCGTCGCGGCCCATTTCCTCTCTCCCGCCAGTCGCCTCGGGTCGAATTCCCTGGTCAGCGATGCATAGGTATAGACGTGCAGGAGCTGCCGCCGGAAGAAGCCGAAGCCCTGCGCATGACCGTTGTTCGCCAGGATGATCTTGGCCGCGCGGACGGACCCCTTCGGCGTCTTGACCAGCCATCCCGCACCGCTTTGTTCGAAGGAAATGGCAGGGGTGCGTTCAAAGACCTTCACAGGCCCCCTGAACGAGTCGGCAATGGCCCTGACATAAGCGGCTGGCTGAACGATCACCGTGCCTGGCGTGAATATCGCCGACGTGAATGTCTCAGTGCCCGTCACTGCGGCAGTTTCGGCCGCGCCTAGGAATTGATGGTCCTCTCCCAGCAGTCTTAGCTGTTCAGAATAAGCCACCAGGTGGCGGTCGCCTTCTGCAGTTGTCGCCATGCTGTAGCGGCCGCAGGGGTCGAAGATTTCGCGATCCCAGCCCTGCTCCTCCGCGAGTTCCTTGCCCAGCGAAATCGCTCGCCGATAGATGGCAATGTCTTGCTTGCTCTTTTTGGACGAGTCGCCGCTGAAGTCGTCGGACGAAACCTCGTGCGGCAAGTCGATGATGAAGCCGGAGTTGCGGCCCGCGGGGCCCTCGCCGACGACACCTGCCTCCAGCACCGCGACCTTCAGCCCGGGATCGAGCTGGGAAAGCCGGCGCGCCGCGGATAGCCCGGCGAAGCCGGCTCCGATAACCACGAAATCAACCGTCAGCGCACCTTCGAGCTGCGGTCGCTCGATACGCGGAGGCAGCATCGCAACCCATCCCGACACGCCAGGGTGTGTCGGGAAGCTGGAGGTTGCGAAGACTTTCGCTTTCGCGCTCACGTCAGGCCGCTTCCCTCTCGATAAGATTGCCGAGCGCCTGTCGCAGAGCCGCCACTTTGTCGGACGGGAGCGCCCGCAACGGCTTGCGGGGAATCCCCGCGCCATAGCCGGTCAGTTCGGCCGCGGCGTAAACCGACTGCACGTAGTCGCCTTCCCACAGAAGCGACATGACGGGCTCGAGCGACCTCCAGATCTCGCGGGCCTTGTCCCAATTTCTGGCGCCGGCCGCTTCAACCAAGGCTACGGTCGTCCTGGGGGCAAAATTCGCTCCGCCCCAGATGAGGCCGCTGCATCCCGCATAGAGCGCATAGGCGACCAGGTTGTCCGCGCCATTCATGACCGGAAGCCCGGTGCGGATCAGCGCGGCCTGCCTGCCGAGATCGCCGCTGCTGTCCTTCACCGCGCAGAAGCCGGGGATGGCGCAAAGTTCCTTGAGCAGCGACGGGGTGATCGCGACGCCCACCGCCTGAGGCACGTTGTAGCCGATGATTGGAAGTCCGCCATCGGCGACTTCCGAGTAGAAGTCCACGATACCCTGATCGTCCGTAGGCCCCTCGAAGAATGGCGGGAGCACCATCACGCCGTCCGCGCCGCTGCCTGCCGCGTGCCGGGTCTGCTCCACGACATCTTCCGCCAGCAGCGCCGAAGTCTGGGCGATGATCTTGGCGCGGCCGTTGATGAACTTCGCGCCCCGCTCGACCAGGGACCTCGATTCCTCTTTCGGCAGATAGACATGCATGCCGGTTCCGGAGCTCAGGACGAACCCCCGTACTCCGGCCGCGATGTAGCGTTCGATGTTTCGTTCGAGCCGTTGGAAGTCGATACGGCCTTGGGCGTCGAACGGTGTGGTGATGGCCAGGTTCAGGCCTGCAAAAAGAAAATCGGACATGCGCCTAAAACCTTTCCGGGCCGGACATTGTCAGATCCGACCAGATCGTTTTGAGCTGCGTGTATTGGTCGCGTGCCTGCAACGAGTTGCTCAAGCTGCCGAAACCCAATTGCTTGGGTCCGCCGAACGGCGTCGTCATCTCACCTTTGCCGAAGGAATTGACGCCGATGACGCCGGCTCCGATCATGTGACCGCCCCACCCAGATGCATATCCATTCCTTCTGGGGTCGCGTACATGGCAATGTTCTTTCGCGACAGATCGAGGTGAGCGCGAGTTATTTCAGCAGCTCGCTCGCCATTTCGAGATTCTATCGCCTCGATGATTTCATCATGCTGGTTCGATGCGGTGTCGAGGTCTCCCTGCATTTCCGCGTTGTTAGGGCGATAGAAGATTTTCGCGATACGCCCATGATCGATCAGCAGGCGACGCAAGCTGGGCAGCAGGTAGGGATTGTGCGCCATCTTGCCGATGCTCAAATGAAACTCGTCATTGAGGAAAACACGGCCATCGATGTCGCTTTGCCTGATCGCCTCTTTGAAACGGCTTTGGGTAAGCTTCAAAGCCTCGATCTCGGACGGCCTGGCGTTCTCTGCGGCAAGCTTTGTCGTCGCGACATAGATCATTGGCGCGACTAGGAAGAAATCCCGCAGCGACTGATAGCTCATCGACGCGACGCGGGCGGGCCGATTTGCCTCGAGCTCGATGTAGCCTTCCCCGGCCATCTGCCGCATGAGCTCGCGAACCGGCGGCCGCGACAAGCCAAACTCCTCGCTCAGCGCAACCTCGTCGACCACGGCTCCGGGCGCCAGTCGCATCGTCAGAATCCGTCGGCGCAGCACATGGTTCATCGTCGCCTTGCGGTCGGACGACAGAGGACTGCCTTCATCCATCTCCATTTGCGCTCCTCCCTCTGTCTACCTTAAGTCTACAAATTGTCTACAGTCAATAATAACTTTTGTAGACAGAGCTGGAAACGGGTCGAAATAACAGCCGCAACGCGATTCCAGGGCCGCCACACCTTGCCGCTGCGTGCCCCAATCGGGAGGCCGACAGGGTTCGGTTCAAGCACCTCGCTTCGAGACCATCGCGGCCGAGAGGAGCCCTTGACTATTGCCGGAACACGAAGGGGGTGACCTACTGCAAAAGTCTCACGCGCCTGTTGACTCAAGCGCCTGCGCCCTGGTCATTCCCCAGGGACCTGGAAAGCTCAACGCCAATTCCGCAGGCGGATGGTCACGAAGCGGCAGTTTACTTCACCTAACTTGGCCGAAATTTTTTTGCCGTTGTGGAGACTGGCAAACAGTCCAATATCGGCATGTCGCCCCTATCGCATGAAGGTGAATACATGTCCGTTGATCTGGTAGCCAAGCTTGACGACAAGCTGCGTGCAAAGCGCGAAAGCTTTGACAAGATCCCCGTGGTCGACATCGCGCCGCTTCTCGACGGCAGCGACAAGCAGGCGGTGGCCAAGCAGATCCGTTGGGCGCTGTCGAACACTGGATTCATGTATGTGAAGAACCACGGCATCGCGCGGGACTTCGTCGATTCCGTGTTTGACGTCAGTCGCCGGTTCTTCGAATTGCCCATGTCGGAAAAAATGGATTTGCACGTAAGCCAATCCGACGTGGCGCTGCGCGGATATATCGAGCCATTCGGAGAAAACACCGACCCAGGCAAGACGAAAGACCTGAAAGAGTGCTTTGACATTGGCCCCGAGCGGCCAACCCTGGAAGGGCCTTTCTTCGGCGCTAACCAGTGGCCATCAGGCTTCCCTGAGTTTCGCGAACTGACCTACGGCTATCACCAGAAGATGGTGGACCTGGCAAAGAAGCTGTTGAAGGGCATAGCGCTTAGCCTGGACCTTGCCGAAGATCACTTCGAGGGCTTGATGCACAATCCCATCAGCATTCAGCGCTTGCTTCATTACCCTCCGCAGACCGGCCATATAGGCGAAAACATCATCGGTATCGGAGCGCACACGGATTACGGCAACCTGACCATCCTGGCGCAGGACGACGTCGGCGGTCTCCAGGTGATGAACCGTGATGGTGACTGGGTCGAGGGCACGCCAATTCCCGGGACCTTCGTCATCAACATTGGCGATCTTATTCAGCGGCTGACCAATGATGTCTACCTCGCGAACATGCATCGCGTCGTGAATACCTCTGGGCGGGAGCGGTATTCGATCCCGTTCTTTATCGATGCAGACTTTGAAGCAACCATCGAGCCCCTGGCTTCTTGCGTCACCGTAGCCAACCCGCTCCGCTACAAGCCGGTGACATGCGGGCAGCATAAATTTGGGCGCTTTGCGGCCAGCTATGCCCACTTGGCAAAGGTGAATGAGCAACGGGTGGCAAGCTGAAAGAAGCCCACGCGGCATGCCTGTCGCCCAGCGCTGCGCAGCAGTTCTGGGCGAGACGCAAAGGACTCAAAGCGGTCGCCTGAATGTTCGGCGCGACGCGGTTTAGACGCCTTCAAGAACTTTCGGCGAGCCATTTGGCAAAAAGCCGTACTTTGGCCCCGGCCTTCGGGCGAATCTTCAAATAGAACGCCATGGGTGACGGCATTGCATCGGGCACAAGCTTGACCAGCCGTCGCTCGCGCATCAGGCTCTCGACCAGCCCGTCCCAGCCAAGGACCGCTCCGACATCGTCCTGAGCCGCCTGCAGCGCAATCATATAGTTGTTGACGGAGAATCTCCGACCCTTGGGATTGCCTTGTCCAAGCGCTTGAAACCAATCGTTCCAGTTGGTCCAATCGGTCTCCTCGTTGTTCATATGGATCAAGGGAACCTTTAACAGGTCTTCAACACTGGAAATATCGTGCTCCGAGGCAAATCTTGGAGTTCCAAGAGCGACGATCTGATCCCGGAACAGTTCGCGGCACTCATCGCCATCTTCCTGTGGAATTCCGTATTGAATGCTCAGGTCGCACCGAGTGGCCGCCCCGGGTACGTCGCTGACGATTTGCGCAACGGTAACGCTGGGGTGGCTTTTCCAGAATGCTGAAATTTTTGGCGTGAGCCACAATGAGCTGACTGCCGTGGTGGTTCGGATTGTCACGTCGACGGTTTCCGGCCGATCGCGTATCTGGGTGACGGCTTCCGAGATCGCCTCGAATCCGCGCTGAAGGGCAACGAACAAAAATGCGCCCTTTTCCGTCAGATCGACACCCCGGCTTCTACGCAGGAACAGGTCGCATTTCAGGTCGTTCTCGAGCGCCTTGATCTGGTGGCTGACCGCCGCGGGTGTGACGTTCAACTCCCGAGCAGCCTTCTTGAAGCTCCCGTTTCGCGCTGCCGCCTCGAAACAGATGAGAGCTGTCACCGAGGAAAGATCATAGGGTCTTGGCATCAGCGCCTCTGGACGGTTCGCTCAAACAGACAGATTAGATAAACTAAATCCGAACAAAAATTTATGCTATTGCCGAAATGAGGCCGGGGCGAAAAAATTGCAGCTTAAAACTCTGCAGCCCGTGGAATGCTTCTATGACCGCCTTCGCGCCCTCGATCTCAGACATGCTCAGACGCCGCTTGCCGGGCCATGCCCTTGAGCAGCCGTTCTACACCTCGCAGTCGGTTTACCAGATCGACCTTGAACAGATCTTTTACAAGCAATGGCTCTACGCGGCCCCGTCGTGCCAGCTTTCGAAACCGGGAAGCTATTTGACGGTGCGCGTCGGCGCCTACGAGGTGATTGTCGTTCGGGCACGCGACGGCCAGATCCGCGCCTTTCACAACTCCTGCCGCCATCGCGGCTCGATAATCTGCAAGGCGCGCGAGGGCCAGGTCGCCAAGCTCGTCTGCCCTTATCACCAATGGACCTATGAGCTCGACGGCAAGCTCATCTGGGCGAACGACATGGGGCCTGACTTCGACATGTCCAAGCATGGCCTGAAGCCCGTCCATCTGCGCGAGTTGGCCGGTCTGATCTATGTCTGCCTGTCGGACGATCCTCCGGATTTCGAGTATTTTGCCCGAACGGCTCTTCCCTATTTGGAAATTCATGACCTCAGCAACGCAAAGGTCGCCTACACGTCGACCATTGTCGAAAAGGCCAACTGGAAGCTGGTCTGGGAAAACAACCGCGAGTGCTATCATTGCAGCGCGAACCACCCGTCGCTCTGCCGTTCCTTCTCCCTCGACCCCGAGGTCGCGGGCGTGTCGCCGGACGGCTCCGTGTCAGCGGCTCTTCAGGCGCATTTCAACCGCTGCGAAGCCTCCGGCGCGCCGGCGCAGTTCCGGCTCGCGGACGACGGTCAATTTCGTCTGGCGCGGATGCCGTTGCAGCAGAAGGCCGTCAGTTACACCATCGATGGCAATGCGGCAGTCGCCAAGAATCTCGGGCATGTGGCTTTGCCTGACGCAGGCTCGCTGCTGATGTTCCATTACCCGACCACCTGGAATCACTTCCTGCCGGATCACTCGCTGACCTTCCGGGTGATGCCGCTCGGTCCGACGGAGACCGAGGTCACCACCACCTGGCTGGTGAACAAGGATGCCGTCGAAGGCAGGGACTACGACATCAAGCGCCTGACCGAGGTCTGGATCGCCACCAACGAGGAAGACCGCGAGATCGTTGAAGGCAACCAGCGAGGCATCTTCTCGCCCGCTTATGTCCGTGGGCCCTATTCGCCTGTGCAGGAAAGCGGCGTTTCGCAATTTGTCGACTGGTATGTGGCCTGCCTCGAGCGCTCGCTGGCGCCCAGGCTGATGGCTGCGGAGTAAGCGGATGAACGCCGTCACAAGACCCAATCTGGTCTTCTGGACCGACTTGGAAGAACTGGAATGCGCCTCCTTCCTTCCGGAGGCGCCGAACGTCCTGACCTTCTGCTTCCGGTCGCCGTCGGGAGGGCTGTTCAACTTCGAACCTGGGCAGTTCCTTACATTGGAACTGCCGGTCCCCGGCGGGCCCATCTATCGCACCTACACGATTTCGTCGTCCCCATCGCGGCCGACGTCATTGACGATCACGGTGAAGGCGCAGGCGGACTCGGCGGGAACGCGTTGGATGTTTGACAACTTACGTCCCGGCATGCGCCTGCGGGCAATTGGCCCCGGTGGCACTTTCTCGATCGCGCAACAGCCGGCTCGAAAGTATCTCTTCATCTCAGCTGGCTCGGGCATCACGCCAATGATGTCCATGACAACCCATTTGTACGATTCGGGGGTCGACCCGGATATCGTTTTTGTCCACTGCGCACGCAGGCCTTCCGAAATCATTTTTCGTGAACGGCTGGAGCATATGGCCTCGCGCGTAACCGGCATCGACCTGAAATGGGTGGTGGAAGAAACCGACCCCTACAAGCCTTGGACCGGCTACAAAGGCATGTTCAATCAGCTGATGCTGGGCCTGATGGCGCCGGATTATCTGGAACGCGAAGTGTTTTGCTGCGGCCCTGAACCCTTCATGCAAGCTGTGCGCGAGGCGCTGGCCGGTCTCGGCTTCGACATGGCGCACTATCATCAGGAAAGCTTTCGCGCGCCGCTCCCCGAGGCGGAGAACGTTCCGGACGATTTCATCCCTGGTGACAAGAACGAGGCCAAGATCGAGTTCGTCTTGTCCGGCGTTTCAGCAAGGTGCGTCGAGACGGATACGGTTCTAACAGCGGCGCGGTCGGCAGGGCTGGCGGTCCGATCGGGATGCAGCATGGGGATATGCGGCACCTGCAAGGTTCTGAAAACCGAGGGCCAGGTCCATATGGTTCACAACGGCGGCATCACGGAAGATGAGATCTCGGCCGGTTATATCCTTGCCTGTTGTTCCAACCCGATCGGCCTTGTGAAAGTTGACTTGTAGCCCGGGGAGCCATTACTGCTGGTCGGATATTGATTGGCGGGCGTCGCAGATCGTGAAGAGCGGTTCGGCGAATTTCCCTAATCTTGCGCCGCAATTGGATTTGGGAATCACGGCTGCAGTCGGTCGAACGCAGGCCATCGCGACGCCTTGCAACTAGCCCCTGAGCATCTCTTGCTCAAGTCGTGGCGTCGCGCGATCATCGCAGTGTTTGGGGGCTACAGATGGTTCGCCGTTATTACGACCTGCCGTCCTTGACCGCGTTGGCGGTTTTCGAGGCGTCTGCCCGGCATCTGTCGTTCAAGCTGGCAGCGGCGGAATTGAACGTCACCCCCGGAGCCGTCAGCCGACAGATCAAGGCGATCGAGGATGAGCTCGGCGTCCCGCTTTTTACGCGGTTGGGAACCGGTGTGGCTCTGACCAGCGCCGGCGAGGACCTTTATGGCGTGTTGGCCAGCAGTTTCTCGCGAGCGGCAGACATCGTCCGGAATGTAAAGCGCGGCGACCGTTCCAAGAACGTCACGCTGGCCTGCTCGGACGCCTTGGCATCGATGTGGCTGATCCCGCGCATGCCGGACTTCTGGGCGCGCCACCAGGACATATCCGTCGACCACCTTATCTCCGACAATCCTCGTGACTACCGCCGCGCCGAGGTCGAATTGCGCATCCGCTACGGATTCGGATCGTGGTCCGACGAAAATGCCGAGCTGCTTTTCGACGAGACGATTTATCCCGTTTGCGGGCCGGAATTTGCGAACAAGCACCGGGACGCGACGGCGGAGTCGCTGCCCGACCTGCCGCTGCTGCATGTTGATTGGGTTGATCCCGACTGGGCGAGCTGGGATGAGGTTCTGCGTCGCGCGGGCGTCCCGCACGGACCGACCCGGGGCCGGCGCTTCGGCAAATTCTTTGTGGCGCTCCAGGCCGCTCAGGCCGACCAGGGAGTTGCCGTGGGCTGGCACCGCCTGGTCAAAGCACAGATCGAGGAAGGCAAACTCGTCAGGCTGACGGATCTCGAATTGCCGGCACCGGGTGGCTACTATCTCACCTGGAATAACAACCGCACGCTTTCGCCTGCCGCCGAGACCCTGCGCGGCTGGATCCGGGAAGTCGCGGTACAAGAACGAGAGACCTGATATACACGGCCCAGAAGCGCCTTCGGTTCTGGGCAACCACATGCATCAAAGCAAATCGCGTCGCCTGGGTTCGTTTAGCGCGACGCGCTTCTATCTTAGAGTTCCTTGCCGGCGCGCTTCTGCATAGCCCATAGCTTCAGCGGCGCGCCGATCGACATCAACGGTTCTGGATAGAGGCGGGTCGGAGCCGGTTCGTTCAGGGCGTCCGCGATCATCGGCTCGTCGCTGCCGGCGGCAAGGTCGGCAGCCAGCATGCCATAGAGGGTACCCTGCACCGTTCCCAGGCCATTGCAGCATCCGGCGACGAACACCCGCTCCTCGATCTCTCCGAACGCCGGCGCGGAGTTCAGCGAGAGGCACAAATGCCCTCCCCACCGGTACTCCATCGGTATTTCGCCCAGCATCGGAAAGCGGGCCCGGAACGATCGATCATGCGCGTCGCCGATCTGATCGATCTGCTTCTCGCTCGTGGACATGTTCGGATTGTAGGTGAAGGTGTTGCGAACGACGATGCGATCGCCGATGCGACGGATGGTCGATCCCATCGGGTCGGCCGGAATCAAGCCCCAATGCGGCTCTCCACCGAGGGTCGCCTGCTCGCTCTTGGCAAGCGGCCTGGTCATGCTGGCATAGGTGAAGACGTGCAGCAGGCGCTTCTTGAAGAAGCCGAAGCTTTCGAGGTGACCGTTGACCGTCAGGATCAACCGCGGCGTGGTGATTTCGCCTTCCGTCGTTTTCACGGTGTGCAGCTTGCCGGTCTGCACGGAAGTGACTGCGGACTTCTCAAATATTCGCACGCGGCTCGACAAACCTTCGGCAACCCCGCGGACGAAGCCGGCGGGCTGTGCCATGACCGTGCCCGGCGTGAAGGTGCCGCCGACGAAGAAGTCGGTTCCGGTGATCTTTTTCAACTGCGGCGCGTCGAGCCGCTCGAATGGCTCGTCGAGGCCGGTCAGATGGTCCTCGAACTCGCGCAGAACGGCAAGTCCGCGATCGGTTGCGGCGCCGTGGAACTTGCCGGCGCGAACGAAGAAGCGCTGCAATCCATATTCATCCGCCGCCGAGGCCGAAAACTCGATCGCGGCGCGATTCATGCGAATGCGCTTGCGGTCGTGGTTCTGGCTTCCGCCATAATTGTCGCCGCCAAGCTCGTGCGGCAGATCGATCATGAAGCCCGAGTTTCGCCCCGCCGCACCCCAGCCCACACGCTGGGCATCGATAAGGACGATGCGGTCTCCAGGCACGAGTTGCGAAAGCCGGCGGGCCGCGGCCAGCCCGGAAAATCCGGCGCCGACGATCACCCAGTCCGCCGTGTGCCGGCCGCGCAGCACCTCGGGCGCCTTGGGAGGCGGCAGGAGCCCGTACCAGCCGGACATGTTGATGTCGGCAGGCGTTCTTACAGCCTGATGTACGCTCATGGCCTGACGGGTTAGTCGACCGCGCGCGAGACCTTCTGGTCGGAGATGTCCGCCCAGATGGTCTTCAATTCGGTGTACTGGTCGTGGGCGTGCAGCGATTTGTCCCGTCCGCCAAAGCCCGAAAGCTTGAAGCCGCCGAATGGGGTCGAGATGTCTCCCTCGCCGTAGCAGTTGATGGTTACCGTTCCGGCGCGGATGTCGCGCGCGATGCGATGTGCCTTGCCGAGATTGGCGGTGAAGATCGAGGCTGCCAGCCCGTATTGCGTGTCGTTGGCGACCCGGACTGCCTCGTCGGCGTTGGCCACCTTGATGACCGACAGCACCGGCCCGAAGATTTCCTCTCGGGCGATCGTCATTTCGGGCGTGACGTCGTCGAACACGGTCGGCTCGATGAAATAGCCTTTGCCTTGCTTGTGGGCGTTGCCGCCCGTCACGACCTTGGCGCCTTCCGCGCGGCCCTTCTTGATGTAGCCCATGATGCTGTCGAACTGTTCTTTCGACACGATGGCGCCAAGCCGGTTGCCCGGATCCAGCGGCTCGCCCAGAGGCCATTCCTTGAGCTTGTGAAGCACGGTCTCGACCAGGCGGTCCTTGATCTTCTCATGGACGATCAGACGGGAATTGGACGAGCAGTTCTCACCCATGTTCCAGAACACGGCCTGCGTGACATGCTGTGCCACGACGTCAAGGTTCTCGGCGTCGTCCAGCACGATGCACGGGTTCTTTCCGCCGCATTCGAGCACGATACGCTTGAGGTTGGACCGGGCAGAATATTCCAGGAATTTCCGGCCGATATCGGTCGACCCGGTGAAGGCGACCATGTCGATATCCGGATGCATGCCCAGCGCCTTGCCGGTGATCTCGCCGGGACCGGTGACGATCTGCAGCACGCCCGGCGGCAGCCCGGCTTCATGCGCCAGTTCGGCAATCCGCAACGCCGACATGTTGGTCTGCTCGGCCGGCTTGACGATGACGGAATTGCCGGTCGCGAGTGCCGGACCGATCTTCCAGGCCAGCATCAGGATGGGGAAATTCCAGGGCAGCACGCAGGCCACCACGCCGAGCGGCTGGCGCACGATCATCGACACGACGTCATCGCCCGAAGGCGACGTCTGGCCGTAGAGCTTGTCGGTGGCTTCCGCGTGCCATTCCAGGCAGTGCAGCGCCTCGGGGATGTCTATGGTTTCGACGTCATAGATCGGCTTGCCGCTTTCGAGCGTTTCGAGCACAGCCAGTTCATGCACGTTGCGCTTCATCAGCTTGACGAGACGGCGCAGCACGCGCTTGCGCTCGCTGGGATGGGCGCGCGACCAGGCGCCGGAGTCGAATGCCAGCCGCGCCTTCTCGACAGCGAGATCGACATCGGCCTCGCCGCAGGAAGCGATTCTGGCGATGACCTGCCCCGTCGCCGGGTTGATGGTTTCGAAAGTATCGCCGGACTGAGCCGCCCGCGCCTTGCCGTCGATCACCGCATTGGTTGGCAGCGGCAGGCTGTCCGCCAGGTTCTGGTACTCATCACGCGTTAATAGCGATGACATTTTCGGAAGCCCTCTTTTGTGATTTTGCGGTGATGGAGGCAATGACGGCTTTGAGGGTGCGGATCGTCGTCTCGAGTTCCCGCTTCTGTTCGTCATCGAGCGCGCGCATCGGACGGCGCACGGGGCCAGCCGGCAGCCCGGCCAGTTCGCAGCCGAACTTGATGCTCTGCACGAACTTGCCGCCCTGCTCGAGAACGCGCATCAACGGCAGCAGCGCCGACATGATCTGCCGGCCCTTGGTGTAGTCCTTTTCGACCACGCAGGCTTCATAGAGGGCGATGTGCTCAGCCGGAAGGCAGTTGCCGGCGCCGCAGACCCAGCCCTTGGCACCCCAGGCGAAGAATTCGAGCGCCTGATCGTCCATGCCGCAGAACAGGTCGATATGCGGATAGTCGCGCGCCAGCGCGTGCAGTTGGTTCATGCTGCCGCTGGATTCCTTGATAGCGCAGAAATTGCTGCTGCGGCCGACACGGTCCAGGAATTCGAGGTCCATCATCGTGCTGGTACGGCCGGGATAGTTGTACAGCATGATCGGCAGATTGGCGGCCTTGTCGATCGCCAGCGCGTGATTGGCCAGTTCGAGCTGCGTCGGCACCGCATAGTACGGCGCTCCGATCAGGATCCCATCATATTTGAGATCCTTGGCGACCAGCGCATAGTCGATGCAATCCTCGGTGCGGATGGCGCCGACGCCCGCGATCAGGGGCACCTTGCCCTGCACCATGGTTTTGGCAAGCTTCAGCAGGCTGACGCGTTCATCGCGCGACTGGGCGTAATATTCGCCGGTCGTGCCGCCGACGATGATGCCGTGCACGCCCGACGACACCAGATGCTCAACCATGACGCAGAAGCCGTCGCGGTCGATCGATCCATCCGCGTGAAACGGCGTGGTGACGGGCGGAATAATGCCTTTGAACGACATCTACCTGGCTCCATTTTGCCTTTAGGCCGACGGTTATATGCAAGGATTGCGCGCTCGGCAGCCGAAATAATATCACGCGACAGGCTACTTTTTTGCGCCACGTTTGCCGAGCGACCTGCGCCACAAATTTTGCGCAAGGGGGTCTCTAAAAGCGCGTCGCGCTGAAATGGATTCAGGGGACGCGCTTTAAGTCTTTGTTTTGATGCATGTCGTTGTCCCAGAACCGCTGCACAGGGCGACATGCACTGGATGTTCAGATCCTGAAGATTGATCCAGCGTCGATCGGGTGCCACCAACGGCATTCGCGCGTGGCATGCGCAGCTTGGCGGCCGAGTACGCTATCGAGCCCGAGCCTATCAACCAGTGGAGGGCTCGCTCCTCACGACCGCATCGACTTCACCGTCGCAGGACTTATGGCGTCTGGCGGCATCACACCGCTGCGCCGGCTGGATGAGAAAGGGATCGCCGGCGCGGAGGGCTCCGCGCCGGCGTCCATCGCGCGTTCGCCGACCGCGCCGGACAGCGTTCAGATCGACTTGCCGCCCGCCCCCGGCATGTCGGCGAGTTCGAGCGCGCGGCGCTCGTCGCCGGCGCGCTCGGTCTCCTCCCCGTAGGGATTTCGCAGATGCACCGGGCGGGCGCGGCGGCGGAGGGCCATGTTGATCAGTTCGATGAACACCGAGAAGATCATGGCGGTGTAGATGTAGCCCTTGGGCACGTGCGCTCCGAATCCGTCGGCGACCAGCGCCATGCCGATCATGATCAGGAACCCGAGCGCCAGGATCTTCACCGTGGGATGGGCCTCGACGAACGAGGCTACCGGGCCGGAAGCGATCATGAGCACGATCATCGACAGGATCACCGCCACGGCCATGACCCAAATCTCGTTGGCCATGCCCACCGCGGTGACGATGCTGTCGATCGAGAAGACGAGATTGATCAGGGCGATCTGCGTGACGACGGCGGCGAAATTGGCCATTACCCTGGCACTGGCCTCGCCCTCCTCGCCCTCGAGGCTCGCGTGGATCTCATGGGTCGCCTTGTAGATCAGAAACAGACCCCCCAGCGCCAGGATCAGGTCCTTGCCGGAGACCCCATGGTCGAAGAGATGAAATAGCGGCTCGGTCAGGCCAATGATCCAGCCGATGAACAGCAGCAGGACGAGGCGGGGTATCAGCGCCATCACCATGCCGGTATAGCGCGCCGACGCTTGCCGCTCCACCGGCAGCTTGCCGACGAGAACCGCAATCACCACCAGATTGTCGATGCTCAGCACCACCTCCAGCACGGTGAGGGTGAATAGGCTTGTCAGGGATTCCAGCATGGTGACCTCCTCAATTCGAGAACAGGGTTGGCACGCTCGCGTGCTCAAGGACGTGGCGCGTGGCGCGTCCGAGCAGCGCCTCGCGCGATTGGAAATGGCCGTAGCCGCCCGTCGGGGGCCAGGAAGTTTCGTTTGCGAGCACTACCGGCATGGCGGTGAACTTTCGAACTCTGCACTGGTCGGCCCCGTCGAGGCGCGCGATTGTGGGGCCGAAGACAGCTTCCAAAGCTGTCAAAGCCTCAGCTCTGCCAGCAGGTGGGAGGTCACATCATCCATGGGCAACAGGCCGTTGACCGTTCGAAGCAGACCGACCCCGCGATAGTATTCGGCGAGCGGTTCGGTCTGGGCCCGATAGGCATCCAGCCGAACCTTGAACGCCTCCGGATTGTCGTCCGAACGGATCGGCAGGCCTGCAGCCTTGGCCACGCACGCCCGATGGATGATGCGATCGAGAAGCGCCGCTTCGACCACCCTGAGCTCCAGCACAGCGTCAAGCTTGGACGCGGCATTTTCCAGCTCGGCATCGAAGGCCCTGGCCTGGCCGAGGGTGCGCGGAAAGCCGTCGAGGATGAAGCCGCTGGCCGCATCGGGATCGGCGATACGCTCAAGCACGCAGCCGATAACGATCTCGTCGCTGACGAGATCGCCGCGTTCCATGACCGCCTTTGCTGCACGCCCGACCGGCGTGTCCTTGGCGACGGCCGTCCGCAGCATTTCCCCGGTCGACAGCTGCGGGACGCCGAGCCGCTCCGCCAGCCGGGCGGCTTGCGTTCCCTTGCCGGCACCGGGTGGACCCAGCATGATCAATCTCATTCCTCTCCTCCTCAGATCCTCCAGGCAAGGCTGGTCGTGCTGGCGCAGCCGCAGGCCTTCACTGCCAGTCGCACCGATAAGCCGACGTTCCCGCCGGTGCCTTCGCTCCCATACGCGAGGCAGCCCGGGCTCCTCGGCTTGCGAAATGCGCCACGGGCTCATCGCACACTCTTGCGGTTCTGGCGGTTGTCGATGAGGTGGTCGATCACCGCCGGTTCGGCCAGCGTCGAGGTATCGCCAAGAGCTGCGAATTCGTCCTCGGCGATCTTGCGTAGGATACGGCGCATGATCTTGCCCGAGCGGGTCTTGGGCAGGCCGGGCGCGAACTGGATCTTGTCGGGGGTTGCGATGGGCCCGATCTCCTTGCGCACCCAGGCCGCGAGATCCCTGCGCAGATCGTCGCTCGGGTTTTCGCCCGCCATCAGCGTCACGTAGGCATAGATGCCCTGGCCCTTGATGTCGTGCGGGTAGCCGACAACCGCGGCCTCCGACACCTTTGGATGTGCGACCAGCGCCGACTCGACCTCGGCCGTGCCCATGCGATGGCCCGATACGTTGATCACGTCGTCGACCCGGCCGGTGATCCAGTAGTAGCCGTCCGTGTCGCGCCGGCAGCCGTCGCCGGTGAAGTACTTGCCTTTGTAGGTCGAGAAATAGGTCTGCACGAAGCGGTCGTGGTCGCCGAACAGCGTGCGCATCTGGCCCGGCCAGGAATCGGCGATGACCAGATTGCCCTCCCCCTCGCCCTGCAGGACCATGCCTGCGGCATCGACCAGTTCCGGCTTGACGCCGAAGAAGGGCAGCGTGGCCGAACCGGGTTTCAGATCGGTCGCGCCCGGCAGCGGCGTGATCAGGATGCCGCCGGTCTCGGTCTGCCACCAGGTGTCGACGATCGGGCAGCGGCGATCGCCGACGACGCGGTGGTACCACTCCCAGGCTTCCGGATTGATCGGCTCGCCGACCGAGCCGAGCACCCGCAGGGTGGCGCGCGAGGTCGCCTTGACGGGCTCCTCGCCGGCCGCCATCAGCGACCTGATCGCGGTGGGGGCGGTGTAGAAGATGTTGACCTTGTGCTTGTCCACGACATCCCAGAAGCGGGAAATCGACGGGTAGGTCGGGATGCCTTCAAAGATCAGCGTGGTGGCCCCGTTGGCGAGCGGCCCGTAGACGATATAGCTGTGGCCGGTGACCCAACCGACATCGGCGGTGCACCAGTAGACGTCTCCGTCGCGGTAGTCGAAGACGTATTGGTGCGTCATCGATGCGTAGACGAGATAGCCCCCGGTGGTGTGCAGCACGCCCTTCGGCTTGCCGGTCGAGCCCGAGGTGTAGAGGATGAACAGCGGGTCCTCCGCTTTCATCTCCTCCGGCGCGCATTCGTCGGCCACGGTGGGCGCGAGATCGTCGAAGTAGCGGTCGCGGCCCGGATGCATGTCCACCGGCGAGCCGGTGCGCCGGACGACGATGACGCTGGCGACCGTTTCGGGGATCCGCTCCAGCGCGGCATCGACATTGGCCTTCAGGGGCACCGTGCGGCCGCCGCGCAGTCCCTCGTCCGCCGTCACCAGGACGGCGCTCGAGGCGTCCGCGATCCGGCTTGCCAGGCTGTCGGGCGAGAAGCCGCCGAAGACGATCGAATGGACCGCGCCGATGCGGGCGCAGGCGAGCATCGCGAAGGCGGCCTCTGGTATCATCGGCAGGTAGATCGTGACGCGGTCGCCTCTCCTCACGCCCTGCGACTTCAGCACGTTCGCCCATTTTCATGACCCGGGCATGAAGCTCGCGGTAGGTGATGCTGAGATCGTCCTTGGGGTCGTCTCCCTCCCAGATGATCGCGACCTGGTCGGCGCGGTCGGCGAGGTGGCGGTCGATGCAATTGTAGGAGACGTTGGTGGTGCCGTCCTCGAACCATTCGATCGCGACATTGTCCGGAGCGAAGGAGGTGTTCTTGACTTTCGTGTACGGCTTGAACCAATCGATGCGCTTGCCGTGCTCACCCCAAAAGGCGTCTGGGTTCGTCACGGAGACATCATACATCGCCGCATAGGTCGCCTTGTCGGCGTGAGCCCGGCTCGACCACTCGACGGGCACGCGATAGGTCCCCGATTGCTGCTCCCTTGCACTTCCACTCATCTTTCCCTCCCGAAACTCATCGGCCGATGCAGGGCGTCAGCCGCCCTCAGCCAGTGTCCGTTGGCCGCCTCGCCATGAGGAAATCCGTGACCACCTTGATCTGATGCGGTTCGAAGAGCGGCGGGACGTGACCGCATTCGTCGAACCGGTGCACGACGGCATTCGGGTTACGCGCCAACATCTCGTCGCACAGTTGCGGCGTCAGCAGATCCGACTTGGCGCCGTGCAGGATCAGCGTCGGCACCTTGATCTGCTCCCAGTACTTCCAGATGTTGAGGCTGGCGAACCAGGCGCTGCGGAAGCCACGCGCGATCTCGCCGTCGCACAGCATGACGAACCGGTTGCGCTCATCGTCCCAGCGCACGCTGTGCATGGTGATATGGCGCCACTGCGGGTCGTCGAGGTCACCGTAGGGTGCCAGGATGCTGCGGAAGTACTCCTCCGCCGCTTCCATCGTCGCGAACGAAGCCGGCATGTCGCGCAGATAGCCGCCGATGCGCATCAAGCCGGTCGAAGAAACGAATGGCCCGATATCGTTGACCACCAGGCGGCGGATGCAGGAGCCGGGCATTCCTGCCAGAACCATCCCCACCAATCCGCCGAGGGACGTGCCGACCCAGTCGACCTCGCTTGCACCGAGCCGCGCGATCAGGGCGTTCATGTCGGCGCAATATTGCGGCAACGCATAGTCGTCGGGATCGGCCAGCGACGCGCTGCGGCCGCGGCCAGGCAGGTCGGGACAGACGACCCAGCGTCCGTGCATCGCCAACTCGGCCGCGAGAAAGTCGAAGTCCCTGCTTTGGCGGGTCAGCCCATGCAGGCAGAGGGTCGGAACGCCCCCCGCTTTGGGCGCCCATTCGACATAGGCGATCTTGTGGTAGCCCTTGGTCGAGAGGCCGAGCAGATAGTTGCTGCGGTCCGGTTCCAGCGGTTCCGGCGAGAGAGCGGCGCGTTGAAATGGAACGGTGTTGGACATCAGTAGAGGTCTTCGCGCCTTACGTGTCTGCGGATCTGCTGCACGCCCTCTATGGCGCGCTTGCGCGCCGTCCCAAAAGCCTCCTCCACTGTCGATGACACGATGTCATGGGCTTCGCAAAAGCCGGCCAATGTTGTGAACGCCGCTTCACAGGCAAGGTTTGCTCCGTGCTGCGGGGTGATTGGCCCTGCGGCGTATAGAGACTGCATGAGCGTCGACGCAGCCTGGAACATCTTGCCCTGCAGCTCGACCGCTCTGCCGAGCCCGTCACTTGCAGTCCTCAACATTGTGACGGCGGCATCGATATTCTTGGTGTGCTGATCGGCAACGGCTTCGGCGTTTATCCCAAGCACCTTGCCTTTCCAGACAACCGCCTCGAACTGATCGAGATTGAGCGCCGGCTGATGGTAACTCGCCATGCCGATTCTCATTTTTCCGTCGCCTTGCGGTCGAGATGCTTGCGGAACTCCTCAACCCCATCGGTGACCCGCCGCTTGGCGATGGAATAGGCTTCCTCGCTGGCCTTCGCGGTGATGTCATAGAGATCGCGCGAGCCGGCCAGCGCCGCCTCGAAGGCCTCCTTCGCCAGATTGGTCCGCTCTTCGGGCGTCAACTTCTGTTCAGTGAACAGGGACAGAAGCTGCGTCGAGGTGACGTGGAAGAGCTCGAGCTGCCGTTCGGCGACGGTATGGGTGCCCTTGCTGCCGACGCGCATGGCTTCGACGGCGGCGCCGATGTTCTTGCGCTGCTGTTCGACCATGGCCTGCGCATCGATGCCCGGCACCTTGAACTGGCCGACCATTTCCTTGATCTGGTCGCTGACGGCCTGAACGTCCGGGCCGAAGGATGTTGCTTTTGACATTTCGAGTTCTCCAGATCTGTTTGCAGCGGTTTCAGGGTCGGGCGGACAAGGCATGGGAGGCCTTTTGGGTCGGCCTTGCGGCCTTGGATTTCTCCAGCACGTGGTCGGCGGCCTCGTGCTGGCTTTCAAAGACGTGTGGGGCAACGTCGCGATCGGCGAGCGCCGAGCCGAGCTTGAGGCGAAGGAAGGCGCTGGTCGTGTAGCGGGAGACGTGGTCGTAGCACTCCCGCTCGACCTCGCTTGCCATGTTGAACCAGGCATCGCTCATGTAGGGCGCGATATCGATGGCGTCATAGTTGATGATCGCCGAGAAACGCCGGCCGACGCGCCGCGCCAATGAGTGCATGGCGTCCCTCACCGCGTTGACGTCGGCGCTGGTGTACACGCGGTAGCCGCCGAGGTTGAGGTAGAGAGTGTTGTGTCCCTCGTCGAACTCCATGCGCTCCGACAGGGGGCGATTGAGGAACAGCTCATCCAGTTTCATCGGCGCGTCGCCGAAGATCGCGGCGGCCATCAGGCGCGGCGAACGAACAATCGGCGTAAAGCGCATCTTCGAGAGGATGTCGCGCTCGATGTCGACGCCCGGCGCGACCTCGATCAGTTCGAGCCCCTCCTGGCCGAGCGAGAAGACGCAGCGCTCGGTGACGAACAGCACCGGCTGGCGCATCTGGCGTGCGAGTTGCCCGGAAAAGGTGATCTGCTCGACCTTGTCGACGAATTTCGATTGCTGGCCATCCTGCAGGATATGCAACTGGCCGTCCCTGACCTCGGTCTTGAGACCGCGTGCCGAGAAGGTCCCGCAGAACACCAGCCGCCGGGCATTCTGCGAGATGTTGATGAAGCCGCCGGCGCCCGCCAGCCGGTCGCCGAACTTGCTGACGTTGACGTTGCCCTGGGCATCGGCCTGGGCGAGGCCGAGGCAGGCGAGATCGAGCCCGCCGCCGTCATAGAAGTCGAACATCTGGTTCTGGTCGATGATGGCTTCTGCGTTGACCGCGGCGCCGAAATCGAGGCCGCTTTGCGGAATGCCGCCGATGATGCCCGGCTCCGCCGTCAGCGTGACCAGATTGATGATGCTCTCTTCCGCCGCGACCGCCGCGACCCCTTCCGGCATGCCGATGCCAAGATTGACGACACCGCCCATCGGCAGCTCGAAGGCGCAGCGGCGGGCGATGATCTTGCGCTCGTCCAGCGCCATCGGCACGTTGCGGTCGACCGGCGCGCGAAGCTCCCCCGAGAAGGCGCCGTTGTAATGTGTCGCGTAGGTTTGCGCATGGTGCTCGGGTTCGGCGACGACGACGCAGTCGACCAGCGCACCGGGGATCCTGACCGCGCGCGGATTGAGCGAATTGGCGGCCGCGATCCGCTCGACCTGGACGATGACGAAACCCTTGCAGTTCTTCGCCGCCATGGCCAGCGACAGGTTGTCGAGCGTCAGCGCCTCCTTCTCCATGGTCACGTTGCCATAAGGGTCGGCAGTGGTGCCGCGCAGGATCGCGACGTGAATCGGAAAGGCCTTGTAGAACAGCCACGGCTCGCCGCCGATCTTCATCAGCTCGACGAGGTCTTCGGTGGTGCGCGCGTTGAGCTTGCCGCCGCCGTTGCGCGGATCGACGAAGGTCTGCAGGCCGACCTTGGACAGGAGACCGGCCTTGCGGCCGGCGATCTCGCGAAAGAGGTGCGAGACGCAGCCGAGCGGCAGGTTGTAGCCCTCGCATTCGCCGCTGACCGCCTTGCGCGCCAGCTTTGGCACCAGCCCGAAATGGCCGCCGACCAGGCGCTTGACCATGCCGTCATGCGCCAGCCGGTTGAGGCCCTTCTCCGCGCCGTCGCCGGGTGCCGCGGCAAAGACAAGGCTCAAGTTGCGCGGCTCGCCGGTCTCGAGGAACCGCTTCTCCAATGCGCTGATCACGGCGTCCGGCGTGCCGACGCCGACGAAGCCAGAACTTGCGACCGTGTCGCCCGACCGGACGATGGCGACGGATTCGGCGGCGGAGACGATCTTGTTGCGCATCGTCAGCCGTCCCGCGCCTGGAGCCATTCGGCGATGCTCTTGGTGAGCGCGCCTTGCGATTTCGAGGACACGAACAGCCCGACATGCCCGCCAGGAAGCGGGATCTCGGTGTAGTCGGAACTGCCGACCTTCTTCGCCAGCGCCTTCGAGCAGGTGGGCGGGATGATGTGGTCGTCCAGCGCGAAGATGTTGAGCACCGGGACATCGATGGCGCCAAGATCGACCTCGCGCCCCGACAGCACGAACTTGCCCTGGTAGAGGCGGTTCTCCTGATAGAGTTCCCTGAGCCATTGCCGCCCCGCTGCGCCCGGATGGTCCGGCCTGTCGGCCAGCCACTTCTCCATGCGCAGGAAGTTCATCAGCTTGTCCTTGTCATCGATGATGTCGATGAGGTCGACATTGTATTTGGTCAGCGACCGCATCGGCGTCATCAGCGAGAAGATCGAGCTCATGAACTCGCCGGGGATGACGCCCAGCGCATCGACCATGCGGTCGATGTCTTCCGGCGAGAGGCTCCGCGTCCAGATGTTGAGGAAGCCGTGATGTGCCGCCGGATCGTCCACATCGGCATGAAAGTCGATCGGCGTGATCGTCAGCACGAGGTTCTTGACGCGCTCCTTGTGCAGCGCCGTGTAGCAGGTGGTGAAGACGCCGCCCTCGCAGATGCCGAGCAGCGTGATCTTGTCATGGCTCGTCTCGCGGCAGATGCGCTCCACGGCTTCGTCGATATAGTCGTCGACATAGTCGTCGATTGTGAGCCACCGCTCGTTGCGGCCGGGCTGCCCCCAATCGATGAGCCACAGGTCGAGCCCCTTGTTCAGCAGGCTGCGCACCAGAGAACGGTCGGGCTGGAGATCGGCCATGGTATAGCGGCCGATCAGCCCGTAGACGATCAGCACGGGCGTCTCGACCTGCTGGTCCGTCAGCGGTTCGTAGCGGAACAGCTCCACCTTGTCGCGGCGCTGGATGAGCGTCTTGGGCGTCGCGCCGACATCGACGTCGGCGTCCCGGATGCCGGCAAGCACATCCGCCCCCTTCTGCATCTTGCCCATGTTCTGGGCAAACTCCTCGAAGAAGCTGTTGAGCGCGGCACTGGCTTTGACGTCCGTCATGCCGCCCCCCTGTTCGAGCGCTTTCTGCCGACAGGCCGGGACATTTCGTTCCCTTCGGATAGAGCTTGACCGCTTGCGGGGCGCCGCTGTGCTCTCAGATGCGCGCGCAGCTCACGCCGTAGCTCGGTGACCTGCCGGGTCAACTCGTCGAAATCCTGCTGGGTCGGCAGACCGAACAGCTTGGCCATCTGATCGGCGATGCTCTGTTGTTTGAGACGAAGATCGAGCGCAGCGCGCAGCAGCTCGCGCTGCGCCGTCAAAAACTCTTCCGAGCGCTGGTTCCTGATCAGCTCCTCATTGGTGATGCCGCTCCACAGGTTGAACTGCTTGCGCCAGTCGTCGTTCGTCTCGGCGTCGCCCTTTGTGTCCTTGAGCGCCGCGCCGTAGCGGTCGAAGGCGCGGGTCCACGGCACCGAGACCACGGCGCGATAGGCAGCCATGCGCTGCTGGACCTCGATCCAGGCCGCCATCACCGCATAGATCTGCTTGTCCAGGCTCAGCATGTCGGCGAGCTGCGGGCCCTCGGCCATGCGCTTGATCGCTTCCGATATCTCACCGCCCTGTGCTGCCGCGAAAAGGCTGCTGTCGGCCGCGCGCGTGGTCAGAAACGGCATCATGGAATCCGACCACATCTTGCCTGCCGCCGCCGCCTTCTCCATCTGTTCGCGCCAGGCGTCGCTCATGCGAACGAACATCTGGGAAAGCTCCGGCTGCTTGTCTTGCCTGTCGGCCATGGCTTGCTTCGCCCTTCCCGATCAGGCCGCCGCACGGCGTCCGGCGAGCGCGTCGGCGTAGATCTGGAACGCCTGCTCATGCGTGAGCTCCCGCGGATTGTTGACCAGCAGCCGCGTCTGCTTCATCGCGTCCTCGGCCAGCTTGGCCAGGTCTTTTTCCGCAATTCCCACCGCCGACAGCGTGTCCGGCACCTCGCAGTCGCGGCAGATCGCGGTCATCTCGTCGATGAAGGCGGCAGCGGCCTCGGTCGCGGACGCCGGACGATGGTCGGGTTTCACGATCGCCAGCAGCTCGGCGTAGAGCACCGAAGCCGCCGGACGGTTGAATTCCAGCACATGCGGCAAGACCAGCGCATTCGACAGGCCGTGGGGCACGTGGAAGATCGCGCCGATCGGATAAGCCAGCGCATGCACGGCGGCGACCGGCGCGTTGGCGAAGGCCATGCCGGCCAGCATCGAGCCGAGCAGCATGCGTGAGCGTGCCTCCAGATCCTGGCCATTCGTGAAGACGGTCCGGATGTTGGCCGACAAGAGTTCCAGCGCCTTGCGCGCGAGCTGGTCGGACATCGGGTTCTTCTTGACCCTGCTCGTATAGGCCTCGATCGCATGCACCATGGCGTCGATGCCGGTCGCCGCCGTCACATGCGGCGGCAGGCCCAGCGTCAATTCGGGGTCGAGGATCGCCCAGTCCGGGATGAGACGCGGCGAGACCACGCCCTTCTTCTCCGTCGTCGGCGTTGTTACGATCGCGATCGGCGTCACCTCCGATCCCGTTCCGGCCGTCGTCGGCACGAGCAGCAACGGCAGGCGCTCGCCCTTGGCCATGCCGACGCCATAGATGTCGTCGAGCTTGTCCGGCGTCTTGGCGAGATAGGCGACGAGCTTGGCAGTGTCGAGCGCGCTGCCGCCGCCGATCGAGACGACGACGTCGACGCCCTGCCCGCGGCACAGTTCCGCCGCCGCTTCGATCACATGCGAAGGCGGATCGGCGACCACGTCCTCGAACACGGTCAAGGCGATGCCGGCCTCGGTGAGCGCCGCTTCCGCGCTCCGGGTCAGCCCCGCGCCTCGAACGCCCTTGTCGGTGACAAGCAGAACATGCCTGGCGCCATAACCCTTGACGAGTTCAGCGATCTTTTTCGATGCCCCTGCCTCGAAAAGAATGTTGGACGGCGCCTGGAAGGTGAATGGTGTCATGCTCAAATCTCCTGTCTCGCGCCTTCGGTCCTGTGCCTTGGCGCGGGACCTCATTCATCGCGGAGGCAAAAGCTTCCCCGCCCGGGCACCCCGACGGTGCCTGGCCAATCAAGAAGCCAATTCCTTGTTACAACCGCCCTGGGGGCGGTCCGGCTAAAACATTTCCGCTTTCCTCCGAAACGCGAAGTGCTCTAGCCTCGCACGGCCTCCGCCCGTGCAACTTGATCAGGCATCCGCAGGCTTCGACGTACGCCCCCGCAGTTCGTCGATGAGCACGCGAATGTTTTCCGAATAGTCGATCGGCACCGCCACGACATGAACCCCTCCGCCCTGGAAGGCGGCTTCGAGCGTCGGCGCGAACTCCTCCAGGGACTGGACCCGCGTGCCCTTCGCGCCATAGGCCTGCGCATAGGTCACGAAGTCCGGATTGCTGAAGGTCAGGCCGAAGTCCGGGAAGTTGTCGACCGCCTGCTTCCAGCGGATCATGCCGTAGGCGCCATCGTCGAGGATGAGCACGACGAGGTTCAGCTTAAGCCGAACCGCCGTCTCCAGCTCCTGGCTGTTCATCATGAAGCCGCCGTCGCCGCACACCGCCATGACGCGGCGATTCGGGTAGAGCATGGCAGCCATCATGGCCGAGGGCAGCCCCGCGCCCATCGTCGCCAGCGCGTTGTCGAGCAGCACGGTGTTGGCGACATAGGTCCGGTAGTTGCGCGCGAACCAGATCTTATACATGCCGTTGTCGAGCGCCAGGATGCCATTCTCGGGGATCACCCCGCGAATGTCGTGGACGAGGCGCTGCGGCGTCACCGGCCAGCGGTCCTCGTCGGCGCGATCCGCGATCTTGGCCAGGATCTCCTGGCGCAGCGGCAGCAGGGCGGCGGCGTTGGGCAGTTTGCCTTCGATCCGGTCCGCCAAAAGTTCGAGACTCGGGCCGACATCGCCCACCACCTCGGCATGCGGGAAGAAGACCTGCTCGACCGTCGCCGGCGTATAGCCGACATGGATCACCTTCGGTCCCTTCGGCCCCATGATGAAGGGCGGCTTCTCGACCGTATCGTGTCCGATCGAGATGATCAGGTCGGCCTTGTCGACCGCATCGTGCACGTAGTCACGCTCGGATAGCGCGGCGGTGCCCATGTAGAGGTTGGAGCCGCCGGGCACCGTGCCCTTGCCCATCTGCGTATTGAAGAACGGGATGCCGGTGCGCCGCACGAAGCTCGAGATACCATAGGTCCCGCGCGGCCGGCTGGCCGCGGCGCCGAACATGATCAGCGGACGCTTGGCCTGGATGATCATCTCGGCGGCGCGGTCGAGCGCGGTGCGATGCGCAACCGGAATCTCGATCGGATGGACCGGCACCACCGGCACGGCCTCCACCTCGTCGCCGGCGATGTCTTCAGGCAATTCGAGATGGACCGGGCCGGGCCGCTCCTCCATCGCGGTGCGGAAGGCATCCCGCACAATCGTGGGAATGCTGGCGGCACTGACGATCTGGCGGGTCATCTTGGTCAACGGCTTCATCGAGGCGATGACATCGACGATCTGGAAGCGCGCCTGGCGGCTGCTCATGATCGCCTTCTGGCCCGTGATCATGACCATCGGCATCGCGCCGAGATGGGCATAGGCCGCACCCGTCGAAAAATTGAGAGCACCCGGTCCCAAGGTGGAAATGCAGACGCCCGGCCTTCCGGTCAGGCGTCCGTAGGTGGCGGCCATGAATGCGGCGGCCTGCTCATGCCGGGTCAGGATAAGCTGGATCTTCGAATTGCGCAGCGACTCGACAACGTCGAGATTCTCTTCGCCGGGCACTCCGAAAATTCGATCCACCCCCTCGTTCTCGAGGGCGGCAACGAGAAGGTCTGATCCTTTTACCATCCGCATTTCGGTCCGCTTGTCTTGCTCGGGAGGAGCATTCGTTGTTTGCGTTTGTGTCATGCCAGTCGCTTTACGATCGCTGCCGCGAAGTCCTTCGTTGAGGTATTGCCGCCGAGGTCGCCGGTCCGGATGTTGTCGGTGTTCAGGACAGTGTCCACCGCCTTGCGGATCGCCTCTGCCTTCGCACCCTCGCCAACATGTTCCAGCATGAGGCAGGCAGCAAGCAGCAAGGCCAACGGATTGGCGATCCCCTTGCCCGCGATGTCGGGAGCTGACCCGTGGACCGCTTCGAAGATCGCGGCGTCGGGGCCGATATTGGCTCCCGGCGCCATGCCGAGACCGCCAACCAGGCCGGCGATCTGGTCGGAAAGAATATCGCCGAACAGATTGGTGGTCACGATGACATCGAACTGCTCGGGCTTCATGACGAGCTGCATGGCGCAGGCGTCGACGATGCGGTCGTCCATCGCGACGCGGCCTTCATATTCCTTAGCGATTTCCTTGCCGGCGGCGAGGAAAATGCCCGTGAGCGCCTTCAGCACGTTCGCCTTGTGTACGACCGTGACCTTCTTGCGCCCGTTGGCCAGCGCATAGTCGAAGGCGTATTTCACGATGCGCCGGCATTCGGCCTTGGTGTTGATGCCCTGCGAGATCGCCACCGCCTGCGGATCGTCGCCCACCGGGATGAAGTGCTCGAAGGCGACGTAAAGACCTTCGAGATTCTCGCGGATCAGCACGATATCGATGTCGTCATAGCGCCCGCCGGAGACCAGCGTCTTGGCCGGACGAACATTGGCATACAGTCCGAACGTCTCCCGTAACCGCACATTGACGGAGCGGAAGCCTCCGCCGACGGGCGTCGTCAGCGGACCCTTCAGAGCCAGCTTGGTACGGCGGATGCTGTCGAGCGTGGCCTGCGGCATGGGCTCGCCGCCCTGTTCGATGCCTGCCAGGCCGCCAAACTGACGGTCCCATTCGAACGGCGCGTTGACGGCGTCGAGAATCTGGACCACGGCATCCGAGATTTCAGGACCGATGCCGTCGCCGGGTATCAGGGTGGCGGGAACGGCTTTTGTCACGGTTCTTCTCCCTATCATGCTGAGATCGTTGATGTTTGATTACGCAGCCAGATCCCGCAGCACGTATTGCAGGATGCCGCCGTTCTTGAAGTAGTCGAGTTCGTCCAGCGTATCGATGCGGCAGACGATCGGGATGGTCTTCACGGTGCCGTCGCCATAGGTGAGCCTGGCCGCCATCTTCT
>NZ_SRTP01000058.1:0-538 GCF_004791945.1 Mesorhizobium sp. M3A.F.Ca.ET.175.01.1.1 | reverse complement strand
CTACGGCCGCCTGGACGATAGCGGCGGCCGTAGAGTCCACGGGGGTAGACGCGACTTTGTTCGGGATTTTATTCGGAAATCACACAGCCGTAGGGCACGCGAAGTCCGGCAACAACCGCCTCAAACAGGGCGACGTCGCCTACATCGAGGTCGGCGGAAGGGTTCATGATTACGCCGCCGGGCTAGTGCGCTCCGCAATCTACGGCAGACATGCCGAGGCCACGGCTCTGTATGAACTCTCGAACGCAGCGTTGGAAGCGGCGATCGCAGCTGCGATGCCCGGGGCATTGACCGGAGACGTCGATGCTGCCGCACGAGGGGTCGTAGAGCGGGCTGGCCGTCCGCAGACATTCCGCCAGCGCGTTGGCTATTCATGCGGTCTCGGTTGGTCGACGCGGGGCTACACCAGCTTAGAGCCGGGCGGCCAGAATGTGCTGCGGCCCAACATGGCGCTGCACATGCCGCTGTTCCTGACCGACGAGGAGGGCCGTTTCGCGATCGGTTGCAGCGAGACGATCCTGGTGACCGATGGAGGGGC
>NZ_SRTP01000057.1:0-539 GCF_004791945.1 Mesorhizobium sp. M3A.F.Ca.ET.175.01.1.1 | reverse complement strand
GTCCAAGCTGAGCGTCGGTAAGGCTCGGGGCGCGAGCATTGATGCGCGCCAGGTTGTCGGCACCCTCCCTGAAAGCCGCCGCCGCCTCATGGCCTACCTTCGCTAGATTGAGGATCTTGTCGCCGGTTTCCTGCAGAGCCGGGTTCTGCGCCGTGATATCGCGTACGCCCTTCGCCAATTCGTCGTAGTCGAAGTCCTTCGAGAACGCGCTGATAGGACCATTGAAGGCTGAAAACTGCGAGCGAGCCTGGTAAAAGCCGGCCTGATGGTAGCCGGGCACAACGAAGCGGGCGAGGTCATTAAGGACGTCGATGTCTTCGGAACGTGCAGCCGTGCCAAGATCGCGCTGACCTTGCCGAGCGGCGGCACCCGCATAGATGCCGCGCGACTTGTTGTAGTTGTCAGCGCTGATCTTTGCGAGATCATAGGCGCTCGCCACATCAAGAATGGCCTGCCGCTGTTCCTTCAGGGAATCGTTGAGGTCCTTGGTTTTCTCTCTTGTCAGAAGGTAGAAGGCACCGGCCGCCACCGCGGCAACG
>NZ_SRTP01000056.1:0-559 GCF_004791945.1 Mesorhizobium sp. M3A.F.Ca.ET.175.01.1.1 | reverse complement strand
TGTCCAGCTTTGTCGCGACCGTCTCGGCTTCCGGTCCCCTTCGGCACCATGACGTGCATGTCGAGCGTGCCGTGTTCGCGCCAGAGATTGTCGTCGCGGGCACCGGCACCGATCGACGCCTGATCGAACCCGCCGGGGATCGCCCAGATCTCGACATAGACGAACGCCGCCGCCGCATTCGGCAGGTCATAGTGATCGTTTTCGAAAACGAGCGGAGTCGACGTCCAATTTGCAGTCAGACGCTGCGAAATGGTGTCGAAGGCGGCGACGGATGACATCAGAGCGCGTTTATGATGAGGGCGGGATAGGTGATCGGTTGGCCGGGCTCCTGGTCCTTGCGGCGAGGGAAGCTCTGGCCAGGAAAACGAGCGGGATTGGCGATGCGGGCATTCCGCAGGCGGGCGTATTCGCCCTTCAGAATATACGGGATCGACGGGTGAACACCGGCAGCGATGCTCAAGAAGCGGATCTCGACGCGGTATGAGTTGCCGAAGCGGCGCGCCAACGCGAGCTTCGCACCGGCGAATACCTTCTTGTCCCGCGCCTCGATCTTGCGGAC
>NZ_SRTP01000055.1:0-564 GCF_004791945.1 Mesorhizobium sp. M3A.F.Ca.ET.175.01.1.1 | reverse complement strand
AGACAGGCGTTCTGATGAAGAACACATTCAAGATCAAGGTTGGTGAGACGCCAGCCCTGTGCAGCATCGAGATGAACGGTGCTCCGCTCCAAGGCGTCACCCGCGTCTCCTTCGACCTCGATGGTCAGAGGAAACCAAACGTTCTCCGACTCGAGATCATCGGCGAGATCCAGGTCGAAGGCGAATTCCATGACCGTGTCATCGCGTCGACTGAACCTCACGATCCAGAGCAGTCTGGCCCACGCTGAACCGGGGGGGGTCTCGATCTCTGGGGCGAACCGGGGGTCGAACCGCCCGGGGCTCATGTTCACAAAATTTTTTAGCCACCCTGAAAAACGGGATTGTGGCGCTCAAAACCCGAAAATAATCGGCGGTTTGTCGATCGAGCCAGCATGAAGACACCCAAGCGCGGCCGCGGTCGGCCGGCGTTCCAGCCAACCGCCGCGATGCGCCGCACCGTCGAACTGATGGTCTCCTGTGGCGACAGCAAAGAGACGGTGGCCCGGGCGATCGGTTGCTCCGTTCCAACGCTCGAGCTCCATTTCGACGAGGAGCTGAAGAACG
>NZ_SRTP01000054.1:0-570 GCF_004791945.1 Mesorhizobium sp. M3A.F.Ca.ET.175.01.1.1 | reverse complement strand
GAGGGCGAGGCGTTCGGGCCGGTCCTCGATCATTACGGAGCGAACCGGACGCGGCTTGGCCTCGAAGGCGCCGAGCCGGATCCCTATCCTTCCGTGAAGGAGCTGGCAGCCGATCGCGACCTGATGCATCGCGGCCTTGAATGGTGCGCCAAGCACGGCATCACCTCGATCCAGAACATGGACGGCAACCTCTATCAGCTCGAGCTGCTCGCTGGGCTGGAAGAAGAAGGGCGGCTGCTGTGCCGCACCAAGATCCCGTTCCACTTCAAGAATTTCATGAAGCTGGACATGCTGGAAAAAGCCTCGCGCATGGCGGCCG
Source organism: Mesorhizobium sp. M3A.F.Ca.ET.175.01.1.1 (assembly GCF_004791945.1). NCBI lineage: Bacteria > Pseudomonadati > Pseudomonadota > Alphaproteobacteria > Hyphomicrobiales > Phyllobacteriaceae > Mesorhizobium > Mesorhizobium sp. M3A.F.Ca.ET.175.01.1.1. Next base: position 251 of record NZ_SRTP01000054.1, on the reverse strand, counting down.
CCTACAATTCCGAGTGGCTGTCGTCCGGCATGGTCAAGGTCTTCTATGACGGCGTGCTGGACTCCTGGACGGCGGTGATGGTCGACGACTATGCCGACCGTCCGGGCTGGCGCGGCGAGCCGCTGTTTTCGCCTGAGCATTTCGCCGAGGTGGCGGTCGAGGCCGACAGGCGCGACCTGCAGATCGCCGTGCATTCGATCGGCGACGGCGCCGTGCGCGCGGTGCTCGACGGCTATCAGGCGGCCGCGAAG
>NZ_SRTP01000053.1:0-570 GCF_004791945.1 Mesorhizobium sp. M3A.F.Ca.ET.175.01.1.1 | reverse complement strand
CCTGCGCCCAGTGCTTGCACAGGATCGCCTCGGCGCCCTGCGCCTTGACGAAGTCCTTCATCGCCTGGACCTCGGCCTCGGTGTCGGTGGTGAAGTGGTTGATCGCCACCACCGCCGGCACGCCGAACTGCTTGACGTTCTCGATGTGGCGGCCGAGGTTGAGGCAGCCCTTCCTGACCGCCTCGATGTTCTCCTTGCCGAGCTCCTCCTTCTTGATGCCGCCATTCATCTTCATGGCCCGCACGGTGGCGACGATGACGGCCGCCGCCGGCTTCAGCCCCGCCTTGCGACACTTGATGTCGAAGAACTTCTCGGCGCCGAGGTCGGCGCCGAAGCCGGCTTCGGTGACGACGTAGTCGGCAAGCTTGAGCGCCGTCGTGGTGGCGACCACCGAGTTGCAGCCATGCGCGATGTTGGCGAACGGGCCGCCATGCACGAAGGCCGGATTGTTCTCCAGCGTCTGCACCAGGTTGGGCTGCATGGCGTCCTTCAAAAGCACCGCCATGGCGCCGTCGGCCTTGAGGTCGCGGGCATAGACCGGCGACTTGTCGCGGCGGTAGGCGACGATGA
>NZ_SRTP01000052.1:0-570 GCF_004791945.1 Mesorhizobium sp. M3A.F.Ca.ET.175.01.1.1 | reverse complement strand
CCTGCGCCCAGTGCTTGCACAGGATCGCCTCGGCGCCCTGCGCCTTGACGAAGTCCTTCATCGCCTGGACCTCGGCCTCGGTGTCGGTGGTGAAGTGGTTGATCGCCACCACCGCCGGCACGCCGAATTGCTTGACGTTCTCGATGTGGCGGCCGAGGTTGAGGCAGCCCTTCCTGACCGCCTCGATGTTCTCCTTGCCGAGCTCTTCCTTCTTGATGCCGCCATTCATCTTCATGGCCCGCACGGTGGCGACGATGACGGCCGCCGCCGGCTTCAGCCCCGCCTTGCGGCACTTGATGTCGAAGAACTTCTCGGCGCCGAGGTCGGCGCCGAAGCCGGCTTCGGTGACGACGTAGTCGGCAAGCTTGAGCGCCGTCGTGGTGGCGACGACCGAGTTGCAGCCATGCGCGATGTTGGCGAACGGGCCGCCATGCACGAAGGCGGGATTGTTCTCCAGCGTCTGCACCAGGTTGGGCTGCATGGCGTCCTTCAAAAGCACCGCCATGGCGCCGTCGGCCTTGAGGTCGCGGGCATAGACCGGCGACTTGTCGCGGCGGTAGGCGACGATGA
>NZ_SRTP01000051.1:0-574 GCF_004791945.1 Mesorhizobium sp. M3A.F.Ca.ET.175.01.1.1 | reverse complement strand
GTTCCTGACGCTCGCCATCTGGGACCGCGCGCTCAACTACTATACCGAATGGGGGCAGACAGCGATGTTCGCGGCGGTGATGCTGACCACGGCGATCGGCATCCCGTTCTACATCTTCCTGGAGCGCGCCAGCCTCGGCTTCCGCCGGCTGAAGCCCAGGATGGCGACAATCTACGACCCTGTCTTCTGGCGGCACGAACGTCACTGGAAGCTGTCCGATTCGCCGATCATGGGCCTGTTCACCGGCACCCCGTTCCGGCCGATCATCCTGCGCATGCTGGGCGTGAAGGTCGGGTTGCGCCTCTATGACGGCGGCTGCATCATCACCGAGCGGTCGCTGGTGGAGATCGGCGACGACGTGACGCTCAACGAGGGCTGCGTCATCCAGGCGCACTCGCTGGAGGAGGGCGCATTCAAGTCCGACTACATCCGCATCGGCGATGGCTGCACCCTGGCGCCGGCCGTCTTAGTCCACTACGCGGTGGTGATGGGTAAGGGATCCGTGGCGGATGTCGACTGCTTCGGGATGAAGGGCGAGGTCCTTGATCCTAACACGGTCTGGCGGGGCCACCCG
>NZ_SRTP01000050.1:0-576 GCF_004791945.1 Mesorhizobium sp. M3A.F.Ca.ET.175.01.1.1 | reverse complement strand
CGAATAGACGACCCCATCGGCCTCGTCCGTCACGCGGACCCATGTCGTCTCTTCGCGCCTGTCCCAGACGTCGCGGCCAGTGGCTGCGCGCGCTGCCTGCAAGGGCGTCTCTGCAGCGGCGATCTGGTGGGATGTCGCGCTCCCACCCGACATGATTTCAACGATGTAGCTCTTCAATGTGCCCTCCAACGCAGTTGCAGCCATCAACCCCGGATGCGCTTTACTTGTTCCGATCGTCAGGGAAAACGGCCCCCGAACCGAAACCGCCAACGCGAATTGAGTGGCTGATTGCTTGGCCCGCCTCAATCCGCTCGAAGAGCGTATCGTGGCTCCTGAGGGGTTCGCATGTGTAACGATTATGAGCAGCATATCGCCTGGGCGGAATACTGCCGGATGATGGCCGAGTTGGCCCTCAGAATCCCGAGCCACCAAACCGAGCTCGACCTGCCCCAGGCTGACGACATCCGCATCAACGACCCGGCGCCCGTCATGCGCGCCGCGGGAGACGCGGTCGAGCTCGCCGCAATGACCTTCGGCTTTCCCCCGGGGAGTCCCAAGGGCGGGCCTGTCTTCAAC